>NZ_JAOCDM010000009.1 GCF_029840925.1 Pseudomonas sp. GD03858
TTGCATTTGGAGATGAACTGACATGCCCGAACTTTGCGTGGGCGAACGCCGTTGGTGGGTGCCCGCCGACAGCAACCTGCTCGATGCGCTCAACGACGCCGGTTGCGCCGTGCCCTACAGCTGCCGCGCCGGCAGCTGCCACGCCTGTCTGGTGCGTTGCCTGGACGGTATGCCCGTCGACGCGAAACCCGAGGCGCTGGCGGCGGACAAGCGCGAGCAGGGCTGGCGCCTGGCCTGCCAGTGCTCGGTCGCCAGCGACCTGCGGGTGGCGCTGTTCGATCCCCGAAGCGATGGACTGCCGGCAACCGTGATCGGGTTGGACTGGTTCGCCGAGGTGCTGCGCCTGAGGCTGCGAGCGGAGCGGCCACTGCGCTACAAGGCCGGGCAGCACTTGGTGTTGTGGAGCGGCGGCGTCGCGCGACCCTACTCGTTGGCGAGCCTGCCGGGCGAGGACGACTTCCTGGAGTTCCACCTGGACTGCCACCGTCCCGGTGCGTTCTGCGATCAGGCAAGGCAGCTTCGCTTGGGCGATGTGCTGAGGCTGGGCGAGCTCAGGGGCGGGGCGTTGCACTACGATCCGGACTGGCAGACACGGCCGCTCTGGTTGCTGGCCGCAGGCACCGGGCTGGCGCCGTTGTGGGGCATCCTGCGCGAGGCGCTGCAGCAAGGGCACCTGGGGCCGATCAAGGTGCTGCATGTGGCTCGTGAGCATTACCTGGCCGAAGCTTTACAGGCGCTGGCTGGGGAACAGGTGAGTGTGGAACTGGTGGCGAGCGAGGATTTCGAGGAGGCGTTGGCGGGGTTGCGCTTGGCGTCGCGTCAGACGGTGGCGCTGGTGTGCGGGGCGCCGGGGCGGGTAGAGCAGTTTGCTCGGCGGCTATTTATAGCGGGGATGCCCAGGGGGCAGTTGTTTGCCGATGTGTTCAGTGAGCATGCCTGAGAGAACAGGGAGGGCTTTGCCCTCCTTTCGCGACGCAAGGCCGCTCCCACAGGTTCCCCGCAACCCTGGAGCTGCGCGGTAGTTGTGGAAGCGGCCTTGTGTCGCGATAGGGCCGCAAAGCGGCCCCAACGGGAGCAGGATCAACCGATCAGCGGATCACCCACGTGCAGGATCTTCATGCCGTTGGTGCCACCGATGGTGTGATAGCTGTCGCCCTTGGTCAGGATCACCCAGTCACCTTGCTCGACCAGACCGCGCTTGAGCAGCTCGTCGACCGCTGCCTGGCTCACCTTGTCGGCCGGCAGCGAGGCCGGGTCGAAGGCGATCGGGTAGACGCCGCGGAACATGTTGGCACGGGCCTGGGTGGCGCGGTGCGGCGACAGGGCGAAGATCGGCACGTGCGAGCGCAGGCGCGACATGATCAGCGGGGTGTAGCCACTTTCGGTGAGGGCGATGATCGCCTTGACGCCCGGGAAGTGGTTGGCGGTGTACATGGCCGCCAGGGCGATGGATTCGTCGCAGCGCTCGAAGGTGGTGTGCAGGCGGTGGCTGGACTTCTGGCTGGTCGGGTGCTTCTCGGCGCCCGAGCAGATTCGGGCCATGGCCTGTACGGCTTCGATCGGGTAGGCGCCGGCGGCGCTCTCGGCCGACAGCATCACCGCGTCGGTGTTGTCGAGCACGGCGTTGGCCACGTCGGACACTTCGGCGCGGGTCGGCATCGGGTTCTGGATCATCGACTCCATCATCTGGGTCGCGACGATCACTGCCTTGTTGTTGCGGCGGGCGTGCTGGATGATCTTCTTCTGGATGGCGATCAGCTCGGCGTCGCCGATTTCCACGCCCAGGTCGCCACGGGCGACCATCACCGCGTCGGAGGCGGCGATCAGCTTGTCCAGGGTCTCGTCGTCGGCGACCGCTTCGGCGCGTTCGATCTTGGCCACCAGCCAGGCGCTGCCGCCGGCTTCGTCACGCAGCTTGCGCGCGTATTCCATGTCGCTGGCGTCGCGCGGGAACGACACGGCCAGGTAGTCCAGGTCCATTTCCGCGGCCAGCTTGATGTCGGCCTTGTCCTTCTCGGTCAGGGCCGGGGCGGTCAGGCCGCCGCCTTTGCGGTTGATGCCTTTGTGGTCCGACAGCGGGCCACCGATGATCACCACGCAGTGCAGGGCGTCCGCCGTGGCGGTCTCGACGCGCATGACCACACGGCCGTCGTCGAGCAGCAGTTCGTCACCGACGCCGCAGTCCTTGACCAGGTCGGGGTAGTCGATGCCGACGATGTCCTGGGTGCCTTCGGTGAGCGGGTGGGCGGTGGAGAAGGTGAACTTGTCACCGATCTTCAATTCGATGCGCTTGTTGGCGAACTTGGCGATGCGGATCTTCGGACCCTGCAGATCGCCCAGCAGCGCGACGTGGCGGCCGTTCTTGGCGGCGATGTCGCGGATCAGGCGGGCGCGGGCCTTGTGCTCGTCCGGGGTGCCGTGGGAGAAGTTCAGACGTGCCACGTCCAGGCCGGCGAGGATCAGCTGTTCGATCACTTCCGGCGAGTTGCTGGCGGGGCCAAGGGTGGCGACGATTTTGGTACGGCGGATGGTCATGCACAGACTCCTATAGTGAAGCGCAGCGAAAGGCTACTCCTCAATTGCGCTGTAGTCATTGTTCCGTTGCACTACCGGCACGCAAGGCAGGGTTGCGTTTGAACGGTCGGCTCGGCGGCAGCGATAAGCTACAAGCGGCAAGCTACAAGCTACAAGTAAGGGGCGGCGTACAACCACTTGCAGCTTGCAGCTTGCAGCTTGGAGCTTGGAGCTTGCAGCTTGCAGCTTGCAGCTTGGAGCTTGGAGCTTGCAGCTTGCAGCTGAAGAAACCCGGCAATGCGCCGATACACTGCCCATCAAAGGAGAATTCCCATGCGCACCCTGATCGTTTTGACCATGGCGGCCAGTGTCGTCGGCTGCACCCGCTGGTCCATGGACCATCACCTGAACAATGCCTATCGGGCCTACGACCGTGGCGACTGTGCCAAGGTGATGCTGGAGCTGTCCCAGGTCGACCGCACCAGTCGCGCCCGTCCGTTCATCCATCCGGAGGTTTCGCTGCTGCGCGGCCAGTGCCTGGAGCGACAGAAGCTCTATGTCGACGCGGCACAGACCTACCAGTACCTGATCCAGCAATACCCGCGCAATGAGTATGCCTACCGCGCGCAGGCGCGCCTGCAGACGCTGGAGAAGCTTGGGCACCTGCGTGGCGAAGCGGCAATGGCCACGCCTGCGAACACTACACCTTGGCGTTAATGCCAAGGTGTCGATGATTTCATGTAGTCCGTCCGTCGGTTTGGACTAATCTGTTAAAGCGTTGTAACGATCATCGCCAGTACCTTGTCTTCCTGGCATCAGGTACAGGACCTCACTGCGACCATGTTCATCGAGCGACACATCGAACGCCATCAGTTGCCTTGCGTGCTCAAGGTGTTCAACCGCTTCACCGACCAGCAGATCGGCTATCTGGGCAATGCGTCCGAGGATGGGTTGATGCTGATCAGCCAACTGCCGGTGCTGGCAGGGCCTGATTTCGAGCTGCAATTGCGCGTGCCGTTGGCCGGAGGCGGGCTGCAGTTCATCAACCTGACCGCCAGTTGCCTGTGGTGCCGCGAAGACGAAACACCTGGGCACTACGATGCCGGCTTCATGCTGCTGCAGGCGCCGCAGGAATACGACGACTTCGTGCGTTCCCTACGCGATTTCTTCACTTTCCGCCCCGCGAACGCCTCGGTCTGAGGCTGGCCTGGGCAACGCTTGGACCGCTAGACTCTGGACGACCTTGTTACAGGACGACCCCGTGAGCTCCAGCATCTTCTGGCACGACTACGAAACCACCGGCATCAACCCGCGCTGCGACCGCCCATTGCAGATGGCCGGCGTGCGCACTGACCTCGATCTCAATGAGATCGAGGCGCCGATCAGCCTTTACTGCCGCCCCTCCGACGACATTCTTCCGCACCCGGCGGCTTGCCTGGTGACCGGCATCACCCCGCAGCAGCTGGCCAGCCATGGGCTGTGCGAAGGCGAGTTCATGACCCGGGTACATGAGCAGCTGGCCAGGCCTGGCACCTGTGGCGCTGGCTACAACACCCTGCGTTTCGATGACGAAGTCACCCGCTACAGCCTCTATCGGAACTTCTTCGACCCCTACGCCCGTGAATGGCAGGGCGGCAACAGCCGTTGGGACTTGATCGATGTGGTGCGCACCGCCTATGCCTTGCGTCCAGAGGGTATCCAGTGGCCGCAACAGGATGGGCGCACCAGCCTGCGCCTGGAGCTGCTGAGCAAGGCCAACGGCCTGGATCATGGCCAAGCCCACGAAGCGCTTTCCGACGTACGGGCGACGATCGCCCTGGCGCGTCTGATTCGCGAGAAACAGCCGAAGTTGTACGACTGGTTGTTCCAACTGCGCAGCAAGCACAAGGTCATGGAACAGGTTCGCTTGTTGCAACCGCTGGTGCATGTATCCGGTCGCTTCTCGGCCCAGCGCAACTATATCGGGGTGGTGCTGCCGTTGGCCTGGCACCCGCGCAATCGCAATGCATTGATTGTCTGTGATCTGCAGCAGGATACACAGCCACTGCTCCAGGAAAGTGCAGAAGCCTTGCGTCAGCGTTTATACACACGACGTGAAGACATGGCCGAAGGCCAACTACCAGTACCGCTCAAGTTGGTGCACATCAATCGCTGCCCGGTATTGGCGCCACTGTCGGTACTGCGCCCTGTCGATCAGCAACGCCTCGGCATCGACTTGTCGGCGTTGCAGTCAAGTGGCGAGCAATTGGCTAATCAGCAGGACCACTGGCGGGACAAGTTGCCTGTCATTTTCCAGGAGGAAGGGTTCGCGCCAAGTGAAGATCCGGAGCAACAGCTGTATGACGGATTCCTGGGTGATCGGGATAAGCGTCTGAGCGAGCAAGTGCGCGGCATGGACCCCGGACAATTGGGCAAGCAGCACTGGATGTTCGATGACGCGCGGCTGCCGGAGTTGTTGTTCCGTTACCGTGCGCGCAACTTCAGCGATACCCTGGATGAACAGGAGCGTGCGCGTTGGCATGGGTTCTGCCAGCAGCGCCTGATGGATCCTGGGTATGGCGCGCCGACGACGATCGCTGACTTCGAACTGGCATGCCAGAGCAGTTGGGACGCTGCGAGCGAGGCGGGGCGGCAGGTGCTGACGGCCTGGTCGGAACATATCAGGCAGTTGAAGGCGAACTACCAGCTTTGAAATGAGCGGAAAACAAAAAACGCCGGCAAGTGCCGGCGTTTTTCATCTTGAAACCAATGCGCAGTACGGCGAATCAGTCCAGCAGGGTAGCCCAGCTTTCGACGACGTCGCCGCCCCACTTGGCTTTCCACTCTTTCAGGGTCTTGTGGTTGCCGCCCTTGGTTTCAATGATCTCGCCATTGTGCGGATTCTTGTATTGCTTGACTTTGCGCGCACGCTTGGTGGCGGTGGTCTTGACAGCGCCGCGCGGTGCCTTGCTCAGTTTGCTTTCCGGATCGAGCAGGGCGATCACGTCACGCAGGGACTTGGAGTATTCACCCATCAGGGCGCGCAGCTTGCCTTCGAATTCCAGTTCTTTCTTCAGCTTGTCATCTTGCGACAGGTTGGCCAGACGGGCTTGAAGTTCCTTGATGGCTTCTTCGGTGGCGCGGTATTCGTTGATCAGGGACATGGTGTGTTCCTTAATGCATGTTCAGAGAGACAGTGCCGGCAATAATAGACAGGCCAAACTGGCAAGTAAACAATTAAAAGGCATGAGTCAATTAATAGCAGAGGGAAAATTCCTCGCTATTAGGTTAAAAAAAATTACATGTTGACGGGGCGCTGGCCACAGCCGCTTGAATCGAAGGGAATTTAGCAAGCCAAATTGCGCGTGCAAGCGACAGGGCACGGGCGTAGATGATTACTGCGTTTTTTCCGCCAGGCCGCTAGAATACGCGCCTTTGCGAAGTTCTGGAGTCTCTCTCATGCGCACCTATCGACTGGTGATTGCCTGCCCCGACCGCGTCGGCATCGTGGCGAAAGTCAGTAATTTCCTGGCCCTCTACAATGGCTGGATCAACGAAGCCAGCCACCACTCCGACGAGCAGAGTGGCTGGTTCTTCATGCGCCATGAAATTCGTGCCGAGTCGCTGCCGTTCGGTATCGAGGCTTTCCGCGAGGCGTTCGCGCCGATCGCCGAAGAGTTCTCCATGACCTGGCGGATCACCGACTCCGCCCAGAAGAAGCGTGTGGTGCTGATGGCCAGCCGCGAATCGCATTGCCTGGCCGACCTGCTGCACCGCTGGCACACCGATGAACTGGATTGCGAGATTCCCTGCGTGATCTCCAACCACAACGACCTGCGCAGCATGGTCGAGTGGCATGGCATTCCATTCCATCATGTCCCGGTCGATCCGAAGGACAAGCAGCCAGCCTTCGCCGAAGTGTCGCGCCTGGTCGAGGAATATGCTGCCGACGCGGTGGTACTGGCCCGTTACATGCAAATCCTGCCGCCACAGCTGTGCCAGGCGTATGCCGAGAAAGTCATCAACATCCACCACAGCTTCCTGCCGTCGTTCGTCGGTGCCAAGCCCTACCACCAGGCGGCCCTGCGCGGTGTGAAACTGATCGGTGCAACCTGCCACTACGTCACCGAAGAGCTGGATGCCGGTCCGATCATCGAGCAGGACGTGGTGCGTGTCAGCCACGCCGACAGCATCGAGGACATGGTGCGTTTCGGTCGCGACGTGGAGAAGATGGTGCTGGCCCGCGGCCTGCGCTACCACCTGGAAGACCGCGTGCTGGTGCATGGCAATAAAACTGTGGTGTTCAACTGAAGCAAGGGCCTGTGCATGGCGGATCCACGTGACAAGGCCGGCGCCTCGGCGCCGCCGACCTTGGGCGAGGGTTGCCTGGCCCGTTTCGATCCCGATGCGTTGAGCGACGACGACGGCACCGAATTTCCCGGTGCCGCCGAGCTCTGGCAGCGCTTCAATGCGTCTGGCGACGCCGGCGCGCCAGCAGCGGACCTGCCACCAGGCATAGAAACACCGGCCCGCCAGCAAGCAGATAGAAGTAGAACGTGACCGCACGCCAGATCAGGATCGCCGCGGCTGCCGTCGACGATCCCACCAGTGGCGCCAACAAGGTCGCCGAGGTCACCTCCGCGGCTCCCGCGCCACCCGGCAACAGGCTGAACTGTCCGGCGCTGAGCGAGAGCATCTGCACCAGGAAGCTCGGTATCCACGCCAGTTCCACCCCCAGCCCTCTCAACACCAGGAACAGCACGCTGTAGCGCAGGCCCCAGTGCGCGCAGGTGAGGGCGAACACCAGCGCCAGGGTAGGCTTGGGCAGGCGCCAGGTGTCGGCCAGGGCATGGAGGAAGCGCAGCAGCTTGCGCGCCCAGTGCCGTCGACGCGCGGGGGCCATGCCCAGTCGCCGTAGCAGGCGTCCGTTGCCGCGCATCACCGAGCGCCGGGCGCGTAGCAGCCCGACGATCCCTCCCAGTGCCGCGCACAGCAGCAGGGCACTGCCCAGCAGCATGCTTTGCTGGTTGTGCCCAAGGCTGTGGAACAGGGCGTAGGCGGCGATCGCCAGCATCGCGCAGAAGAAGAACACCAGATCGTTCAGCTGATCCATGGCGAATACCGCACCGCTGCGCGAGGCGGCGATGTGCTCACGCCTCAGCAGTGCCATCAAGGTCAGTGGGCCGCCGCTGCCTGCGGGCGTACTGCAGATGGCGAACTCGGTGGCCATGACCACGCCCAGGCTGCGTACCCGGCCCAGTCGCGCGCCCTGTTCGCCGAGCAACAGACGCAGGCGTGCGGCATTGAGGGTCCAGCACAGCAGGATCATCCCCAGAAGCGGCAGCATCAGGTCGGGGGCGAAGGTGCGCAGGCGCGGCAGCAGCTGACCGCCGCCGAGCAGGGCCGGGACCAGCAGTGCCGGCAGCAGCGCCAGGGCCAGCCAGCCCAGGCGCTTCATGGGGGCAGCTGGCGATCCAGCCAGGCGGACTTGGTCAGCGGTTCGCGACCCTGTGCCAGCAGGGTGTGCAAGGTGTCGAGCCAGTAGTTGCGTGCGCTGGCATGGCGCATGTCCACCGGGTGTAGCCCCAGGCGCAGGGTGTCGGCCTCGTGCCAGCGTCGACATTGCCACTCGCTGACGACTCTCGACAAGCCGCGGCGCCAGGCGCTGCGCGCGCTCCACACCAGGCCGGGGGCGGCGACGGCGGTGAAGTCCGGCAGGCGATACAGGTGCTGGGGCGTGCTGGTGTAGCGCAGCGGCAGTTGGCGAAGCGCTTGGCGCGTGCCGTCGCTCATCAGCCAGGCTGGGGCGACGAAGCCCGCCACTGGCCAGCCTTGCTGCGCGAACAGCGCCAGCCCGGCCTCCAGCCGTTGCCGCGCGCTGGCCTGGTCGAGCCCGTAGAACTCGCCTTCGTGGGTATACAGGCGGCGCATGAAGTATTCGGCCGGCCCGCGAGGTGTCGGGCCGTCGTCAGCATGGTAGTAACCGTGCAGGGCCAGCTCGTCGCCGCAGGCCAGGCGTCGCTCGAGCAGGCGACAGAAAGTCGGTGAGCGTTGCAACGCGTTGCGGTGATGGAAATCCGGCACCACCAGCCAGGTCATCGGCACGCCGCCCAGCGCATCGATGGCCTGCACGAAGGGCTGGTAGTCCGGCCAGGTTTCCGGCGCGACATCGTGCAGCACCAGCATCAGGCTGCGTGGGCCGCGATGCAGGTCAGCCATGGGCGCGCGCCCAGGGCTGGTGACCGAGCACCGCCTGGTAATGCACGAGCAGGCCGTTGA
This sequence comes from Pseudomonas sp. GD03858, assembly GCF_029840925.1. GTDB lineage: Bacteria > Pseudomonadota > Gammaproteobacteria > Pseudomonadales > Pseudomonadaceae > Aquipseudomonas. The sequence goes on from NZ_JAOCDM010000009.1 coordinate 8,773, forward strand.
CCACGGTATCCCAGCTGTAGTGGCGCTCGACATGGCGACGGGCCTGGACACCGAGCGAACGTACGCCGGCCTCGAACACTTCGCGAACCGCTGCGGCCATGGCCGGGCTGTCATTGGCTCGGCACAGGCGACCGCATTGTTCGCCGACGATTTCGCCGAAGGCCCCGGCGCGCACCGCCACTACGGGCGTGGCGCTGGCCATGGCTTCGAGAATGACCAGGCCGAAGGTTTCCTGATCTCCGGCATGCACCAGCAGGTCGGCGCTGGCGAGCAGACGGGCTACTTCCTGAGGCGGGCAGAAATGATCGATCACGCTGACGTTGTCCGGCACATTGGCCGGCATGTTGGACCCCACCAGCAGCAGGTGATAGTGGCGGCCCAGGATGCGCATGCAGTCGAGCAGCACCGGCAGGTTCTTCTCGCGCGAGCCGCGCCCGGCGAAGACCAGCAGACGGCTGGTGTCGGCGATGCCCAGTTGCGCGCGCAGGCCGGGGTCGCGGCGTTCGGGGTGGAACAGTCCCAGGTCGACGCCCAGGCGCTGTACGTGGACATTGGCGACACCGAGCCTGCGCAGCTTGTCGGCCATCGCCTGGCTGGGCGCCAGGACCCGGTCGAAATGGCCGTACAGTTTGCTGACGTAAGCCTCGACATTAGGGGTGAACCAGTGGCCCATGCGGTTGCTCACCAGCAGTGGCAGGTCGGAGTGGTAGAAACCGATCACCGGGACGTCGAGCTTGCGCCGTGCCTCCAGCGCGGCCCAGGCGGTGAGGTAGGGGTCACCCACCTCGATCAGGTCGGGCCGCAGCCCCCGCAGCACGTTGCACCAGGGCGCCAGGCGCACTGGGAAGCGGTAGCCGTTGCCGAATGGCAGGGGTGGGGCGGGAACGTGGTAGATGCCATCGGTATGGCTGGCGCTGGCGCCGGGGATCAGCAGGCTGTGGCGAACGCCGGGCATGGCGTCGAGGCGGCGGTGTTTGGCATCAAGATAGGTTCGCACGCCGCCGCTGGCCGGGGCGTAGAACATGGTGATGTCGGCGATGTGCACGATCAGCATCCCTCCGGGATCGTCCTCGGGTGTGCCATCGGCGGAGAATGAGCCGCCGATGACGCGCCTGAGGGTTGACCTACCTGAAGGATAGTTTGTTCGATCGGGTTGGGGGGGCTGCAAGCCGCAAGCTGCAGCCGCAAGCTGCAAGCTGCAGCCGCAAGCTGCAAGCTGCAAGCTGCAAGCTGCAAGCTGCAAGTAAAGGCAAGAGCGTGCGGCCCTGTTTTTACTTGTAGCTTGTAGCTTGTAGCTTGCAGCTTGCAGCTAGATGCGGAAGCTGCCGACCAGCTGCTTGAGGCGTCCGGCCTGCTGCTCGAGGTCCGAGCAGGCACGCAGGGTGGCCTGCAGGTTCTCGACGCCTTCCTGGTTGAGCATGTTGATCTCGTTGATGTCCATGTTGATCGAGTCGACCACGGCGGTCTGCTCTTCGGTGGCGGTGGCCACCGACTGGTTCATGCCATCGATCTCGCCGATGCGCTGGGTGACGCTGCCCAGGCGCTCGCCCGCCTGGTTGGCGATCTCCCGGCTGTCCTGGCTGTGGCGCTGGCTCTGGCCCATGGTCTCGACCGATTCGCGGGCACCGACCTGCAATTCCTCGATCATGGTCTGCACCTGTTGCGCCGATTCCTGGGTGCGGTGCGCCAGGTTGCGCACTTCATCGGCAACCACGGCGAAACCACGCCCGGCCTCGCCGGCGCGGGCTGCCTCGATGGCGGCGTTGAGCGCCAGCAGGTTGGTCTGCTGGGAAATGCTGGTGATCACCTCGAGGATCTGGCCGATGTTGACGGTCTTGTTGTTGAGGGTCTCGATGTGCGCGCTGGAGTCGACGATCAGGTCCGACAGGCGATTCATCGCGTCGATGTTGCGCTGCACCACCTGCTGACCTTCTTCGGCCAGCAGGCGGGCGGAGCTGGCATGCTGCGAAGCCTGGGCAGCGTTGCCGGCGATTTCCTGGGCGGCGGCGCCGAGCTGGTTGATGGCCGCGGCGACGCTGTTGGTGCGATTGGACTGCTCGTCGGAGTTGCTCATCGACGAATTCGAGGCACTGATCACCCGCAGCGCCACCTCGTTGACCTGCTCGGTGGCCGAGGACACCTCGCGGATCGAACCGTGGATGCGCTCGACGAAGCGGTTGAAGGCGGTGCCAAGGATGCCGAACTCGTCGTGGTTGTGGATCTGCAGACGGCGGGTCAGGTCACCTTCGCCCTCGGCGATGTTCTCCATGGCGCGGGTCATGGTGTGCAGCGGTTGCAGCAACACGCGAATCAGCAGGCCGAGCAGGGCGATGATGATCACCACCGCCACCAGCGTGGCGATCACCGCCGAGGTGCGGAAGGTGCTGAGCATCGAGAAGGCCTTGTCCTTGTCCACCGACAGGCCGATGTACCAGTTGGCCGAGGGCAGCCCCTTGACCGGGGTGAAGGTGACCAGGCGGGTCTGGCCGTCGAGCTCGACTTCGGTCAGCTCGCGGGTCAGTTTCGGTGTGTTCTGTGGGAACAGGTCCGACAGGGACTTCATCACCAGGTTCTTGTCTGGATGCACCAGGACCTTGCCCTGGTCGTTGACCAGGAAGGCGTAGCCCATGCCGCCGAAGTTCAGCGAGTTGATGATGTCCACCAGGCCGTCGAGGGCCAGGTCGCCGCCGACCACGCCCACCGAGCGCGAGGCGGTGCTGATGATCGAGATGACCATCTTGTTGGTGGCCATGTCGATGTAGGGCTCGGTGAGGATCGGCCCGCTGGCGTTCAGCCCGTCCTTGTACCAAGGCCGTACGCGGGGGTCGTAGCCATCGGGCATCTTGGTGTCCGGACGCACGGTGAAGGTGCCGTCGGGCTGGCCCAGATAGATGGTGAGGAAGCTCGAGGTCAGGGCGTTCTGGCCGAGCAGGGTGCCGGTGTTCTGTGGGTACTGGGCCAGGTTCTGGGCGACGTTCTCGACCAGCTTGATCCGCCCTTCGAACAGGTTGCGGATATTGGTGGAGGTGGAGTCACCCATCTCGGCCAGATAGTTTTCCAGGTCCGCGCGAATGGCATTACGCTGGAGGTAGTCGTTGTAGAGGGTGAACAGACTGAAGGCGAGGATCACGATCAGTGATGCCGCCAGTAGAATCTTGTGGCTGAAACGAAGGCTTTTATTCATAACGTGATCGTGTCCGCTAAGGTTTTTATCGGGTCGTTCGCACAAAGCACGGCGGGAAAACAGTGCAACAATTCCCGTGGGTCCTTTTCGGGGTGTTCCTGTCTTTCTTTCTGGGAAGAATCATTTTGAAATATCGGCCGTTCAGTGGCAGAACTTGAGCAGGGGACAAAGCAATATGTCGGATTCCTTACGAATGGTCATAGGCGCAGGTCCGGATGGCCAGCCGGTATCCCAGGCCATGCGCCTGGCCAATCGCCATGGATTGGTGGCAGGTGCCACTGGTACGGGCAAGACCGTCACCTTGCAGCATCTGACCGAGCTGTTCAGCGATGCCGGCGTGGCGGTGTTCGCCGCGGACGTGAAGGGTGACCTGTGCGGCCTTGGCGCTGCCGGCGCGCCCCAGGGCAAGGTGGCCGAACGCATCGCCGGTATGCCCTGGCTGAACCACAGGCCTCAGGCCTATCCGGTGAGCTTGTGGGATATCGCCGGGCAGTCGGGGCATCCGCTGCGTACCACCTTGAGCGAAATGGGCCCGCTGTTGCTGGGCAACCTGCTCGAACTCACCGACAGCCAGCAGGCGGCCTTGTATGCCGCCTTCAAGGTGGCTGACCGGGAAGGCCTGCTGCTGCTCGATCTCAAGGACCTCAAGGCGCTGCTCGCGCATCTGAAGGACAACCCGCAGTTGCTCGGCGAGGACAGCGCGCTGATGACCAGCGCCTCGACCCAGGCCCTGCTGCGCCGCCTGGCGACGCTGGAGCAACAGGGGGCCGAGGCACTGTTCGGCGAGCCGGCGCTGCAACTGGAGGACCTGCTGCGCCCGGACAGCGATGGGCGTGGGCGCATCCACCTGCTGGACGCCAGTCGCCTGGTGCACGACGCGCCCAAGGTCTATGCGACCTTCCTGCTGTGGCTGCTGGCCGAGCTGTTCGAGCAGTTGCCCGAGCGCGGCGATGCCGACAAGCCCGTGCTGGCGCTGTTCTTCGATGAAGCGCACCTGCTGTTCAATGGCACGCCCAAGGCGTTGCAGGATCGCCTGGAACAGGTGGTGCGGCTGATCCGCTCCAAGGGCGTGGGGGTTTACTTCGTGACCCAGTCGCCGGGCGACCTGCCCGACGCGGTGCTGGCGCAGCTGGGGCTGCGGATCCAGCACGGACTGCGGGCGTTCACCGCCAAGGAGCAGAAGTCGTTGCGCGCGGTGGCCGATGGCTTCCGCCCGAACCCGGCGTTCGACAGCCTGGCCGTGCTGACTGAGCTGGGCATTGGCGAGGCATTGGTTGGCACGCTGGAGGAGAAGGGCACGCCGGCCATGGTCCAGCGGGTACTGATCGCACCGCCACAGTCGCGGATCGGTCCGTTGACGGCGAGCGAACGTGCCGCGCTGATCACGGATTCCCCGCTGGCGGGTCGCTACGACAAGCCGATCGATCGCGAGTCGGCCTATGAGCTGCTGACCCAGCGCAAGGGTGAGCCGGTCGAGCCCGTGCCCCAGTCCAAGGCCGATGACGACAGTTTCGCCGACAAGGCTGGGGAGTTCCTGCAGAGCGCGGCGGGACAGGCGATCAAGTCGGCGGTGCGCCAGGCGGCCAATCAGCTTGGGCGGCAATTGGTGCGCGGGTTGATGGGCTCGTTGCTGGGCGGCAAGAAGCGCTAGGTCTTTCGCGGGTAAACCCGCTCCCACAGGCCCTTGAGCCTGGCTCCTGGCCTGTGGGAGCGGGTTTACCCGCGAATGGGGCGGTACAGGCAGACACGAAAAAGGCGCCCGAAGGCGCCTTTTTCAATCCCGCGAAAGGGGATCAGCCAATGGCCTTGGACGCCAGCCAGAACAGGCCGGCCGCCAGGCTCATCGAGGCTGGCAGGGTGAGTACCCAGGCCAGCAGGATGGTCTTCACGGTACCGCCTTGCAGGCCGCTCTTGTTGGCGACCATGGTGCCGGCCACGCCCGAGGACAGGACATGGGTGGTGGACACGGGCAGGCTGAACACGTTGGCCATGCCGATCGCGCACGCCGCGGTGATCTGCGCCGACATGCCCTGGGCGTAGGTCATGCCTTGCTTGCCGATCTTCTCGCCAACGGTCAGCACCACGCGCTTCCAGCCGACCATGGTGCCCAGGCCCAAGGCCAGGGCGACGGCGACGATCACCCAGAACGGGGCGTACTCGGTGGTGGCGGTCAGGTCCTTGCGCAGCTTCTCCAGGTCGGCCTTTTCACGGGCCTCCAGGCCTGGCAGCTTGCCGACCTTCTTCGCCGTGTCGTCCAGGCACAGCAGGTAGCGGCGGACTTCGACGCGCTTCTCGGCGCTCAGCGCACGGTAGTCGGTCACGCCGGCGAGCGAGGACTGCAGCGCGGCGATGGTCGGCTCGGTCTGCTGCGGGTTGCAACTGAACTGCTCGGGCAGGTCGCTCGCCTGGGCCTTGCCCAGCGCCAGGAACTCGCCGAGGGTCGCGGCGTTGCGCTGGTAGAACTGGCTCAGGTGCAGGGTGGCGTCACGGGTACGCTCGATCTGGTAGGTGGTGCTGTTCAGGTCGAGCACGAACTTGGCCGGGACGATACCGATCAGCACCAGCATGATCAGGCCGATGCCTTTCTGGCCATCGTTGGAACCGTGCACGAAGCTCACGCCCATGGCCGAGATCACCAGCACCAGGCGGTTCCAGAACGGCGGGTGCTTCTTGTCGTCGAGCTTGCGACGCTGATCCGGGGTCTTGTGCATCTTCGACAGCGGGCGCCACCATTTCAGGCCGATCAGCACCAGGGCCGCCACGGCGAAACCGGCCATCGGCGAGAGCACCAGCGACATGGCGATGTCGATCGCCTTCTGCCAGTTGACGCCGTCACCCAGCGGAATGTCGCTGAGCAGGGCATTGGCCAGGCCCACGCCCAGAATAGAGCCGATCAGGGTGTGCGAGCTGGAGGCCGGGATGCCGAAGTACCAGGTGCCCAGGTTCCAGGTGATGGCCGCGGCCAGCAACGAGAAGACCATGGCCAGGCCGTGTCCGGTGTTCACATTGATCAGCAGTTCCACCGGCAACAGGTGGACGATGGCATAGGCCACCCCGACACCGCCGAGCAGCACTCCGAGGAAATTGAACACACCGGAGAAGAACACGGCCAGGTGCGGCGGCATGGCTTTGGTATAGATGACGGTGGCTACCGCGTTGGCGGTGTCATGAAAGCCATTGATGAACTCGAATGCGAGCACGAAGGTCAGAGCGAGCGTCAGGCTCACGACAACCCAGGCATCCAGTCCGCTGAATAAATCGATCATGAAGGTTTTCTGGCGGTCTTAGGGGGGGCGGATTATGCCAGAAAACCATGGCAATCGATGCACCTGCCGCAGACCGATGGCAGCCCAGCATCTGCCAGCCCGGCGCCGATGGCAGCGTGAAAACAGAGAAAAGTCATCGCAAAATGTCGTTAATTTTCTTGAAAAACAACGATTTGTGCGAGTTCTCAATGCTCGGCTGCGATTCAAACGCTCGTATGAAATTTGTGTGATTCCATTTCATCCGTAGCAATTTGACCAGGGCTCCGTCGGTTCCTGGCAGCGACGAGCGAGCGGCGGGACCGATTCGACTCAGGTCTCGTCGGCGCGCAGGTCCTTCTCCATCTTCTCCAGTTCCTGGGCAAACGCCTGGTCGAGGAGGCTGGCGCGCTTACGCCAGGGTTTGCGTTCGGGTTCGGGTTGAGCGGCGTAGGTGGTGACTTCACCACCGTAAACATCCTTGTAACGTTCAGCCTGGCGCTCAAGTTCTGCGCGCAGTTCTTCTTTCGTCACAGTAATACCTGATTGGCGTTAAGTTGAGCGCGGGCTTTGCAAGACACATCATGTGTGTGGATATCCGCGCGGATATATCGTCGCGATGAATTGACCTGCAAGTGTCCACGGTCGTTCGAAACCGCACCGGCAAGCCGCGGCCCATGCCATGAGTGGGCAGGCCATGAGGCGACGAAGGTGTAATGATTGGATCCGCTATACATCTCATGCATCCAACGGGTCGAAGTATAGCAATCGGCAACTGGAAGGCTATGGTTCTTTACCGAAGATTGATCAAGACCGTGAAGTTGAGATGAGCGTAGATATCGCTTGGTCCGACGAGTAGATGAGAAGTTCAAGTTTCCCGTGTGAAGGTTCACTGTTAGCTGTCGGAAATGAAAACGGCCTCGCTGGTGGGCGAGGCCGTTGCCTGGGACTTCTACGGTGGGTACCTGACCAGTCTCTCCAAAGAAGCCACATGTGGCAGGGGAAAGGTATAAGTAAAAGTGTCAGCGGTCAATTGCGATTATCGGTCGTTCGTTCGATAATCGCACAAAGCGACCGATTTTTTGAGGCATGCCCATGAGCGAAGAAAACCGTGGCCCGCAAGTGACCGAGCCGACGCGCAACACCAGCCCCGCGTTGGCGCCGCCGATCGTGGCGTCGGCGGCCAAACGCATCCAGGCGTTCACCGGCGACCCGGACTTCATGACTTCGCTGGCCCGTGGCCTGGCGGTGATCCAGGCGTTTCAGGAGCGCAAGCGGCACCTGACCATCGCCCAGATCAGCCACCGCACGGAAATCCCACGGGCCGCGGTGCGTCGCTGCCTGCATACCCTGATGAAGCTGGGCTACGCGACCACCGACGGGCGCACCTACTCGCTGCTGCCCAAGGTCCTGACCTTGGGCCATGCGTATCTGTCGTCCACACCGTTGGCGGTATCGGCCCAGCCGTACCTGGATCGCATCAGTGACCAGCTCCACGAGGCGGCCAACATGGCCACGCTGGAGGGCGACGACATTCTTTATATAGCGCGCTCGGCCACGGTCGAGCGGCTGATCTCGGTCGACCTGTCGGTCGGTGGGCGGTTACCGGCCTACTGCACCTCCATGGGACGCATCCTGCTGGCGGCGCTGGATGACGCCAGCCTGCACGAATACCTGGACCGCGCGGACCTCAAGGCGCGTACCAGCCGCACCCTGCATGACTCGGAATCGCTTTTCGCCTGTATCCAGCAGGTGCGCGAGCAGGGCTGGTGCGTGGTCGATCAGGAGCTGGAGCAGGGGCTGCGTTCGATCGCCGTGCCGATCTATGACGCCTCCGGGCAGGTGCTGGCGGCGTTGAATGTCAGCACCCATGTCGGTCGGGTCAGCCGTGGCGAGTTGGAGCAGCGCTTTCTGCCGATCCTGCTCGCGGCCAGCAGAGACCTGTGCCATCAGCTGTTTGGCTGAGCTACGCAGGTGCCACTCATCCCTATGCACAATGCTGTGGGGGCAACTGTCTTGTGCTGCCTGGCACCGGCTTCGCCGCTGTTCGCGGCTAAACCCGGCCCATAGGGATCGCGCCAGATCGAGGAATCTTTACAAGGCTGTGCTCCCACAACGGCATGGACGCTTTGTGTTCGATAAACGCACAGTGTCGTTCCCGACGAATTGCGTGGTCCCCGCCTGCTGATTAATGTCTGTCGCACGAGTCGGCTTCGCCGACCGGACAATAACAACAGGCCCGAGGGCATCCCCATGAATACCTTCCCTTCGCTGTCGCGGCCGCACCCGCGCACGGTGCTGCTGCACTCCGGCTGAGCCAAGGCCGTCGCATTCGCTGTTTCCTGTTCCTGCGTATCCCTGATGCGCGGTAGCCTGCCTGTGCCCAACTCCCGGATAACAACAATGAACAATCCGCAATCCGCTGTCGGCAACTGCCTCGATGTCCAGTCATTGATCAATGACCAGCCCCTGTCCCGTTACCAGTGGCGGGTGGTGATCCTGTGCTTCCTGATCGTCTTTCTCGATGGGCTGGATACCGCCGCCATGGGCTTTATCGCCCCGGCACTGTCCCAGGAATGGGGCATCGACCGCGCCAGCCTTGGCCCGGTGATGAGCGCCGCGCTGATCGGCATGGTGTTCGGCGCGTTGGGCTCCGGGCCATTGGCGGACCGCTTCGGGCGCAAGGGGGTACTGGTCGGCGCGGTACTGGTGTTCGGTGGCTTCAGCCTGGCCTCGGCTTACGCGACCAATGTCGATGAACTGCTGGTCCTGCGTTTCCTTACCGGCCTGGGCCTGGGCGCTGGCATGCCCAATGCCACCACGCTGTTGTCCGAGTACACACCGGAACGTCTCAAATCGTTGCTGGTGACCAGCATGTTCTGTGGTTTCAACCTCGGCATGGCCGGTGGTGGTTTCATCTCGGCCAAGCTGATTCCCGCTTATGGCTGGCACAGCCTGCTGGTGATCGGTGGCGTGCTGCCGTCGCTGCTGGCGCTGGTGCTGCTGGTCTGGCTGCCGGAGTCGGCGCGGTTCCTGGTGGTGCGCAATCGCGGCACCGAGAAGGTACGCAAGACCCTGGCGCCGATCGCGCCGGCGCTGGTGGCCCAGGCATCGAGCTTCAGCGTGCCGGAGCAGAAAGCCGTGGCAGCGCGCAACGTGTTCGCGGTGATCTTCTCGGGTACTTATGGCCTGGGCACCGTGCTGTTGTGGCTGACCTACTTCATGGGCCTGGTGATCGTCTACCTGCTGACCAGCTGGCTGCCGACGTTGATGCGTGACAGTGGCGCGAGCATGGAGCAGGCCGCCTTCATCGGCGCGCTGTTCCAGTTCGGCGGGGTACTCAGCGCGGTGGCCGTGGGCTGGGCCATGGACCGCTTCAACCCGCACAAGGTGATCGGCATCTTCTACCTGCTGGCGGGTGTGTTCGCCTACGCGGTAGGGCAGAGCCTGGGCAACATCACCTTGCTGGCCACGCTGGTGCTGGTCGCCGGCATGTGCGTCAACGGCGCGCAATCGGCCATGCCGTCGCTGGCGGCGCGCTTCTACCCGACCCAGGGGCGCGCCACCGGGGTGTCGTGGATGCTCGGGATCGGTCGCTTCGGTGCGATTCTCGGTGCCTGGAGCGGGGCGACGCTGCTCGGGCTGGGGTGGAACTTCGAACAGGTGCTGACCGCGCTGCTGGTGCCGGCGGCGCTGGCCACCGTAGGCGTGGTGGTGAAGGGGCTGGTGAGCCACGCCGACGCGACTTGAGGCGATAGGGGCGCATATAAATAGCAGAGCAACAAATGGTTCGATAATCGCACAAAAGTGCGATTATCGGATTGTAACCACCCTGGCAGTCTCCGTAATCTGGGCCCATCGCAGCGACGCAATGGCCCGCTGCTCACTGACTCGACTCGACCTGACCAGGAGTCTCCAATGGCAGCAATCCTCTCGCTTCACGAGGCCGTGAAGCAGTTCATCCAGGATGGCGACAGCGTCGCCCTCGAAGGTTTCACTCACCTGATCCCCACCGCCGCGGGCCACGAGATCATCCGCCAGGGCAAGCGTAACCTGACCCTGGTACGCATGACCCCGGACCTGATCTATGACCAGCTGATCGGTGCCGGCTGCGCGCGCAAGCTGATCTTCTCCTGGGGCGGCAACCCGGGCGTGGGGTCGCTGCACCGTCTGCGTGACGCGGTGGAGAAGCAGTGGCCGCACGCCATCGAGATCGAGGAGCACAGCCATGCCGACCTGGCCAACGCCTATGTCGCCGGCGCTTCCGGACTGCCCTTCGCGGTGTTGCGCGCCTACGCCGGCTCCGACCTGCCCAAGGTCAACCCGCTGATCAAGAGCGTCACCTGCCCGTTCACCGGTGAAGTGCTTGCCGCCGTGCCGTCAGTGCGCCCGGACGTTACCGTGATCCACGCGCAGAAGGCCGATCGCAAGGGCAACGTGCTGCTGTGGGGCATCCTCGGTGTGCAGAAGGAAGCGGCCCTGGCGGCCAAGCGCTGCATTGTCACCGTCGAGGAAATCGTCGATGACCTTCAGGCACCGATGAATGCCTGTGTGCTGCCGACCTGGGCGCTCAGCGCGGTGTGCCTGGTGCCCGGTGGCGCCCACCCGTCCTACGCCCATGGCTACTACGAGCGCGACAATCGCTTCTACCAGGCCTGGGACCCGATCGCCCGCAGCCGCGAATCGTTCACCGCCTGGATCGACACCTACATTCGCGGTACCCAGGATTTCACCGACTACCAGGCCAAGCTGGCCAGCACCGCGGAGGCCGCGCAATGAGCTACTCCACTTCCGAAATGATGACCGTCGCCGCGGCCCGTCGTCTGCGCAACGGCGCCGTGTGCTTCGTTGGCATCGGCCTGCCGTCGAAGGCCGCTAACCTGGCGCGCCTGACCTCGTCGCCCGATGTCGTGCTGATCTACGAGTCCGGCCCGATCGGCGCCAAGCCCAGCGTGCTGCCGCTGTCGATCGGTGATGGCGAGCTGGCCGAGACCGCCGACACCGTGGTGCCGACCGGCGAGATCTTCCGCTACTGGCTGCAGGGTGGGCGCATCGACGTCGGCTTCCTTGGCGCCGCCCAGGTCGACCGCTTTGGCAACATCAACACCACCGTGGTCGGTGACTACCACGCACCGAAGACTCGCTTGCCGGGCGCCGGCGGCGCGCCGGAAATCGCCGGTTCCGCCAAGCAGGTGCTGATCATTCTCAAGCAGTCGCCGCGCGCTTTCGTTGACAAGCTCGATTTCATCACCTCGGTCGGTCATGGCGAAGGCGGCGATTCACGCAAGCGCCTAGGCCTGCCGGGTGAGGGGCCGGTCGGGATCATCACTGACCTGTGCATCATGGAACCGGAGGCCGGCACCCACGAATTCGTGGTCACCTCGATCCATCCGGGCGTCACCCGCGAGCAGATCATCGCCGCCACCGGCTGGTCGATCCGCTTCGCCGACGACGTACAGGAAACCGTCGCGCCGAGCGAGGTGGAGCTGTCCGCCCTGCGCGACCTCGAGGCGCGCACCGCCGCCGCCCATGGCCAGTCGGCAGGAGAAGCCTGATGCGTGACGTATTCATTTGCGACGCCATTCGCACCCCCATCGGCCGCTTCGGCGGCGCCCTGGCCGGCGTGCGCGCCGACGACCTGGCGGCAGTGCCGCTCAAGGCGCTGGTCGAGCGCAATCCGCAGGTGCAGTGGGAGTTGCTCGACGAAGTGTTCCTCGGCTGCGCCAACCAGGCCGGCGAGGACAACCGCAATGTGGCGCGCATGGCGCTGCTGCTGGCCGGCTTGCCGCAAACCATTCCCGGCGTGACCCTCAACCGTCTGTGCGCCTCGGGCATGGACGCCATCGGCAGCGCTTTTCGCGCCATCGCCAGTGGCGAGATGGAGCTGGCCATCGCCGGTGGCGTCGAGTCGATGTCCCGCGCGCCGTTCGTGATGGGCAAGGCCGAGAGCGGTTACTCGCGCAGCATGAAGCTGGAGGACACCACCATCGGCTGGCGCTTCGTCAACCCGCTGATGAAGGCGCAGTACGGCGTGGACGCGATGCCTGAGACCGCCGACAACGTCGCCGACGATTATCGGGTATTGCGCGCCGACCAGGACGCTTTCGCCCTGCGCAGCCAGCAGAAGGCCGCCGCCGCGCAGGCGGCCGGTTACTTCGCCGAAGAGATCGTGCCGGTGCGCATCGCCCACAAGAAGGGCGAGACCGTGGTCGAGCAGGATGAGCACCTGCGTCCGGAAACCACGCTGGAGGCGCTGAGCAGGCTGAAACCGGTCAATGGCCCGGACAAGACGGTTACCGCAGGCAATGCTTCGGGCGTCAACGATGGCGCCGCCGCACTGATCCTGGCCTCGGTCGAGGCGGTGAAGAAACATGGCCTGACCCCACGGGCCCGGGTGCTGGGCATGGCCAGCGCGGGTGTGGCGCCCCGGGTGATGGGCATCGGCCCGGTGCCGGCGGTGCGCAAGCTGACCGAGCGGTTGGGTGTGGCGGTGGCGGATTTCGACGTCATCGAGCTCAACGAGGCGTTTGCCAGCCAGGGGCTGGCGGTGCTGCGCGAGCTGGGCGTGGCGGACGATGCGCCGCAGGTGAACCCCAATGGCGGCGCCATCGCCCTCGGGCATCCGCTGGGCATGAGCGGCGCGCGGCTGGTGCTGACGGCGTTGCATCAGCTGGAGAAGGGCGGTGGACGTAGAGGCCTGGCGACGATGTGCGTGGGGGTTGGTCAAGGGTTGGCGCTGGCCATCGAGCGGGTCTGACCTGTACCGGCCTCTTCGCGGGTAAACCCGCTCCCACAGGGAATCACGTACCTCCTGTGGGAGCGGGTTTACCCGCGAAGAGGCCGGACCTGTAAGACACAAGGCTAATGGTCAATGCTGTGGCGGAACAAGATTGTTACTGGGTATGTCTAGACTTTGCAGTGACCTCCCAGGAGTAAAAACACCATGACTTCCAGCTATTACACCGGTGAAGAGCGCAGCAAGCGGATCTTCGCCATCGTCGGCGCATCGTCGGGCAACCTGGTGGAATGGTTCGACTTCTATGTCTATGCCTTCTGCGCGATCTATTTCGCCCCGGCGTTCTTCCCTTCCGACGACCCCACGGTCCAGCTGCTCAACACCGCCGGGGTATTCGCCGCGGGCTTCCTGATGCGCCCCATCGGCGGCTGGATCTTCGGCCGCCTGGCCGACCGCCATGGGCGCAAGAACTCGCTGATGATCTCGGTGCTGATGATGTGTGGTGGCTCGCTGATCATCGCCTGCCTGCCGACCTATGCCAGCATCGGTGCCTGGGCGCCGGCGTTGCTGCTGCTGGCGCGGCTGATCCAGGGCCTGTCGGTGGGCGGCGAGTACGGCACCACCGCGACCTACATGAGCGAAGTGGCGCTGCGCGGCCAGCGTGGCTTCTTCGCCTCGTTCCAGTACGTCACCCTGATCGGCGGCCAGTTGCTGGCGGTGCTGGTGGTGGTGATCCTCCAGCAACTGCTCAGCGAGGAGGAGCTGCGGGCCTATGGCTGGCGCATTCCGTTCGTGGTCGGGGCCATCGCCGCGCTGATCTCGCTGATGCTGCGCCGCTCGCTGAAGGAGACCAGCAGCGCCGAGACTCGCCAGGACAAGGACGCCGGCACCATCAGTGGACTGTTTCGCAACCATGCCGCCGCCTTCGTCACCGTGCTGGGCTACACCGCCGGTGGTTCGCTGATCTTCTACACCTTCACCACCTACATGCAGAAGTACCTGGTCAATACCGCGGGCATGAACGCCAAGAGCGCCAGTTTCGTGATGACCGGCGCGCTGTTCCTGTTCATGATCCTGCAGCCGGTGTTCGGCATGCTCTCCGACCGTATCGGCCGGCGTAACTCGATGCTGCTGTTCGGCGCCCTGGGCACGCTTTTCACCGTGCCGCTGCTGATGGCGCTGAAGACCGTGAGCAGCCCGTTCATGGCGTTCGTGCTGGTGAGCCTGGCGCTGTGCATCGTCAGCTTCTACACCTCCATTAGTGGCCTGGTGAAGGCCGAAATGTTCCCGCCGCAGGTCCGTGCGCTGGGCGTGGGGCTGGCCTATGCGGTGGCCAACGCGGTGTTCGGCGGCTCGGCCGAGTACGTGGCGCTGGGCTTGAAAACCTTGGGCATGGAGAACACCTTCTACTGGTACGTGACTGCGATGATGGCGGTGGCCTTCCTGTTCAGCCTGCGCCTGCCCAAGCAGGCGGCCTACCTGCACCATGATCATTAAGGACGTTGCATGAGCAACCAGCTGTTCGATGCCTACTTCACCGCGCCGGCCATGCGCGAGATCTTCTCCGACCGTGGCCGCCTGCAGGGCATGCTCGATTTCGAGGCCGCCCTGGCCCGCGCCGAGGCGGGTGCCGGGCTGGTGCCGCACACGGCGGTGAGCGCCATCGAGGCGGCCTGCAAGGCCGAGCGCTACGATGTGCGCGCCCTGGCCGAAGCGATCGCCATCGCCGGCAACTCGGCGATTCCGCTGGTCAAGGCCCTAGGCAAGGTAGTCGCCAGCGGCGTGCCTGAGGCCGAACGTTACGTGCACCTGGGCGCCACCAGCCAGGATGCGATGGACAGCGGCCTGGTGCTGCAACTGCGTGACGCCCTGGCGCTGATCGACGGCGATCTCGGCAAGCTGGCCGACACCCTGGCACGCCAGGCGCTGCAGCATGCCGACACGCCGCTGGTGGGGCGCACCTGGCTGCAGCATGCGACGCCGGTGACGCTGGGGATGAAGCTGGCCGGTGTGCTCGGCGCCCTGACCCGTCATCGGCAGCGGCTCAAGGAGCTGCGCCCGCGCCTGCTGGTGCTGCAGTTCGGCGGCGCTTCGGGCAGCCTGGCGGCGCTGGGCAGCAAGGCCTTGCCGGTGGCCGAGGCCCTGGCCGGGCAGTTGAAACTGTCCTTGCCCGAACAGCCGTGGCATACCCAGCGTGACCGCCTGGTGGAGTTCGCCTCGGTACTGGGCCTGGTCGCCGGCAGCCTGGGCAAGTTCGGGCGGGATGTCAGCCTGCTGATGCAGACCGAGGCGGGCGAGCTGTTCGAGCCCGGCGCGCCGGGCAAGGGCGGATCCTCGACCATGCCGCACAAGCGCAACCCGGTGGGCGCGGCGGTGCTGATCGGAGCCGCCACCCGCGTACCGGGTCTGCTATCGACACTGTTCGCCGCGATGCCTCAGGAGCACGAGCGCAGCCTCGGCCTGTGGCACGCCGAATGGGAAACCCTGCCGGAAATCTGCTGCCTGGTCTCCGGCGCCCTGCGCCAGGCGCAGCTGATCGCCGAGGGCATGGAGATCGACGCCGTCCGCATGCGCCGCAACCTGGATCTGACCCAGGGCCTGGTGTTGGCCGAGGCGGTCAGTATCGTGCTCGCCCAGCGCCTGGGGCGCGAGCGTGCCCATCACCTGCTGGAGCAATGTTGCCAGCGCGCCGTGGCCGAGGGGCGCCACCTGCGTGCCGTGCTCGGCGACGAACCGCAGGTCAGCGCCGAACTGTCCGCTGACGAACTCGACCGTCTGCTCGATCCTGCTCACTACCTCGGCCAGGCCCGCGTCTGGGTGGCACGCGCCGTGGCCGAACATCAACGATTCACTGCCTGAAAGGAGACTGCTGTGGCGCACCTGCAACTGGCCGATGGCGTACTGCATTACCAACTCGATGGCCCGGACGATGCGCCGGTGCTGGTGCTGTCCAACTCGCTGGGCACCGATCTGCACATGTGGGATGTGCAGATCCCGGCATGGACCGAGCACTTCCGTGTGCTGCGCTACGACACTCGGGGGCATGGCGGTTCGCTGGTCTCCGAGGGGCCCTACAGCGTCGAGCAACTGGGTGGCGACGTGCTGGCCCTGCTCGATGCGCTGGATATCGAGAAGGCCCACTTCATCGGCCTGTCCATGGGTGGCCTGATCGGTCAGTGGCTGGGCATCAACGCGGGAAACCGCCTGCTCAGCCTGACCCTGTGCAACACTGCCGCGAAGATCGCCAACGACGAGGTGTGGAACACCCGCATTGGCACCGTGCTCGCGGGCGGTCGGCAGGCCATGGCCGATCTGCGTGATGCTTCCATCGCTCGCTGGTTCACCCCGGCGTTCGCCGCCGCCGAACCGGAGCGGACCCTGCGCATCTGCCAGATGCTGGCGCAGACCTCGCCCGAGGGCTATGCGGCCAATTGCGCCGCCGTGCGCGACGCTGATTTCCGTGACCAGCTCAATCATATCCAGGTGCCGACCCTGATCGTCGCTGGCACCGCCGATGCGGTGACCACCCCCGAGCATGGCCGTTTCATGCAGGCCGGCATCCTCGCTGCCGAGTACGCCGAGTTCCCGGCGGCGCACCTGTCCAATGTCGAGATCGGCGCGCCGTTCAGCCGCCGCGTGCTCGACTTCCTGTCGAGCCGCTGAGGAGCACACCATGGACGAGAAACAACGCTACGAGGCGGGCATGCAGGTGCGCCGCGCGGTACTGGGCGATGCGCATGTCGACCGCAGCCTGGAGAAGCTCAACGATTTCAATGGCGAGTTCCAGGAGATGATCACCCGGCATGCCTGGGGCGATATCTGGACCCGCCCGGGGTTGGCGCGGCATACCCGCAGCCTGATCACCATCGCCATGTTGATCGGCATGAACCGCAATGAAGAGCTCAAGCTGCACCTGCGCGCCGCCGCCAATAATGGCGTGACGCGCGAAGAGATCAAGGAGGTGATCATGCAAAGCGCGATCTACTGCGGGATCCCGGCGGCCAATGCCACGTTCCACCTGGCCGAGTCTGTGTGGGATGAGCTGGGGGTGGAGTCGCGCACCCAGGTGACTTGAGAGATTGCCGGGGCTGCTGCGCAGCCCATCGCGACACAAGGCCGCTCCTACAGGGACTGCGCATGCCTCGAGGTGGGGTCAGATCGCCGCTTTCTTCTGGCGGATGGCCACCGGCCCGGCATTGGCCTCCACGGCTTTTTTCAGCTCAGGGCACAGCCCGGCCATGAACGCCAGCTCCGCCACCACGAACAGCGGCCCGATGATCAGCCCGCTCAGGTCATCGACGAACGCCGGCTTGCGCCCTTCGTACCAATGGCCGACGAACTGGATGATCCAGCCCACCACGAACGCTCCCAACCCGGCACTCAGCCACACCCCGGTGCTCTGTACGGCCAGCGCCTGCCCGGCCCACAGGCACAGCCCCAGCAGCAGGCCCATGACCAAACCAAAGCGCAGGTCCAGGCGCAGGTAGAACCACACCGACCAGCCCGCCAGCAACAGCGCTGGCGACAGCCAGACACCGGCCAGGTCCCATCCGGGGCGCGATAGCAGGATGGTCACCGCCAGCACGATCAGCGGAATGCCGATGAAGTGGGTGGCGATGTTGCGTGGATCACGGTGGTAGGCCGCGTATTGACTCAGGTGCTCGACGAGGTTTTTCATTGTTGTTCCTCCATCAGGGGTGAGCGCAGCTTGCCCCTGTTCAGTCACCGTCGTCTGTCGCCTGGCCGACAGAGTTCGTTTTGCGAGGCACCATGCACGACCCGCGTACCCAGCTGTTGCATGGCCAGTGGTTCCGGCAATTGCCCGCTACCGTTCAGGATAGCTTGCTGGCCCTGGGCCGTCCGCGTGAGCTGGCAGCGGGGCAGTGCCTGTTCCAGCGCGGCGATGCGCCCTGTGGCCTGTATGCGGTGCTCGAGGGCGCGATGCGGGTCGGCGCGGTCAGCAGCGAGGGCAAGGAGGCGCTGTTGACGCTGGTCGAGTCGCCTCACTGGTTTGGCGAGATCAGCCTGTTCGACGGCCAGCCGCGCACCCATGACGCCTATGCCGAAGGGGCGACACGTCTGTTGTGGATCCCCCAGGCGCCGCTGATCGAATGGCTGGCACGCGAGCCCGTGCATTGGCGCGACCTGGCCCTGTTGATGAGCCAAAAACTGCGTTGGGTGTTCGTCGCCCTGGAACAGCAGAGCCTGCTGGCCGCCGCGCCGCGGGTGGCGCAGCGCTTGTTGCAGATGGCCGAAGGCTACGGTGAGCGCGATGTCGCCCAGTGGCGGCTGCAGGTGTCCCAGGAACAGCTGGCGCTGATGCTGTCGCTGTCACGCCAGACCATCAACCAGATCCTCAGGAGCCTCGAGCAGTCCGGCGTGGTACGCCTGGGCTATGGCGAGGTGGAGATTGTCGATGCCCCGCGTCTGCGGGCGATGGGGCAGCATCCAGGCTGAGCAGGGTATCGATCATCGCCCGCGCCGCGGGTGACAGGCGATAGCCGCTGCGGCTGACGACCCCGCAGCGCACGCTGAGCACTTCCAGGGCCGGTGGCAGGTTGCGCCAGTGCAGGCGTACCAGGTGGCCGGCGACGAGGTCTTCGCTCACCGCTTCCTCGCTGGCCGTGCCGATGGCATCGCTGGCCAGCACCACGCTGCGCAGCACCGCCAGGTGCTCGGTCTGCAGGTGCGGGGTGAAGTCGCTGCGCCCGCTGAGGTTGGCCAGGCGCTTGCGCACCCCAGGGGCGAGCAGGGCGCTGGCCAGCGGATAGGCGAACAGGTCGTTGGTCGACAGGCTGTCCTTGGCCAGCAACGGGTGCCCGGGACGGCAGAAGAACAGGCCCGGGCGCGGGGTCAGCGCTTCGGTGTGGAAGTTCGGGTCGGCCTCGAAGGGGCGTATGTCATCGACGAAGAACTCGATCTGCTCGCGCCGCAGGGCTTGGCCCAGGCGCTCGGCGTTGTCCACCAGCAAGGAGGTGCGAATGCCTGGATGAGCCGCGATGAAGTGCTGCAGCGCGTCGGGCACCAGGCGCACGGCCAGCGCCGGGCCGCTGCCGAAATGCAGCTCGCCGGCATCGAGTTTGGTCATCTGCAGCACTTCGTTGTTCAACTGGGCGGCGCCCTGCACCAGGCGGCGGGCGTGTTGCAGCACCACCTGGCCCTCGGGCGTGGGCGGCAGTGCCTTGCTGGCGCGATCGACCAGGACGCAGCCGAAGGTCTGCTCCAGATTCTGGATGGCGCGGCTGAAGGCGGGTTGGGTGATGCCCATGGCCTCGGCGGCGCGGACGAAACTGCGGTATTCGGTGAGGGCGATGAAATAGCGCAGTTGGCGGAGGTCCATGCTCGGGCTCTGGTGCGGGGATCGGAGCTTGGTTTTAGCGACTTGTTACATATAGCGTCAAAGAATGTTATTTGATTTAAATATGTCTTTTGGTTATTTGAGGTCGGCTGGCCTAATCGCGGGACAAGCCCGCTCCCACGTTGCTCCCACGCCGTTCCTGGTTTGTGCTGGCGGCGTGGGAGCGGGCTTGCCCCGCGATGGCATCAAAGAAGATTGAGCGGATAGCTCACGATCAACCGGTTCTCGTCGAACGCGTTGCTGCTGAAATCCCGGCGCATGGTGGAGTTGCGCCATTTCACCGACAAGTCCCTGAACGTCCCCGACTGCACCACATAGGCCAGCTCCGTTTCTCGCGCCCACTCCTTGCCATCGTCCACCGCACTGGTGTGCACGTTGTCGCCCTTGATATAGCGGTTCATCAGGGTCAGCCCGGGAATGCCCACGGTGACGAAGTTGAAGTCATGGCGCAGCTGCCAGGAGCGTTCCTTGGCATTGTCGAAGCTGGCGTTGTAGCTGTCGTTGGCCAGGGTGCCGCCGCTGGTGCCGTTGACCCGCATCCAGGCATCGTCGCCGCTGACCTTCTGCAGGCCGATGTAGAAGGTATGGCCCTGGTAGCGCGCCGAGAGCATGGCCGAGGCCGTGCGGTTGTCCAGGTCGCCGGCGCGGGCGCTGCCATCCTCCTTGCCCAGGAAGTAGCCAAGGTTGGCGCCCAAGGTCCAGTCGCCCAGCGGTTGGCTGTGCACCAGGTTCAGGTATTGCTGACGATAGATGTCCTTCAGCCGGGCATCCCACAGACCGACCATGGTGCGCTTGTCGTTGAACGTGTATTCGCCGCCGGTGAAGTTGAAGCGATCGGAGGTCATGCCTGCGCGGCCCTGCATGAACATGTCTTCCATGCTCGCATCGTTGCGCGGGCTGTTGCCGCGGAACTGGCCGGCATAGACGGTCAGGCCGTCGATTTCCCGCGAGGTGACCTGGCCGCCGCGGAAGGTCTGCGGCAGCGAACGACCGTCGTCCGAGCGCAGGATCGGCAGCACCGGCATCCACTCGCCGACCTTGAGCTCGGTCTGCGACAGGCGTGCCTTGAACGCCACGCCAAGGCGGCCGAAGTCATCGGCCGGGCGGCCGTCATCATGCACCGGCAGCAGGTGGGTGCCGGCCGTGCCCTTGCCGCCGTCCAGCTTGACCGAGTACAGCCCCAGTATGTCCACGCCGAAGCCAACGGTGCCCTGGGTGAAACCGGAGCGGGCGTCGAGGATGAAGTTCTGCGTCCATTCCTCGGCCTTGCCCTGGGGGTTGGCCGGGTCGACGAAGTTGCGGTTGATGTAGAAGTTGCGCAGGTTGAGGCTGGCCTTGGCATCCTCCAGGAATCCGCCATCGGCGGCCAGGACGGGCAGGGCGCAGGACAGGGCCAACAGGCCCGGCAGCAGCTGGCGTGCGGGTTGCAAAGTGCTCATCTGTCGTGGATCTCTTGTTTTTATTGGGCGAGCCGGTGCGCTGCGAGTGCGGGCCGCAGGGCCGGGCGTCTTTGAGAGAGAACTTGTGCAACGTTGCGTGGGCGATGGTGCGGGGGAGGGTGGGGGCGAGGCAATTCGTGGAACGCGGAATAGGGCGATTATCGAACGATATGTCTGATCGTGCTGAGGGTGTAGGAGCGGCCTTGTGTCGCGAAAGGGCCGCAAAGCGGCCCCTGCGATCTTTGCATCAATGCTGAAATCCTGGGGCTGCTGCGCAGCCCTTTCGCGACACGAGGCCGCTCCTACAGGGACGGAGTACGGCATCCAACAAAAAGCCCACCGCAAGGGTGGGCTTTTTGTCGTTACCGTTCCAATCAGCCTTTCGGCGTCTGGATCGAAGCCTGCTGCTGGGTCTGCTCGTACCAGCCACCGCCGAGGGCCTTGTACAGGTTGACCTCGCTGACCAGCTGCGACAGGCGATCGCTGATCAGCGCCTGCTGGGCGCTGAACAGGTTGCGCTGAGCGTCGAGGAAGGTCAGGTTGCTGTCGATGCCGATGCGGTAGCGGCGTTCGGCCAGGCGGTAGTAGTCCTGGTTGGCGGCCACCAGGTCGCGCTGGGCCTGCAGCTGCTCTTCGAAGGTCTTGCGCGCGGCCAGGCCGTCCGAGACTTCCTGGAAGGCGGTCTGGATGGTCTTCTCGTAGCGTGCGACGTTGATGTCCTTCTGGATCTTCGAGTAGTCCAGGCTCGCTCGCAGGCTGCCGGCGTTGAAGATCGGCAGGTTGATCTGCGGTTGGAACAGCCAGGTGCCCGAACCGCCCTTGAACAGCCCGCCCATGTCCGGGCTCAGGGTACCGGCGTTGGCGGTCAGGCTGATGCTCGGGAAGAATGCCGCGCGGGCCGCGCCGATGTTGGCGTTGGCGGCCTTGAGCAGGTGCTCGGCTTCCTGGATGTCCGGACGGCGCTGGAGGATGTCGGAGGGCAGGCCCGCCGGCACTTCGGCCAGCTGGTCGGCATTGAGCTCCAGCGGCTTGGGCAGGTTGGTCGGCACGCCGGTGCCGACCAGCACGGTCAGGCTGTTCAGGTCCTGGGCGACCTGGCGCTGATACTGCGACAGCCGGACTCGCGCGCCTTCGACGGCGGTGCGCGCCTGGCTCAGGTCCAGCGCCGAAGCCACGCCCACCTCGTTGCTGCGGCGGGTCAGGTTGTAGCTCTCTTCGTACGTCTTGAGCGTTTCTTCAGTCAGCTTCAGCAGGGCCTGGTCGGCCTGCCAGGTGTAGTAGGCGTTGGCCACGCTGGCCACCAGGCTGATCTGCGTGGAGCGACGCGCCTGCTCGCTGGACAGGTAGGTTTCCAGGGCCTGCTGGCTCAGGCTGCGCACCCGGCCGAACAGGTCCAGCTCGTAGGCGCTGACACCGAGCGTGGCCGAATACTGGCTGCTGATGCTCGCCTCGCCGGTCTGCGACATGTTCGCCGGCAGCCGCTGGCGGCTACCGTTGCCATTGGCGGTAACGGCCGGGAACAGGTCGGCGCGCGCGATGCGGTACTGCGCGCGGTAGGCGTCGATGTTCAGCGCCGCGACGCGCAGGTCGCGGTTGTTTTCCAGCGATGCCTGGATCAGTTGCTGCAGCGCCTGGTCGTGGAAGAACTGACGCCAGCCCTGTTCGGCGGCGGCGACGTTGGCCGATTCGGTCGGCGAATACGCAGGACCTTGCGGCCACTGCGCGGCCACCGGCGCCTCGGGCGTCTGGTAGTCGGGGATCAGCGAGCAGCCGCCGAGGATGAAGGCGGTTACCGCCAGGGACAACAAAGACTTGGTCATTGCCCAGCCTCATAACGTGGAGTTTCAGGGGTGGCGTGTTCTTTCGGCTCTTTGCTGCCGAACAGCGACGACACTGCGACGAAGAATAGCGGTACCCAGAAGATCGCCAGCACGGTCGCGCTGATCATGCCGCCGATCACCCCGGTGCCGATGGCATGCTGGCTACCTGCACCGGCGCCACTGGCGATGGTCAACGGTACCACGCCGAGGATGAACGCCAGCGAGGTCATGATGATCGGGCGCAGACGCATGCGGCAGGCCTCGATGGCCGCGTCGTAAAGGCTGCGCCCCTGTTCGTGCAGTTCCTTGGCGAATTCGACGATCAGGATGGCGTTCTTCGCCGCCAGGCCGATCGTGGTCAGCAGGCCGACCAGGAAGTACACGTCGTTGGACAACCCGCGCAAGCTGGTGGCGAGCAGGGCACCGATGATGCCCAGCGGTACCACGAGCACTACCGCGATCGGGATCGACCAGCTTTCGTACAGCGCCGCCAGGCAGAGGAACACGAACAGCACCGAGAGGGCGAACAGCGCCGGCATTTGCGAGCCGGAGAGTTTTTCCTCGTAGGACATGCCGGTCCAGGAGTAGCCGATACCGGTTGGCAGTTCGCCGGCGATGCGCTCGACTTCGGCCATGGCCTCACCGGTACTGTAGCCAGGGGCCGGGGTACCGAGGATCTCGATCGCTTCCACGCCGTTGTAGCGCGACAGCTTCGGCGAGCCGTAGCTCCATTCGCCCTTGGCGAAGGAGGAGAACGGCACCATCTCGCCCGCGCCGTTACGCACGTACCACTTCTGCAGGTCTTCCGGGCTCATCCGCGAGTTGGGCTCGCCCTGGATGTACACCTTCTTGACGCGGCCACGGTCGATGAAGTCGTTGACGTAGCTGCCGCCGAGAGCGATCGACAGGGTGTTGTTGATATCGGCGATGGTCACGCCCAGGGCGCTGGCGCGTTCGTCGTCGATGGTCAGCTGGTACTGCGGCTCGTCGTTCAGGCCGTTCGGACGCACGGCGCTGAGGATCTTGCTCTGTGCGGCCTTGGCCAGGAACTGGTTGCGCGCTTCCATCAGTTTCTCGTGGCCGACGCCGGCGCGGTCCTGGAGGAACACGTCGAAGCCGGTGGCGTTACCCAGTTCGAGTACCGCCGGCGGGGCGAAGGCGAACACCATCGCGTCGCGGAAGCCGAAGAAATGCATCTGCGCGCGCTGGGCGAGGGCGAACACGCTGTTCTCCTTCGAGCGCTCGTCCCAAGGCTTGAGCATGATGAACGCCATGCCCGAGCTCTGGCCGCGACCGGCGAAGTTGAAGCCGTTCACGGTGAATACCGACGACACGGTGTCGGCTTCGTCCTTGAGCAGGTATTCACGCATCTGGTCGACCACCACCTGGGTGCGCTCGGCACTGGAGCCCGCCGGGGTCTGCACCTGGGCGAACAGCACGCCCTGGTCTTCTTCCGGGAGGAACGCGGTGGGGATGCGGGCGAACAGCCAGATCATGCCGACCACGATCAGCGCGTAGGCCAGCAGGAACGGCACCTTGTTGCGCAGGATGGTGCCGACGCTGCGTTCGTAGCCCACGACGCTGCGGTCGAAGTTGCGGTTGAACCAGCCGAAGAAGCCGCGCTTGGCCACATGGTGCTCGCCCTTCTTCAGCGGCTTGAGCATGGTGGCGCACAGGGCCGGGGTGAAGATCAGCGCGACCAGTACCGACAGGCCCATGGCCGAGACGATGGTGATGGAGAACTGGCGATAGATCACACCGGTGGAGCCGCCGAAGAACGCCATGGGCAGCAGTACCGCCGACAGCACCAGGGCAATACCGACCAGGGCGCCCTGGATCTGCTCCATGGAGCGCTTGGTCGCCTCCTTGGGCGGCAAGCCTTCCTCGGACATCACCCGCTCGACGTTCTCCACCACGACGATGGCGTCGTCCACCAGCAGGCCGATCGCCAGGACCATGGCGAACATGGTCAGGGTGTTGATGCTGAAGCCGGCGGCGGCAAGGATGCCGAAGGTTCCCAGCAACACCACCGGCACGGTCATGGTGGTGATGATGGTGGCGCGGAAGTTCTGCAGGAACAGGTACATCACCAGGAACACCAGGACCACGGCCTCGATCAGGGTGTGGATCACGCCGCTGATCGATTCGGTGACCACCGGGGTGGTGTCATACGGGAATACCGCCTTGACTCCTGGCGGGAAGAACGGTTCGAGGTCGCTGATGGTCTGGCGCAGCGCCTTGGCGGTATCCAGGGCGTTGGCGCCGGTGGCCAGCTTGACCGCCAGGCCCGAGGCCGGCATGCCGTTGTACTGCGCGCTGATGGCGTAGTTCTCGCCGCCCAGGCCGACCGTGGCGACATCGCCCAGGCGCACCTGGGAGCCGTCGGCGTTGACCTTGAGCAGGATCTTCTCGAACTGCTCGGCGGTCTGCAGGCGGGTCTTGCCGATGATGGTGGCGTTGAGCTGGGTGCCCGGCAGTGCCGGCAGACCGCCGAGCTGGCCGGAAGACACCTGCACGTTCTGCGCGGAGACCGCGGTGCGCACGTCGACCGGGGTCAGCTGGAACTTGTTCAGCTTGGCCGGGTCCAGCCAGATACGCATCGCGTACTGGGCGCCGAACACCTGGAAGTCACCCACGCCAGCGGTGCGCGAGATCGGGTCCTGCATGTTCGAGACGATGTAGTTGGCCAGGTCGTCCTTGGTCATGCTGCCGTCTTCGGACACCAGGCCGATCACCAGCAGGAAGTTCTTCACTGCCTTGGTGACGCGGATACCTTGCTGCTGCACTTCCTGCGGCAGCAGCGGGGTGGCCAGGTTCAGCTTGTTCTGCACCTGGACCTGGGCGGTGTCGGAGTTGGTGCCCTGCTCGAAGGTGGCGGTGATGGTCATGCTGCCGTCGGAGTTGCTTTCCGAGGAGACATAACGCAGGTTGTCGATACCGTTGAGCTGCTGCTCGATCACCTGCACCACGGTGTCCTGCACCGTCTGCGCCGAGGCGCCCGGGTAGGTCACGGCGATGGCGATGGCCGGCGGGGCGATGCTCGGGTACTGGTTGATCGGCAGCTTCAGGATCGACAGGGCGCCGACCAGCATGATCACCAGGGCGATCACCCAGGCGAAGATCGGGCGATCGATAAAGAACTTCGACATGGTTTACTCCGCTTTGGCGTCTGCTTTCGCTGCGCTGGCCTGATCGGGGCCGCCCGGCTTCTTGACGTTGGTGGCTTCGCTGACCTTGACCTCGACACCTGGGCGCACGAACTGCAGGCCTTCGGTGATCAGACGGTCACCCGGGTTCAGGCCTTCCTCGATCAGCCAGTCGCTGCCCAGGGTGCGGCTGGCCTTGAGCTGGCGCAGTTCGACCTTGTTCTCCTGGTTGACCACCAGCGCGGTCGGCGCGCCCTTGAGGTCGCGGGTCACGCCTTGTTGCGGCGCCAGGATGGCGTTGGCGTTGACCCCGGCCTTGAGCCGCGCATGCACGAACATGCCGGGCAGCAGGGTGTGCTCGGGGTTGGGGAAGATGGCGCGCAGGGTGACCGAGCCGGTGGTCTCGTCGACCGCGACCTCGGAGAACTCCAGGCGACCCTGTTGCTTGAACAGGCTGCCGTCTTCCAGTACGAGCTGCACCTGGGCGGCGTTCTCGCCGGCCTTCTGCAGCTGGCCGCTTTCCAGGTCACGGCGCAGCTTGAGCAGCTCGGCGGTGGACTGGGTGACGTCGACGTAGATCGGGTCGAGCTGCTGGATGGTCGCCATGGCGTTGGCCTGGCCGTTGCTCACCAGCGCCCCCTCGGTGACCGAGGAGCGGCCGATGCGACCGCTGATCGGTGCCAGGACCTTGGTGTAGCGCAGGTCGATCTGGGCGCTCTTGAGCGACGCATCGGCTTGCAATCGTTTGGCATTGGCGTCGTCGTATTCCTGCTTGGAGACGGCCTGCTCGTCGATCAGCTGCTTGTAGCGCTCGGCCAGCGAGCGGGTCGCCTGCAGGTTGGCCTGGGCGTTGGCCAGGTTGGCCTCGTAGACGGCGGGGTCGATCTGGTAGAGCTGCTGCCCTTCCTTGACGTCGCTGCCTTCCTTGAACAGGCGCTTGAGAATGATGCCATTGACCTGTGGGCGAACCTCGGCCACGCGGTAGGCGCTGGTGCGCCCCGGCAGTTCCGAGGTCAGGGTGAAGGCTTGGGGTTGCAAGGTCACGACGCCGACCTGAGGAGCCTGCGGCGCTGGCGCGGCTTCCTCTTTCTTACAGCCACTGAGCAGGGTTGCCAGGGCCACGGCGGAAACCAGGGCGGTTACGGCTGGCTTGAATTGCATGAGGATCCTCGGGTCGCAGGAGCAGGGGAGCTCAAGAATATAGTGGAATAGTCTTGTAGGAAAAACGCTATCCGGTGGATAAATAGCTTGCTAAGGAATATACTTACATTCATGGTTGTTTGTAAATAGCACAGGTGAGCCGTGATTTTTTCCTCGCGGATCGCCCAAATACACCCGGGAGTGGCCTTCGAAGAGCTCGCCCCGCCCTGATTCCCGCCCGCCGAGCGAGCGTGCGGAGCCTGATGAGGTTGTACTGCCATGGTCCGTCGAACCAAAGAAGAAGCCCAGGAAACCCGCGCCCAGATCATCGAGGCGGCGGAAAAGGCCTTCTACAAGCGCGGGGTTGCGCGAACCACGCTGGCCGACATCGCCGAGCTCGCGGGGGTGACCCGGGGCGCGATCTACTGGCACTTCAGCAACAAGGCCGAACTGGTGCAGGCGTTGCTCGACAGCCTGCACGAGACCCATGATCACCTTGCCCGAGCCAGCGAAAGCGAGGATGAACTGGATCCGCTCGGCTGCATGCGCAAGCTGCTGCTGCAAGTGTTCAGCGAGCTGGTGCTCGATGCCCGTACCCGGCGTATCAATGAAATCCTGCATCACAAGTGCGAGTTCACCGACGACATGTGTGAGATTCGCCAGCAGCGCCAGGGCGCGGTGCTGGACTGTCACCAGAGCATTGTTCTGGCCTTGGCCAATGCCGTGCGGCGGGGTCAGCTGCCGATCGATCTGGATCCCGAGCGAGCGGCCATTGCAATGTTTGCCTATGTGGATGGCCTGATCGGCCGCTGGTTGTTGCTGCCGGACAGCTTCGACCTGCTGGGCGGCGTGGAAAAATGGGTCGACACTGGGCTGGATATGCTGCGCTTGAGCCCGGGTCTGCGCAAATGACACTTTGTGAATGATTGTGAGGGAGTGTTTCCTCCGATGATTAAGCGAGGATTACGTCCCCCCTGTAGGCGCCAGGCTGGCGTCTACAGGCGGTGCAAGGCTAGGGTCTGTACGAAATGTGTCTGCGCGAAGGCCAGACAAGGCGAAACGGGGGGAGGAAGCGCAGTGTACTGGAGTACATGAGCATTCCGAGCCCCGTTTCAACGCAGTATGGGCGAGTGCAGATACATTTCGTACAGAGCCTAGCGCCCGCGCAGCTGGCGGTCCGGCAGTGCCAGCGCAGCCAGCAGCCCGACCAGCGAAGCTCCTGCGCTGGCCAGCAGCAGGTGCCTGAACGTTTCCAGCAAGCGTGCCTGGGTCAGCGGATCCGCCTCGCCGGCCTTGAGGCTGCCCAAGAGCGGGTTGCCGAGCATTTCGAAACCACCTTGATGCAGCAACGCCAGCAGCAGGCTGGACATGCATGCCACCCCCATGGCGCCACCGAGCGAGCGGAACAGGTTGGTGGTGCTGGTCGCCACGCCGATATCCTTGCTGTCCACCGCGCTTTGCGTGCCTACCAGCGAAGTGGGGAATTGCAGGCCACAGGCGATGCCGGTCAGCAGCATGAACAGTGCGCTGAGCAGCCCGGCCTGTGGCGGCGTCAGTGCCATCGCGGCAATGGTCAATGGCATCAGCAGCGCGCCGGTGAGGATCTGTGGCTTGAAGCGACCGGTGCGGCTGGTCATGCGCCCACCGGTGAAGGCGCCGATGGGCAGGCCCATGGCCAGCGGCAGCAGGTGCAGCGCCGCGCTGTCGGCGCCGGCGCCGGTGATGCCCTGGAAGCGCAGGGGCATGAGCATGGTCAGCGAGATCGACTGGAAGCTGGCGAAGAAGATCACGCACCAGCACAGCACCGCGACGCGGTTACCGAACAGGCTCAGCGGCAGCAGCGGCTCGCGGCAACGCCGCTCATGGGCGACGAACACCAGCAGCCCGATCACCGCGCCGCCCAGCAGCGTCAGCACCGGGGGCGACTGCCAGGCATGCCCTTGGCCGACCAGGGTGATGCCCAGCAGAAGGCTGCCCAGACCGATGATCATCAGCAGTGCGCCGAGGTAGTCCACCTGTGCCTCGCGGCGTTTCACCGACAGCCCGTCCAGCGCGCGGTGGATCACCCACAGGGCGGCCAGACCCAGCGGCAGGTTGATCCAGAACACCCAGCGCCAGGACAGGTATTCGGTCAGCCAGCCGCCGAGCACCGGTCCGGCGACGCTGGCCAGGGCATACATGCCGCTGAAGTAGCCCTGGTAGCGACCGCGTTCGCGCGGCGGCACGAAGTCGCCGATGATCGCCTGGCTCACCGAGACCATGCCGCCGGCGCCGATGCCCTGGACGACCCGTGCCAGCACCAGCTGCGGCATGTCCTGGGCCAGGCCGCAGGCCACCGAGGCCAGGGTGAACAGGGCGGTGCCGGTGAGAATCATCCGCCGTCGCCCATACAGATCGCCCAGCTTGCCGTAGATCGGCACGGCGACGGTCATGGCCACCATGTAGCCGGAGATGACCCAGGCCAGCAGGCCGACATCGTTGAACTGGGCGGAAATGGCCGGCATGGACACGGCGACGATGGTCTGGTCGAGGGCGCCAAGGAAGATCGCCAGCATCAAGGCGGTCAGGACGCGGCGCAGGACGGTGGGGGGCAGGGCGGCGGTCACGGTGGATACCTTGTGGTCAGAGCTGGCGCGATCGCGAGGCATCGTGGGAGCGGGCTTGCCCCGCGATGGACTCATTCATGGTGGAGCATTGTAACCTGAGTTACATAGCTACCTATGTACTCCATGCATCCCCTATGCAAGATCGGCATTGGCGCATTCATCCAGCGGCGCATGGGCGCGTGATATCGTGGCTGGGCCGCAGAGGCTGAAATCCGGGGCTTGCACCAGCATGGTGCAGCTGTTTGTCGCAGGGTTTCGCGTCACTGTATGTCCACACCTTCTATTCCTCTGCCTGCATGTCGAGCATGACCGCCCTGATGGCGACGGTTGGAACAGTCAGGTAGACCCGATACAGGGGTCGGTTGTCAGCCGTTCACAATTTCTCATTACCAGCGGAGTGATCATGCCCAAGGCTTCCCACCACGATCTGCGTTTTGCCTTCCGCGAACTGCTTGCTTCAGGTTCGTGCTATCACACCGCCTCGGTCTTCGACCCGATGTCCGCGCGCATCGCCGCGGATTTGGGCTTCGAAGTCGGCATTCTCGGCGGCTCGGTCGCTTCGTTGCAGGTCCTGGCCGCGCCGGACTTCGCTCTCATCACCCTCAGCGAGTTCGTCGAGCAGGCCACCCGTATCGGCCGGGTCGCGCAACTGCCGGTGCTCGCCGATGCCGACCATGGCTACGGCAATGCCCTCAATGTGATGCGCACGGTGATCGAGCTGGAGCGCGCCGGAGTGGCTGCGCTGACCATCGAGGACACCTTGCTGCCGGCCCAGTTCGGTCGCAAGTCCACCGACCTGATCTCGGTCGATGAAGGCGTGGGCAAGATCCGTGCGGCGCTGGAGGCGCGGGTGGATTCGGCGCTGGCGATCATCGCCCGGACCAATGCCGGCGTGCTGAGCACCGAAGAAATCATCGTGCGCACCCAGAGCTACCAGAAGGCCGGTGCCGATGGTATCTGCATGGTGGGGGTGAAGGACTTCGAGCAGCTGGAACAGATCGCCGAGCACCTCAGCGTGCCGCTGATGCTGGTCACCTACGCCAACCCGAACCTGCGCGACGACGAGCGCCTGGCGCGCCTGGGCGTACGCATCGTGGTCGATGGCCATGCCGCCTACTTCGCCGCGATCAAGGCCACCTACGACTGCCTGCGCCAGCAGCGTGGCCTGCAGCACAAGTCGGACAGCCTCGGCGCCACCGAGCTTTCGCACACCTACACCCAGCCGGAAGACTACATTCGCTGGGCCAAGGAATACATGAGCGTCGAGGAGTGATCGGCGTTACCTGACGGCGCTCAGTGTGGCGGTGTGGGGGACGCAGTGTTCGTGCACGCAACTGGCGGCGGCATTGGGTTGGCTGCGCAGCAACTCGACCCGCCAGCAGGCGGAGCCGTAGAGTCCGGCCACCGCGACGAGGGTGAGGGCGATGGCGCAATAGCGGGTTCTGACGCTCATGATGCGAACCTCCTGCTGGTGCAACAGGTGATACTTCAAGCATAGGCTCGCCTGGCCGATCTGCACGGGTTACAGACCCAGTCCTTCATCCCACTCCGGCTCGTCCCTGAATCGCTGCGCGAGAAAGTCCAGCATGCTGCGCAAGGTCGCCGGCATGTGCTTGCGCGACGTATACACCGCATTGAGCGTCAGCTCCCTGGGCCTGGCCTGCGGCAGCAGGCGCACCAGCTCGCCGCTACGCAGCGCGGTGGCCGCCTGGTAGGTGGGCAGCATGGCGATACCGGTGTCGGCCAGCGCGGCTTTCTGCAAGGTCATGGCCTCATTGGCGCTGAGGTTGCCCTGCACCGGTACGGCGACGTTTTGTCCGTTCACCTCGAAATGCCACAGGCTGTGGCCGAAGTAGGCATGGGTCAGGCAGTTGTGCTGGCTCAGGTCTTCCACCTGCCGTGGCGTGCCGTGTTCGCGCAGATAGGCGGGGCTGGCGCAGATCACCGAACGGCACACGCTCAGGCGCCGGGCGATCAGGTTAGGGTCGACATCGTTGCTGGTGCGGATCGCCAGGTCGATGCGTTCGTCCACCAGGTTGACGGTGCGGTCGAGCATCTGCAGTTCCACCTTGACCCCGGGATAGCGTTTGACATAGGCGGCCAGTGCGTCCACCAGCTGGGCCTGGCCGAACGAAGTGCTGACGCTGATGCGCAGTTCGCCGCGCGGGGCGTCGTCCGGTTGGCGCACGGCGTTCTGCAGGTCGCCGGCCAGTTCCAGCAACTGGCGGCAGCGCGGCAGGGTTTCCTGGCCGGCGGCGGTCAGGCTGAGCTTGCGCGTGGTGCGCTGCATCAAGCGCGCGCCGACCCAGTCCTCGAGTTCCGCCAGATAGCGCGAGACGACCGGCCTCGAGAGTTGCAGATGATCCGCCGCAGCCGATTGGCTGCCAAGGTCGACGACGGTGACGAAGACGCGCATGGCGTTGAGACGGTCCATGATTTGCCCGATTTCAGAAACAAACTATGTTGCAGCATCGCATTTTTTGTATTGGATCGGGCAACTAAGCTTGCTTCCATCGTCCCGTACACAGGAATACCCCATGTCGCTCTTCACTCCCCTGCGTGGCCTGCTCCTGGCCTGCATCACCCTGGCCGGCCCGGCCATGGCCGCCGAACCGCTCAAGCTCGATGTCTACAACCCAGGCCATGACGCCATCTTCCCGGTCAGTTCGGTGATCGTCAGTGGTCAGCACGATGCCATCCTGGTCGACGCCCAGTTCGGCAAGGCCCAGGCCGAGCAGGTGGTCGAGCGCCTGCGCAAGAGCGGCAAGCAGCTGACCACCATCTATGTCAGCCACGGCGACCCGGACTATTACTTCGGCCTGGACACGCTCGTCCAGGCGTTCCCCAAGGCGCGGGTAGTGGCCTCGGCCGCCACCGTCGAGCATATCCGCAAGACCATGGACGCCAAGCTCGCCTACTGGGGGCCGCAGATGGGCACCGACAAGCCGGCGAAGCTGGTGGTGCCAGAGGTCCTCGAGGGCAATCGCCTGGAGCTGGAGGGCAAGGCCCTGGAGGTCGTCGGCCTCGATGGCCCGCAGCCTGATCGCAGTTTCGTCTGGATTCCCTCGATCAAGGCCGTGGTCGGTGGCGTGGTGGTTTCCGAGCATATCCACGTGTGGATGGCCGACACCCAGACCGCGCAGTCCCATGCCGACTGGCTGAGCACCCTGGCGCATATCGAAAAGCTGGCGCCGCGCACCGTGGTCCCTGGCCACTACCTGGGTGACAGCAGCCGTTCGCTGGCGGCGGTGCGCTTCACCGCCGGCTACATTCGTGCCTTCGACAGCGAGGCCGCCAATGCTGCCGATGCCGCTGCCCTGATCGCGGCGATGAAGCAGCGCTACCCCAACCTTGGCGAGGAGAGCTCCCTGGAACTGGGCGCCAAGGTCGCCAAGGGCGAGATGAAGTGGTAATCCCTTTCAACCTGTTGGAGTGTTTCCCATGAGCAAGATCGCAATCATCGGCGCCACCGGGCGCGCTGGCAGCCAGTTGCTGGAAGAGGCGCTGCGCCGAGGCCACAGCGTGGTGGCCATCGCCCGCAATCCGTCGCAGCTGCAAGGCCGCGAGGGCGTGACCGTCAAGGCGCTGGACGCCAAGGACAGCGCCGCCCTGCAGGCCGCGGTGAGCGGCTGCGACGCGGTGTTGAGCGCGGCGCACTTCGCCACGATCGAACCCCAGGCGATCATCGAGCCGGTCAAGCTTGCCGGAGTCAAGCGCCTGCTGGTGGTGGGCGGTGCCGGCAGCCTGTTGCTGCCCTCGGGGCAACGGGTGATCGACAGCCCGGACTTCCCCGAGGCTTACAAGGCCGAGGCCAGCGCCGGGGTGCGTTTTCTCGATGCGCTGCGCCAGGAGCCGTCGCTGGAGTGGACGTTCCTGTCACCGTCGGCGGAGTTCGTCGAGGGTGAGCGTAGCGGGCACTACCGGTTGGGCCGGGATCACCTGTTGATCGGTGCCGATGGCAAGAGCTGGATCACCTTTGCCGACTACGCCATCGCCATGCTGGACGAGCTGGAAAAGCCGGCGCATTCGCGGGCAAGGTTCACGGTCGGTTACTGAATCGCGCGGTACCTGTAGGAGCGGCGCAAGGCTTGAGGCTCGCGCCTGCAGCCATTCCATCAACTCGACCAGCCCCGCAGGCATGGTCTTCGACGGGCTCACCAGGTAATAGCCCTTGCCGGTCGTCACCTTCAGCCCGAACGGCATGCATAACCGGCCTGTGCGCAGGTCATCGCCAATCAGCGAGAAATCGCCGATGGCGATCCCTGTCCCTTGGGAAGCCATGGCCATCGCCATGTCCAGCGTCTCGAAGTGCTGCTTCGGCCCCTGGGGCTCGAATCCGGCATTGGCTGTCTGCAACCACAACCGCCAGTCGTGTTCGTCCCTCGATGGATGCAGCAGCATCTGCCGCGCCAGGTCCTGCAACTGCAAGGGGCCGCTCGATAGCGAGGGCGCGCAGACCGGCGTCAGTTGCTCATCGAACAGCTTGCGCACCTGCAGCCCATGATTCGGCGCCGCGCCGTAGACCACGGCAGCATCGAAGCCCTCGCGACGAAAATCCACGCCATGCTGCACCGTGGTGGTCAACTCCACCGGTACATCCGGGCGCAGTGCCTGCCACTCGAGCAAGCGTGGCAGCAGCCAGCGCATCACGCAGGTCGGCGCCTTGAGCTGCAGTGTCGTGCTGCGCCCGCCGACCTCGCGCACGCCTTGCTCGATCAGGGCGAAGACCTGCTGCACCCGGGGCAGCCAATCCTGCCCTTCGCGGGTCAGCGCCAAGCCGCGGGCCTGGCGCTGGAACAACGGATAGCCCAGGTGATCCTCCAGTCCGGCGATCTGCCGACTGACCGCTCCTTGAGTGATATGCAGTTGCTGCGCGGCACGGGTGAAGTTGCAGTGTTGCGCGGTCACCAGGAAGGTATGCAAGGCGGGGAGGGGCGGCAGGCGTTTCATTCGAGTAAGCCATGATGCTGGGTCATGGCTAGTATGTGTTTTTTTGCATTGTCGCGGTAGCCGTCGCTTGGTTCCATGAATGCCGTTTTCAACACGATTCGGGTATTCGACGATGGCAACCTGTGGCGAAGTGCTGGTCAAACTCCTCGAAGGCTATGGCGTGGACCATGTCTTCGGCATTCCCGGTGTGCATACCGTGGAGCTCTATCGCGGCCTGGCGGCGTCCTCCATCCGCCATGTCACCCCGCGCCACGAGCAAGGTGCCGGCTTCATGGCCGACGGCTACTCGCGCACCCGTGGCAAGCCCGGGGTGTGCTTCATCATCACTGGCCCGGGCATGACCAACATCACCACCGCCATGGGCCAGGCCTATGCCGATTCGATTCCCATGCTGGTCATCTCCAGTGTGCAGTCCCGCGACCAGCTTGGTGGTGGCCGCGGCAAGCTGCACGAACTGCCCAACCAGGCTGGCCTGGTCGCCGGCGTGGCGGCGTTCTCGCAGACGCTGATGAGCGCCGACGACCTGCCCCAGGTGCTGGCCCGTGCTTTCGCCGTGTTCGACGGCGCCCGGCCACGCCCGGTGCATATCGAGATTCCTCTGGATGTCCTGGTCGCGCCCGCCGACCACCTGTTGTCCGCCCGCCCGGTGCGCACCAGCCGTGCCGGTGCCGCGCCGCTGGCCGTGCAGCGGATGGCCGCGCGACTGGCCAAGGCGCGTCGCCCGTTGATCCTCGCGGGCGGCGGCGCCCTGGGAGCCGGCGCTGAACTCGCGCGCCTGGCCGAGCATTTGCAGGCGCCGGTGGCGCTGACCATCAATGCCAAGGGCTTGCTGCCGGCAGGCCATCCGCTGCAGATCGGCTCGACCCAGACCCTGCCGGCCACCCGCGCGCTGGTGGCCGAGGCCGATGTGGTGCTGGCCATCGCTACGGAGCTGGCCGAGACCGACTACGACGTGACCTTCAAGGGGGGCTTCGAGATCCCTGGCAGCTTGCTGCGGATCGACATCGACCCGGACCAGACCGTGCGCAACTACCTGCCGGAGCTGGCGCTGGTCGCCGATGCACAGCAGGCGAGCGAAGCGTTGCTGGCTGCCCTGCAGGCGCAGGCGCAGGCACCGCGCGATGCCGGCTGGGGCGCTGCGCGCGCCGCGCGCCTGCGCGAGGATAACGCTGCCACCTGGGATCAACCGACCTTGAGCCAGACGCGCTTGCTGACCGGCATCCTGGAGCGACTGCCCAATGCCATCCTGGTGGGCGATTCGACGCAGCCGGTGTACACCGGCAACCTGACCCTGGACATGGCCCAGCCGCGCCGCTGGTTCAACGCCTCGACCGGCTATGGCACGCTGGGCTACGCCTTGCCGGCGGCGATGGGGGCTTGGTTGGGCAGCGCCGAGGCGCCTGCCGAGCGGGTCCCGGCGGTGTGCCTGATCGGCGATGGCGGCCTGCAGTTCACCCTGCCGGAGCTGGCCAGCGCGGTGGAGGCGCAGGTGCCATTGATCGTGCTGCTGTGGAACAACCAGGGCTATGAGGAAATCAAGAAGTACATGGTCAACCGCGCCATCGAGCCGGTAGGCGTGGATATCCATACGCCGGATTTCATCGGCGTGGCGCGGGCCCTGGGGGCCGAGGCCGAGCACGTCGGCGATGTCGCCCAACTGCAGGCGGCGCTGGGGCGGGCGGTGGAGCGCAAGGGGCCAACGCTGATCCAGGTGGATCAAGGGCAGTGGCAACAGGCGGTGCAAGGCTGAATATTGCCGTGGGAGCGGACTGACCCGCGAAGGTAGCTACTCGGTGCTCGCGGCTGAAGCTCCCACAGGGATTGTGCATACAGCGCTGGATCTGGCCTGCTCAACCCGAGCTGGCGCGCAGGCGTGCCACGTCGCGTATCGGTGGTGCGCCGTACAGGCGGCTGTATTCGCGGCTGAACTGCGATGGGCTCTCGTAGCCCACCCGATAGCCCGCCACCGCCGCCTCCAGCCCATCGTTGAGCATCAGCCGGCGCGCCTCCTGGAGGCGTAGCTGCTTCTGATACTGCAGCGGGCTCATCGACGTCACCGCCTTGAAGCGGTGGTGCAGGGTCGAGGTGCTGAGGTTGACCTCGCGTGCCAGGTCCTCGATTCGTAACGGTTCCTGGTAATGCTGGTTGAGCCAGGCAATGGCCTGGCAGACCCGGTGGGTCTGGCTGTTGGACAGGGCTATTTCGTACAGGCGCCAGCCTTGCGGGCCACGCAACACCCGGTACATCAACTCACGACGTACCAGTGGGGCGAGCACGGCGATATCGCGAGGCGTGTCGAGCAGACGCACCAGGCGCAGCAGGGTGTCGAGCAGCTGTGGATCGCTCCTTTCCACGAACAAGCCACGGCCGGCGGTCTGGCCGGGCACCAGCATCGGCCCGCTTTCGGCGATCAGTTGGCTGATCTGCGCCGGATCGATGTCCAGGCGCACGCCGAGGCAGGGGTTCTCGGGGCTGGCTTCGAGCAGCGCACCGGTGACGGGCAATGTCACCGAGACCACCATGTAGTTCAGCGGGTCATAGGTATAGCGCTCGTCGCCGAGGAACAGGGTCTTGCTACCTTGGGCCAGGATGCACAAGGCCGGTTGGGCCAGGGCGGGCATGCCGCGCACGTTTTCCTCGTAGCGGGTCAGGTACAGGTCGTCGATGGCCGACACCGGGCCGTAGGGGCCGTGGGCGTGGCGCTGGATCAGTCCGGCCAGCTCCTGGCGTTGCTGTTCCAGGATCGGGTCGAGGGGCATGGATGGCGTCATGGCGGGTTTCCTCTGGTGACCGGGGCAGCATAGGTTTGGGCAATGGCCGACGCTAGTCGAAAGCTGCACAGCGATTGCCTGATCCTGCCGCGCTGCAGGATCAGGCAATCGGCCGACAGTAATGACCTAACGTCGCGCGCGGGGTGGCGGCTAACCTTGGCAGCCTGGTTTTCCCGTCCGCAGCGCTTCAAGGAGATCGTTCATGACCCAGCAACAACCGGTCACACACCTGGCTTTCATCCGCGCCAGCAACGGTCGATCCGCAGAGCTTGGCGTGCGCCTGCGCGACCTGCTCGAGCCTTCGCTGCGCGCGCCCGGCTGCCTGAGCTTCAGTGTGCAGCGCTCGCAGGTCGATACCGACCTGTGGCTGCTCAGCGGCAGTTGGCGCGACCAGCAGGCGATGAGTGGCTACTTTGCCTCGCCGACGCTGGCGGTGTTCGGCGAACTGGTGCAGGAGCAGGTGGTCAGCAGCCTGGACCTGCACACCTTCGCCTAGCGTGTAGAATGCCGCCCCTCGATCACACAGGCGGAGTGCAGCATGGCACGTAGAGAATTCCCCCACTTCGAAGCGGTTTCGGCGATGGTCCCGGTGCAAGGTGGCGGCTACCACGCGGCGATCGCCGTGAAGGCCCTGGGCTTGGGCGGCGCGCCGCGTTTTCACAAGGTGCTCGATGGTCAGGTGTTCCAGTCGGCGATCGCGGCCGACGAGGCCGCTTGTGCCGAACTCGAACGTCTGCAGGGCGTGGGCGAGGAAGGCGAACTGATCTTCTGATCAGGCCTGTGGCCGGGCCATCTTGAACAGCTCGCCCAGCGCGAAGTAGTCGGCCGGGCCGCCACCGCGCAGGATCGGTTCGGCGGCGGCGGTGTCGTAGATGCCGGCCTTCAGCAGGTGCTCGGCAATGTGCACCGCCACCACCTCTCCGAGAATCAGCCAGCTGGGAACCAGCTCTTGATCGGCGCGCTTGAGCTGGACGATCTGGCTGACCTTGCATTCGAAGCTCACCGGACTTTCGCCGACACGCGGCACCTTGACTACGTTCGAGGCGGCCGGCGTCAGGCCGCTGAGCGCGAACTCGTCGACATCCGCCGCCACGGCGGCGCAGCTCTGGTTCATCTGCTGTGCCAGGGGACGGGTCGCCAGGTTCCAGACGAACTCGCCGGTCTGCTCGATGTTGTTCAGGCTGTCTTTGCGCCCGACGCTGCAGAAACCGACGATGGGCGGGATGTAGTTGAACGCGTTGAAGAAGCTGTAGGGCGCCAGGTTCAGGCGACCTTCGCGGTCGTGGCTGGAGATCCAGCCGATGGGGCGCGGGCCGACGATGGCGTTGAACGGGTCGTGGGGCAGGCCGTGGCCTTTGGCGGGTTCGTAGTAGTACATCTGCGCAAGGCCGCGAGGCCCTTCCTGGTTGGGAACGAGGCGCCTAGTGTGCCAAGGCTTTGCCCGGCTGGAAATGATCAAGCCCGGCCGAAGCCGGGCTGGTAGCGCGCATCGAGGATCAGCCGATGCGGTGGCCGTTGGTGCGGTCGAAGCCGTCTTCGGCGAAGCGCTGGCCGCCGGTGCGGTCGAAGCCGTCTTCAGCGAAGCGCTGGCCGCCAGTACGGTCGAAGCCGTCTTCAGCGAAGCGCTGGCCACCGGTACGGTCGAAACCATCTTCCGCGTAGTTGGCTGCCTGGGTCTGTACGGCAGCGAAAGTGTGGGCGCCGGTACGGTCGAAGCCGTCCTCGGCGAAGGCGCCGCCAGCCAGTACCGAGAGGGCGAGGGTGAGGATCAGTTGGTTTTTCATGGTCGTTGCTCCGGTGGATTGCGAGGGTTTGTTGTTTCTATGAGGTCAATGCTACGCCTATTAAACTGATTAAAAAGCGCAAAAAATCACACATAAAAATCGATTTATTCGATTTGTTTTGGCGCGGGTTATCTCAGGACACTGCCATTGGCGCCCCAACCACCGTCCAGCACCGTTCCCATCTGTTTCGAGAGGGGCAGGCCGGTGGCAGGGCCATTTCAGAATGGCCCCAGGCAGTTAATTGGGAATTAAGGGAAGAGACGGCTTTTCTCTGGATGGCGACCTGCTGTCGGTCAGTGACACGAGGTGCGGCGGGCGGTCGAGTTGTTCAGGGCGTTCGTCGACCAGCCCCGCTCACGTCTCTTGAGTCGTCACCGTGTAGCGGGTGCTACGCCCACCACCTGGCAGACGGGCCAGGCAGCGCTTGTCCAGCAGGTCGGCAAGGTGCCGGGTGGCAGTGGCCTTGGAAACCTTGGCCAGCGCCTGGTACTGGCTGGCGCTGATACCGGCTTCGAAACCGCGAGGCCCACCATCGAGCAGGCGATTGAGTACCCTGACCTGTTCGGGCAGCAGGCCGTCGCCACGATGGATCAGCCAGAAGCGTGCCTTGGCCAGCACCCGGTCGATGCGCACCAGCGCTTGCTGGAGACTGCGCAGCAAGGTGGCAAGGAACCAGGCCAGCCAGCGCGTGACATCCAGGTCGCCGCGCTGGCTGCTTTCAAGGGCCGCGTAGTAGCCGGAACGATCCTCGAGGATGCTGCTGGACATGGCGTAGAAACGCACCGCCCGCTGCTCGCCCTGGGCCAGTGCCAGGTCTGTGATGGCACGGGTCAGGCGGCCATTGCCATCGGCGAAGGGATGCAGGGTGACGAACCAGAAATGGGCGAGCCCCGCCCGCAGCAGGGGATCGAGTCGCCGATCGTTGCGGCTGCTCTCGAACCAGTCGAGAAACAGCTGCACCTGTTGTTCCAGGCCTGCACGCGGCGGCGCTTCGAAATGCACCTTGGGTTTGTCGATGCGCCCCGATACCACCTGCATCGGGGCGGCGTCGCGCCATTGGCCAACGGGCAGGGCAGGGGCGAGCGAATCGTCATTTTCGGGGAACAGCCAGCGGTGCCAGAGGAACAGCCGCTGCTGATCCAGCGGGCGAACATAGCCCATCGTCGCATCCAGCATCAGCTCGGCCAGGCCTTCGCTGCGTGTCGTGGTCGTCCCAGGTTCGCCAATGCCGAGCCGGCGGGCCAGGGACGAGCGAACGGACTCCACATTGAGCTGTTCGCCTTCGATGGCCGAGGACGTGACAATGTTTTGCAGCAGAGTGTCGAGCGTATCGAGGTTGGCATTGGCCTCGGTCACCGCCCCCGCTCTGCCCAGCAGGCAGCCCTGCGCCTGCACGCAGTCTCTGAGCAAGGTCGTGAGTTGCGACTCGTCCCAACGAAAGTCGGGCCAGTCGGCCTGCTGCCAGACCCAGAAGGTGTCTGCAGAGGTGTGCTCTTTAGGACTCATGAGCCGAATAATAGCCATATTCGGCTCATTGTGTGAGCCGAATACGGCTATTATTCGGCTCACCCACAAAAAAGGGGCGCCTCGTCATCCGGGGCGCCCCCTTTTTACGTTCAGTGAACGAGGATCAGTCAGTGGTGATCCGCGAGTGCTGCTTGGTGTCCTTCATGGTCGCGTACACCAACAGCGAGCAGGCGATGCAGCCGGTGACGTACCAGTAGAAGCCGGTCTCCATGCCGATGCTCTTGAACCACAGGGCCACGTACTCGGCGGTTCCACCGAAGATCGATACGGTCAGCGCGTACGGCAGGCCGACGCCCAGGGCACGGATCTCGGTGGGGAACAGCTCGGCCTTCACCACCGCGTTGATCGAGGTGTAGCCGCTGACGATGATCAGCGCGGCCATGATCAGGAAGAACGCGCCCCACCAGGTCTGGATGGTGTGCAGGGTGCTGAGGATCGGCACGGTGAACAGGGTGCCGAGCACGCCGAAGGCGATCAGGATCGGGCGCCGGCCGATCTTGTCGGACAGGCCGCCGATCACCGGCTGCAGGCACATGAACAGGAACAGCGTGGCCGCCGAGATGGTGGTCGAGTCGCTGATGCTCATGCCCACGGTGTTGACCAGGTACTTCTGCATGTAGGTGGTGTAGGTGTAGAAGGCCAGGGTGCCGCCCATGGTCAGGCCGACCACGGTCATCAGCTCTTTCGGGTGGCGCATCAGGGTGCGCATCAGGCTTTCCTTGGACTTCTCCTTCTTGGTGAAGGAGGCGGTCTCTTCCATGCCGCGGCGCAGGTAGAGGGCGACCACCGCGCACAGTGCGCCGATCACGAACGGCACACGCCAGCCCCAGGCGTACAGCTCCTCGGTAGTCAGCGTGTTCTGCAGGACGATCAGCACCGCCAGGGCGATGAGCTGACCCGAGATCAGGGTCACGTACTGGAAGCTGGAGAAGAAGCCACGGCGTTCCTTGCTGGCCATCTCGCTCAGGTAGGTGGCCGAGGTTCCGTACTCGCCGCCCACCGACAGGCCTTGCATCAGGCGGGCGATGACCAGCAGAACCGGTGCGGCGACGCCGATGGTCTCATAGCCCGGGGTCAGGGCGATGACCAGCGAGCCTGCGCACATCAGCAGTACCGAGGCCATGAGCGCGGCCTTGCGGCCCTTGCGGTCGGCGTACAGGCCCATCAGCCAGCCACCGATCGGGCGCATGAGGAAGCCCACGGCGAAGATCGCGGCGGTGTTGAGCAGTTGCGCGGTGGTGTCGCCGGCCGGGAAGAAGGCTTTGGCGAAGTACAGCGAGAATGCGGCGTAGACGTACCAGTCGTACCATTCGACCATGTTGCCGATGGAGCCACTGAAGATCGATTTGAGGCGGGAGGCGGTGGATTTTTCCGCGGCAGGTGCAACGGCTGCCCCGCTGGGCAGAGTGCTGGCGTTATCCATCAGGGATACCTTCTCGTTGTTTTTGTGGAGCGCGCTCGCGGCGCAGCTTGAGAAGGGTTTTGCAGGAGCTGTGCCAAATGGGGGCGCAGTGATCCGTTTGGGTGCGTCTTGGGCAGTTCAGCTCCCCCGCAGCCCCTGTAGCCTGCGGGTTGTGCAAATCCCTGCAGGAGCGGGCTTGCCCCGCGAAGAGGCACTTCGGAGCATCAATGGATGAGCGGAAATTTGCTTGTTTCGGTGAATGGGTAGGCAAGAATCCGCCTATTCACGCTCGAGAAAGTCCTCCCGAGCCAGCCCATGGCGCTGCATTTTCTCGTTGAGCGTGCGCCGCGGCAGTTGCAGCGCCTCCATCACGCCCTTGATCTCGCCCTTGTGCTGGCGCAGCGCGGCGCGCAGGCACTGGGCCTCGAAGGCTTCCATCTGCTCCACCAGCGATTGCCCGCTCGGTACCGCCGCCAGGTTCGCTGAATCCAGCCCCAAGGTATGGCGTTCGGCGGCATTGGCCAGCTCGCGCACGTTGCCCGGCCAGTCGTGGGCGAGCAGCCGGGCCAGTTGCGCCCCGCCCACAGGTGGCGTTTCGCGTCCGAGGCGTTCGGCGGTGGCGCGGGCGAAATGCTCGAACAGCAGCGGGATGTCTTCGCGGCGTTCGCGCAGGGGCGCCAGGCGCAGTTCGGCGACGTTCAGGCGGTAGGCCAGGTCTTCGCGGAAACGTCCGGCGCGAGCCTCTTCCAGCAGGTCGGGCTTGGTCGCGGCGATGATCCGCAGATCGATGGCAATGCTCTGGTTGGCGCCGAGGCGTTCGAGTTTCTGCTCCTGGATCACCCGCAGCAACTTGGCTTGCTGGGCCAGTGGCATGCTCTCGATCTCGTCGAGGAACACGGTACCACCGTTGGCGTACTCGAGCTTGCCGATGCGCTTGCCCTGGGCACCGGTGAAGGCACCGCTTTCATGGCCGAACAGCTCGGCTTCGAACAGCGTTTCGGGAATGGCCGCACAGTTGAGCGCGACGAACGGCTTGCCGGCACGCGGGCCGAAATCGTGCAAGCAGCGGGCCACGCGCTCCTTGCCGCTACCGGTTTCGCCGCGGATCAGCACGTTGACCGGCAGGCCGGCCAGGTCCAGCACCTGGCGCCGCAGCTGCTGCAGGCCCTGGGACATGCCCAGCAGGGTGCCTTCCAGTTGCGCCTTGAGGTCGGCCCGCTCGTGCAGGCGGCGGTTCTCCAGCACCAGCTGGCGTTTTTCCAACGCCCGGCCAAGGCTGCTCATCAGGTGCTGTGGGGTGAAGGGCTTTTCCAGGAAGTCATAGGCACCGCTGCGCATCGCCTCGACCGCCATGGGTACATCGCCATGCCCGGTAAGCAGGATCACCGGCAGGCCGGGGTCGTCCCGTTGCACGCGCTCGAGCAATTGCAGGCCGGACAACCCGGGCATGCGCACGTCACTGAGGATCACCCCGGGGAAGTTGCGCGGCAACTGCGCCAGGCATTCCTCGGCGCGGGCGAACAGCTGCACGCTGAAGCCCGACAGGCTCAGCCACTGTTCCACCGCGCTACGGATGCTGGCTTCGTCGTCGACGACGATCACTGAGTTCAACATGCAGGCTCCAGGTCGCGGGGCAGGGTGAGGCTGAAACGGGCACCGCCCGGCAGGTTCTCGACCTGCAGGCAACCCCCGGCATCGCTGACGATGCCATAGGAGATCGCCAGTCCCAAACCCAGCCCTTCACCCACCGGCTTGGTAGTGAAGAAGGGGTCGAAGACCTTGGCCAGGTCACACTCGCGGATGCCTCCGCCAGAGTCCAGCACGCTCAGGCGCCATTGCCCATCGTCGGCTTCGATGCGAATCTCCAGGCGTTTGTAACGTTTGTCGGCCATGGCGTCGAGGGCGTTGCGCAGCAGGTTGATCAGCACCTGCTCCAGGCGGATCGCGTCGCCGCGCACCCACGCTGGCCGTGCCAGGTACAGCGCCACTTCTACCGCCTCGGCGCGGATACGGGCATCGAGCAGGTGCAGGGCCTGATCGACCACCAGCGCCAGGTCGAGGCGTTCGCGCAGGCCGCCAGGGCTGTTGCGGGCGAAGGTTTTCAGATGACCGGTGAGCGCGGCCATGCGCGTGAGCATCTGTTCCAGTGGCTCCAGGGCCTGGCGCGCTTGCTCGTGGCGACCATGGTCGAGCAGCAGCCGCAGGGTTTCCAACTGCATGCGCTGAGTCGTCAACGGCTGGTTGATTTCATGG
Source organism: Pseudomonas sp. GD03858 (assembly GCF_029840925.1). Lineage (GTDB taxonomy): Bacteria > Pseudomonadota > Gammaproteobacteria > Pseudomonadales > Pseudomonadaceae > Aquipseudomonas. The sequence goes on from NZ_JAOCDM010000009.1 coordinate 53,131, forward strand.
GCCAGCGCTGCCGACATCTGCCCCAGCGCCGCCAGCTTGGCCGACTGCACCAGGCCTTCCTGGGCGGTGCGCAGTTCGCGGGTGCGCTCTTCGACCTGGCGCTTGAGCTCTTCGCGGCTGCGCTGGCGCAGCCGGGCCAGGCGCAGGCGCTGGCTGACGAACAGGGCGGCGAACACCAGGCTCAGCCAGATCGCCGCGGCGGCCAGGGCGGCGTTGCGACCATCCTCCGCGACCTGCGGCTTGCGCAGCAAGTGCAGGGTCCAGCCTTCTGCCTCCAATGGCAGGCTCTCCCAGAGGTATTCGGCAGTGCCGTCCGGGCCTTGCACACGGGTCAGGTGGCTGGTGTCGGTGAAGCGCGTCAGGGCCTGGTGTTGCAAGGGCACCAAGGGTTGCTTGTCATACTGGCGGGTTTCGGCCAGCTCGGCGCGGTCGGCGCCGGACAAGGGGTGCAACTCGCGGTAGCGCCAGCCGTCCTGGTTGGCGATGAAGGTGATGCCGCGGGCGTCGCTGACCAGCAGGATATCGCTGCCCTGGCGCCACTCGCGCTCGAGTTCGGGGAACTCCAGCTTGACCACCATGGCGCCGAGGAAGCGACCCTGTTCGTCGGTCACAGCGCTGGACAGGAAATAACCTGGTACGCCGCTGGTCACGCCGACCGCGTAGAAGCGCCCGCTGCCCTGGCTGCGAGTCTGCTTGAAGTAGGGGCGAAAGCCGTAGTTGGAGCCGACGTAGGTGGTCGGTAGGCGCCAGTTGCTGGCCGCGATGGCCAGGCCGGTGCGGTCGAGCAGTTCCAGGGTCGAGGAATTGGCGGCGCCGTTGATGCGTTCGAGCTTGCGGTTGAGGGCATCCTGCACCGGTTCGGTGACCGGGCCACGCAGGGCGTCGATCAGCTCCGGATCCAGCGCCAGCACAGCGGGCAGGGCACGGTAGCGCTCGATCAGGGTGTGCAGCGCGTTGGCGTACAGGCTCAGTTGCTGGCTGGCCCGGCGAGCGTCGGTTTCCATCGCCTGGCGCTTGGCCTGTTGCATGGCCCAGCCGGCGCTGAGGCCGGTACCGAGCAGGATCAGCAGGATGATCAAGCCCAGGCGCAGGGTGCGGAAGGATGAGGGCATGGGGCGGATCCGGGATCTCGGTTGTCTGTGTCGGCCTCATCGCCGGGCAAGCCCACTCCCACGGGGTTTCGTGCATCCCCTGTGGGAGCGGGCTTGCCCGCGAATCGGCCGGACTTGCTTAGCGCAGCTCGAAACTCTGCTGTTGCACCGTCTGCGAATCGAGCCCGATCTGCACGTCGAACTGGCCCGCTTCGGCAACCCGTTGCAGTTGACCATTGTAGAACTTCAGGTCTTCCTCACTGATGTCGAAGGTCAAGGTTCGCGCTTCGCCGGCCTTGAGCATCAGCTTCTGGAAGTTCTTCAGTTCCTTCACTGGCCGGCTCATCGACGCGCTCTCGTCGCGAATGTAGAGCTGCACCACGGTCTCGCCGTCACGCTTGCCGGTGTTCTTCACGGTCACCTTGGCTTGCAGGGTGGCGCCGCGCTCGAGTGTCTTGTGCGACAGCTTCAGTCCGGACAGTTCGAAGTTCGTGTAGCTCAGGCCGTAGCCGAACGGATACAGCGGGCCATTGGGCTCTTCGAAGTACTGCGAGGTGTAGTTGCCCGGCTTGCCCGGCGTGAACGGGCGGCCGATGCGCATGTTGTTGTAGTACATCGGGATCTGCCCGACCGAGCGCGGGAAGGTGATGGCCAGGCGTCCGGAAGGGTTGTAGTCGCCGAACAGCACGTCGGCGATGGCGTTGCCGCCTTCGGTACCGCTGAACCAGGTCTCGAGGATGGCGTCGGCCTGCTCGCGCTCCCAGGCGATCGACAGCGGACGACCGTTCATCAGTACCAGCACCAGGGGCTTGCCGGTGGCCTTGAGCGCCTTGATCAGGTCACGCTGAACCGCCGGAATCTCCAGGGTGGTGCGGCTCGAGGATTCGTGGGACATGCCACGGGATTCGCCGACCACGGCGACCACCACATCCGATTGCTTCGCCGCCTTGACCGCTTCGTCGATCAGCACAGCGGCTGGGCGTGGGTCGTCGATGATCTCCGGGGCGGCGAAGTTGAGGAAGTTCAGGTAGTCGAACATCGCCTTGTCGCCGGTGACGTTCGAACCCTTGGCATAGACCACCTGGGCCTTGCCGGCAACGGCGCGGGCCAAGCCTTCGCGCACGGTGACCGAGTGCTCCGGGCGACCGTCGGCGGCCCAGCTACCCATCATGTCGATCGGCGCGTCGGCCAGCGGGCCGACCAGGGCGATGGTGCCGGCCTTTTTCAGCGGCAGGGTCTGGTCGCGGTTCTCCAGCAGCACCAGGCTGCGGCGGGCGACGTCGCGTGCGGCGTCGCGGTGCAGGCGGTCATTGCCGTAATACTCCTCGAGGTCGGTTTCGGCCTTGCCGATGCGCACGTACGGATCCTTGAACAGGCCCATGTCGTACTTGGCACCGAGCACTTCGCGCACCGCCTGGTCCAGTTCGGCCTGAGTGACTTCGCCGGACTTGAGCAGGCCCGGCAGTTCCTCGCCGTAGAGGGTGTCGTTCATGCTCATGTCGATGCCGGCCTTGATCGCCAGCTTGGCGGCCTCGCGGCCATCGCGGGCCACGCCATGGCGGATCAGTTCCTGGATGGCGCCGTGATCGCTGATGGTCACGCCCTTGAAGCCCCACTCCTTGCGCAGCAGGTCGTTCATCAGCCAGGTATTGGAGGTGGCCGGCACGCCGTTGATCGAGTTCAGCGCCACCATCACCCCGCCGGCCCCGGCGTCGAGCGCGGCGCGGTAGGGCGGCAGGTAGTCGTTGTACATCTTCGGCAGGCTCATATCGACCGTGTTGTAGTCGCGCCCGCCCTCCACCGCGCCATACAGGGCGAAGTGCTTGACGATGGCCATGATGCTGTCGGGATTGGCCGGGCTCGAGCCCTGGAACGACTTGACCATCACCTGGCCGATTTTCGAGGTCAGGTAGGTGTCTTCGCCGAAGCCTTCACTGGTGCGGCCCCAGCGTGGGTCGCGGGCGATGTCGACCATCGGCGCGAAGGTCATGTCGAGCGAGTCGGCGGCGGCTTCGATGGCCGAGGTGCGCCCGACCTTGGCGATGGCATCCATGTCCCAGGTGGCGGCCAGGCCCAGGCTGATCGGGAAGATGGTGCGCTCGCCGTGGATGGTGTCGTAGGCGAAGAACATCGGGATCTTCAGGCGGCTGCGCATGGCGGCGTCCTGCATCGGCCGGTTCTCGGGAGCGGTGCGCGAGTTGAAGGTGCCGCCGATGCGTCCGGCGGCGATTTCCTCGCGGATCTTCTCGCGGGGCATCTCGGGGCCGATGCTGATCAGGCGCAGCTGGCCGATCTTCTCGGCCTCGGTCATTTGCCCGACCAGGTGATCGATGAACGCCTGCTTGTCCTGCAGGGGCGCGGCGGTGGGGGCGGCAAGGGCCGCCTGACTGGCAAGGCCCATGGCCAGGCCCAGCAAAGACAGTTTCATCATCAATTCCGTTGTCGAGTGTATGCGGTTGATCGAGACGTTTCGCACGCCTGTTGTTGTAAGGGCCGCTGGCTGTTTTTCGGATCATTCTCCAGGATCCGGTGCAGGCGCGGATTATGCCTTATATGGGGCGCTTGTTGAGATACACTCTCGCCACCCGAGTGCCGGGATAACAATGACAAGAACGCTCGAGAGACGATGGCATGACCGAATACGAACAGCGGCAGATCGCCGAGGCGATCGCCCGCGCCGAGCGGCGCACCGACGCGGAACTGGTGACGGTACTGGCCCGTCGCGCCGATGACTTCCCCTACCTGCCCCTGCTCTGGGCCGCCTTGCTGGCCCTGCTGGTGCCGGGTGTGCTGCACCTGTGGCTGGGCGGTATCGGGGTCAACGGCCTGTTGCTGGCACAGATGCTGACGTTCATCGGGTTATGCCTGCTGCTGCGTCACCCGCGTCTGGCGGTCTGGGTTGTGCCGACGGTATTGCGCCGCCGGCGTGCTTCCGGGCTGGCCCGACAGCAGTTTCTCGAGCTCAATCTGCAGCGCACGGCGGGTGCGACCGGGGTGCTGATCTTCGTCAGCGAGGCCGAGCGCCATGTCGAGATCCTGGTCGACGAGGGCATCGCCCGGCACTTGCCCGAGCAAGCGCGAGAAGCGATCGTCGCGCGGTTCACCGAACAGGTGCGCCATGGCCAGACGTTGCAAGGGTTCGTCGAGTGCATCGAGGCCTGTGGCGAGCTGCTCAGCGAGCATGTGCCGCCGACTCATGCGCGCAATGAGCTGCCCAACCGCCTGGTGATTCTCGACTGATCCGTGCCGTGGGCGCGGGGTCGCCCGCGCGGCAGGCCCGCGGCGGCAATCCGACCAGCCCGCTGCCACAGGGGTTCGCGATGAGCCGGCATCGACGTAGAATGCCCCGCATTGCGCATCGCGCCCCCCGCATTTCGAGGCACCCGTTCCCATGTCTTCCCCTTCTTCTGCCCCCTGCGCGCCGGATGCGCGTGCCCAGTTCCTGACTCTGCTGGCCGATGCCCTGGCCGATGGCAGCCTGGGCAAGCTGGTGCTGGCCCGCCACGTCGGCGCCGACCAGACCCTGCAACGGATCATCGCCAAGCCGGTGCAGCTCAAGGGGCAGGCCTGCCTGCAACTGGTCTACCGCCACCAGACTCGCGACATCACCCGCAACCTGCCGTTGGACCAGGCGCAGGCGCTGGTTGCCGAACTGTTGCCGGAGAGCTTTCGCAACGCCCACCTGTTCACCGTCGCAGGCGAAGTGCAGCTGGGTTTCAGCAAGAAAGGCAAGCCGATGTTGCAGCGCCACCTGGCGCAGCAGGTCCAGTCCGAAGCGGCCACGGCCGGACATGACCGGCAGAAGAAGCGCTACCTGGAGCTGTCGCGGCCGTTCCTGCGCGACCTCGGGGTGACCGACGCGCAAGGCGCGCTGATCCCGTCGATGTCGCGCAAGTGGAAGCAGATCAACAAGTTCATCGAAGTCTTCGATCACGCTCTGGCGGGCGCGCCGGTCGCGGCGGACCAGCTGTTGCGGGTGGCCGACTTCGGCTCGGGCAAGGGCTACCTGACTTTCGCCATGCACGACTACCTGCGCAATACCTTGGGACGTGAGGCGCAGGTCACCGGTGTCGAGCTGCGCCCGGACATGGTCGAGCTGTGCAACGCCGCCGCCGCGCGCCTGGAACATCCGGGCCTGGTCTTTGAATGTGGCGATGTGCGCAGCGTGGTGCCCGAGGCCATCGAGGTGATGATCGCCCTGCATGCCTGCGACATCGCCACCGACTACGCCATCCATACCGGTGTTCGCTGCAACGCCGCGATCATCATGTGCTCGCCATGCTGCCACAAGCAGATCCGCCCGCAGATGCACAGTCCTGGCCTGCTGCAGCCGATGCTGCAATACGGCCTGCACCTTGGGCAGCAGGCCGAGATGCTCACCGACAGTCTGCGTGCCCTGTATCTGGAGGCCTGTGGCTACGAGACCAAGGTCTTTGAGTTCATTTCGCTGGAGCACACCAACAAGAACAAGATGATCCTCGCCGTCAAGCGTCGCCAGCCACAGGACAACGCGGCCCTGCTGGAGAAGATCGCCGAACTCAAGGCGTTCTATGGCGTGCGCGAGCACTGCCTGGAAACCCTGCTGCTGGCGGATGGGCTGATCACCGGTTAGGTCAGCTGCAAGCGTTTCCCTGTTTGCGATAGGACGCTTCTGAAGCGCTGGTCGTGGGGCGGATGAATGGTGTGCGCGATCTAGGCTGGGTCGGGATGACGTCTGTCGGCGTCTCTTGGTTGTCACTTGACAACCATGTTCTCATGTCCATACTGGAGCGCAACCGATGGCCCGTCCCACGCACCCCAACAAGGAAGTCGAGCAGACCCTGATACACGCCGAGGCGCAGGGTTGGAAAGTCGTGGTACGAGGCGGCCATTGCTGGGGGCGCATCTATTGCCCCAACAACGATCGCGAATGCCGTTGCGGCGAGTTCTGCATCACTAGTGTGTGGAGCACACCGAGAAACCCGGGCAACTTCGCCCGTCAGTTGCGGCGAATCGTCGACAACTGCACGTCGGCGCGCGGTATCGTCAATCAGCCTGTGGAGCACATGTGATGGAGTATGAATTCACTCTCAAGTACCAGTTGACCGGTGACGAAGATGTCGATGCGCTGATCGAACGGCTGGGGGAGGACGGTTGCGATGACGCCGTGATCGGTATCGGTCAGCCGGGTCGCCTGGCGTTGGCCTTCGTCCGTGAAGGGGCGAGCGCCCAGGAGGCGATGCATGGCGCCCTGGCGGATGTCCGGCGTGTGATACCGCATGCCCGGTTGATCGAGGCCAGCCCTGATCTGGTCGGCCTCACCGACGTGGCTGAACTGGTGGGCGTGTCCCGGCAGAACATGCGCAAGCTGATGCTCTCCCACCACCGCAGCTTCCCGGTACCGGTGCATGATGGCAGCCTGTCGCTCTGGCACCTTGCCGAGATCCTGTCCTGGATGCAGGAGCGCGGCAACTATGCCATCGCCCAGACCCTGCTGGAACTGGCCCGCACGGCGATGCAGGTGAACGTTGCCAGGGCGCAGGAACGCGTGGCAGGAGGACGATGATGCAATCCCTTGCATCATCGTCGCTCGCCGGGCTCAGAAGAACCGGGTCACGCTGATCTTGGCGTTGCGCCCGACGGTATAGGCGTTCTCTCCCGACAGTTCCGGCCTGACAGCCTTGTTGAACAGGTTGTCCACGGTCAGGTTGACCTCGGTCCCTTTCAGGTACGCCTGCTGCGGTTTCCAGTTGGCGAACAGTCCGTGGATCTCGTACTTCTCGTTGCCGAAGTTGTCGTAGTAACGGTCGCCGAGCGCGCTGGCCGGGCCTTCGAAGTACTTGTCGCTGGGCAGGTGGCGGGTGGCGCCGACGAATTGCGCGGTCCAGCCTACACGGGCGTCCCAGGCCGGAATCTTCACCCCCAGGGTAGTGATCCACTTGGGCGCCGGTACGTCCTTGGCCCACACGTCCGGGCCCCACGGGTTGGTGTAGGCGCCTTCATGGCGGCCTTCCATCCAGGCGTACGACACGGCACCGAACAGGTAGGTGGAGTCGTAGAACGTCTCGATCTCGAAGCCTTTGTAGACCACGTCGCCGATGTTGCGGTAGTTGCCCATCAGGCCGCCGCCGCAGGTGTTGGCGATGCTGCCGCCGGTGGCCAACTGCTCCTGGCAACCGACACCGGTGGCCTTGAAGATCTCGTCGGTGATCTTGTTGCGGAACAGCGTGGCGCGCACCTGGGCGCTGTCGCCCTGGGTGAACACGTTGGAGAAGTCGCTGATGCTACCCACGCGCACGCCGGTGATGCGCTCCGGGTCAAGGTTGCGGCTGGTCGACGTGCGGCTGCCCACGCCTTGTACTTCGTACTGTTCATCCAGTACCGGTGCGCGCCAGGTCTTGCTGTAGTCGGCGAACAGCGCGGTCTGATCGCTGACCTTCCAGAACAGCGACAGACGCGGCGACCAGCCGCTGTAGGTCTTTTCGCTGTAGTCGTGCCCAGCCTGCGGGTTGTTGTAGTAAGGCGCCTGGTTGGGCTTGCCTTCGTTGGCGACATGATCGTAGCGCAGCGACGGGGTGATGGTCAGGCTGCCCAGGGTGATGGCGTCTTGCAGGTAGTAGCCCTGGCTGTCGACCTGGCCGCTGGGCATGAAGTAGGGCTGGTAGTGGCCATAGTTGTACTTGGGCACTTCATAGGTCTTGCCGGGCATCCACATCTGCGTGTCGCGATCATGGCGGCGAACCTGCACGCCCGCGGTCAGCGCATGTTCCAGCGGGCCGGTGAGGAAGGTGCTGGTGTTCTTCACATCGAGCATGCGGTCCTTGTACTCGGTGTCCATCTTGCGACCGCCGGTGGCCGGCTGGAAGAACGCCGTGGCTTCGCGCTCGTCGGTCTGCTTGGTGTCGGACTCGGAGTACTTCACCTGCAGGTCGACCCACGGATTCTCGATCGGCTGGTACTTGTAGGTGGCCGACCAGGTGGTATCGGTCGTGGTGCGGTTGGCCAGGAAGCGCTTGAGCGAGCCGTCGTAGCCGTACTTCTTGATGTCCGCAGCGCTCGGTGGCGCCGGGTAGGCCGTGGAGGCGAAGGTGGTCCAGCGTTCACTCTCGGAGCGCGAGTAGGACAGCCCCAGGCTGTGCTCGTCGGTGAAGTGGACATTGCCCTTGAGCAGCACACCGTCCAGGTCCAGGGCGCTATAGGGCACGCGCTTGGGGTTGACCGGCCACTGGTTGTTGGGGTCGGGCAGGTTGTCGGCCATCTTCAGGTTGCCGCCGTCGCGCTTGGTGTAATAGACCAGGCCATCGAAGCGTCCGTCGTCGCTGCGACCGAACAGCGCCGAGCTGTAGATCTGCTGGTGGTCGTTGCTGGCATAACCGTACTTGAGCATGGCGCCACTGTTGCGGCCTTCCTGCAGCAGGTCGCCGGCATCCTTGGTCTCCATGTTGACGCTGCCGCCGAAGCCACCGTTGCCGGTCTTCACCGAGTGCGGCCCCTTGTCCACTTCGATGTGCTTGATCAGCTCCGGCTCGATGAAGATGGTGCCTTGCTGGTAACGCTCGAAGCCGCTCTTGGGCGCGCCGTCGAGGGTCATTGGCACGTCCTCGGCGTCGCCCAGGCCCCAGATGTTGATGGTCTGGCCGCCCGGCTTGGACGAGCCGCCCATGTTCACGCCCGGCAGGGTGGCGAGCACGCTGGGGATGTTGTTCGGCTGGTAGCGGTCGATCTGTTCCTGGTCGAGGGTCGAGCGCCCGACGTTGCCCGGGTCGACCTGCTGGCCGTCGCCGACGATGCTCAGGGCGCCGAGCTGGATGCTGTTGTCGGCGCTCGGATCGTCCTCGCGCAGACGCACCACATACGTGTTGCCCATGCGCACGACATTGAAGCGGCTGCCGATCAGCAGTCGGCTGATGGCCGCTTCAGCCTCGAAGTCGCCCTTGAGTGCCGGGGCCTGAGCCGCGCCAAGCAGGCCTTCGTCGAACAGCAGCTGGACCTTGGCCTGCTGGGCCAGCTGGCTCAGCGAGCGGGCCAACGGTTGCGCAGGCAGGTCGAACGGTACCGGGGCGGCTTCGGCGGCCAGGCTCACGGCCAGGCACAGGGCGAGCAAGGTAGGTCGGGCAGGCAGGCAGTGCAACGGACGCAACGCGGACAACATGGATTCCCCCAAACGGCAAAAGGCCGGAAAAAGCCCGCCATCACGCGGCAGGCGAGGAGGAAGACGCGTCTTTGCGAAAATACCTCACCTGCGAATGATAAAAATTCTCAAATTATTTTGCGCGTCGCTCGATACGCAGACGGCCGTCGGCCAGCAGGGTGGTCTTGACCGGTAACAGGGCGGGCAGGGCGTTGAGCAGCGCGTCGGGGTCATGCACATCGAGATTGCCCGACACCTTGTAGCGGCCCAGGGCCGGATCGGCCAGCACCACCGGGTGCTGGCGGTACAGTCCGAGTTCGTCGACCAGGCTGGCCAGTTCACGGTTGCGGAAGCTCACATGGCCTTCGCGCCAGCCGGCGACTGGCTGCTCGCCCAGCTCCTGGCGAGTCAGACTGCCTTGCGCCAGATCGTAGGTGGCGCCTTGGTGGGCACCGAGCAACAGCGGGGCGTTGCGCTCACCAGGCGTTTCGAAGGCGACCTGGCCGTGGGCGACGGCGACCACCAGTTCGCGGTCGCCGCGACGCAGATCGAAGCCGGTACCGACCACTCGCACCCGACCGCTGCCGGCGTCGACGAACAGCGGGCGTTCCTTGTCGGGCGCGACGTCGATGTACAGCTGGCCATGATCGAGGTGGATCAGCCGGCGTTCGGCGCTGAAGTCCAGGCGCAGGCGGGTCTGCGCGTTCACGTACAGCTGGCTGCCGTCGGGCAATTTCAGGCGTTGCGCTGACTGCACGGCGGCAATGCGCTGGCTGAGCGGCTCGCTGCCGGCGCCTGGGTTGCCGACCACTACCGCGCACAGCAGCGCCGCCGCTGCCGCCAGGGCCGGGCGCCAGCGGGTCGGGCGGCGGACCGGCAGCGGGGTCGGGCGACTGGCCTGCTTGAGTGCCGCCAGATCGTCCCACAGCTGTTCGAACTGGCGATAGGCGCGCGCGTGCTCCGCTACCTGCATCCATTGGGCAAATGCCTTGCGCGCCTCCCGCGAAGGGGCATTGCGGTTGCGACTGAACCAGCTCGCCGCCTGGGCGTCGATCGGGGACGGGTCGAGCTCGTCGGTGGGGGTCATGGGGACTGCTCCGTGCCGGTGTCACTGTCCAGGCGTTGCTTGCATTGCAGCAGGGCGGCGGCGATGTGCTTTTCGACCATGCTGACGGAAATGTTCATGCGCTCGGCGATCTGGGCCTGGGTCAGGCCTTCGAAACGGTGCAGCATAAGGGCTTCGCGCCGGCGCGGCGAGAGCTCGGCGAGCACTTGGCGCAATTGATTCAGCCGTTGTTGCTGCTGGGCGTGGTCCAGCGGGTCGTTCGCCTGCGCAGGCAGCTCGTCGGGCAAGGCGTCTTCGGCCAGCACCACCTGGCGTACCTTCTGTCGCCGCCAGTGGTCGCTGAGCAGGTTGCGCGCCACCTGGAACAGGAATGCCCGGGGCTGCTCCACCTTGGCCCGGTCCCGGTAGCCCAGCCACTGGGCGAACACGTCCTGGGTCATGTCCGCGGCATCGCTGGCATTATCCGTGCGCTTGCGCAGGAAATGCAGGATGTCGGCATAGAAACCTCGGCAGGCTTCTTGTGCGGTGGTGGGGTCGGGTTTGGGGCGCTGCATGCACGCTTTCCGGAGCTGGCAAGAGGAAAGGGTGCGGATCTTATCGAGAATTATTTACATTTGCAAAATAGTACGATCAACGCCGACGGTTAAGTTCGGCGGGCGCCGCAATGGCCAGGTCGAGGCGCCCCAGCGGGTGGCTGGTGGCATCGAAAAAATGCAGTGAAGTTTGCTCAAGATCGGCGAAGCGCTGAGTAAAGTGCTGTTTCTGATTGATGATCGAGGCTTCGCTCAGTGGCCGGACGGCGATGGCCAGATGCTGTGGACGCGCCTGGCGGATGGCATCGAGCAGGTGCTGGTCGCTGCTGTCCAGGTGTTGTCCGAACAGGCACAGCCCCTCTCGCTCCCGGGCAAGTTGCCCCAGGCTCCAGGACAGATAGTCCGAGTTGCGCAGGGCGCGCAGCTTGTCGTCGCTGCGGCTTTCATTGACGAACAGCGGTACTTCGCCAGGGATGTTGACGGCGAAGCCCTCTAACAGTTCGGCCTGCTCGGCGCTGCGCTGGCGCGTGCTGCCATCGGGCAGCTTGAGCAAGTGCATGCCGCCGTGCAGGTGCAGGACACGAATACCGTCGCCTGGTGCACGGCGAACATCGAAGAAACCCTGTTCGTCGAAGACTGTGGCGAAACCTTGCGGGTCCTCGGCGATCGCCCAGGGCAGGATCAGGTCGTAATTGCTGGTGTAGACCGTGCGGTATTGACGCAGCGCCTGGTTGATCGCCTGGCGCGTCGGGACGGCGAACAGCGACCAGGGCAGGTGGACGGCCCGTACCGCATGGATCAGCGCTTCCTTGATCGAGTAATAGCGGTTCAGTGGCGCGGTGGAGTTGATCGCCAGCGCGGCGTTGGCCCGCACGGTGCTGTTCAGGGTGCTGAGCACGGGCTCGAACAGTTCGCTGCCGAGTGCCTTGAACAACGCCTGGTCGCTCACGCCCAGGGCCTTGTGCCTGACGCGTTGTGCTTCCTCGAACAGCGAAAAGTAGCCGAACGGTTTCCACAGCGCGCGACTGGCGCCATTGCCCAGCAGCAGGGCGTTGCAGGGGTGGCACTGGTTGAGGTCGGCCCAGGCGGGCAGGTGGGCGTCGAGTGCGGGCATGACAGGTCCGTGGGCTGCGGGGAAACGCGGGCGACTTTAGCATGTCATGCGTAATGTGCGAGGCTTGCCGTCCAGCGCAATCCATCGCGCATGGCAAGGGCTCTATTGCAGGGCCTGCCCACTCGTACAAGGAACAGTCGAATGAACAGTACTTCCCTCATCCTGAGTCTCGGCCTGAGCACGCTGTTGACCACCGGCCTGGCTTGCGCCGCCGATGGCGCGGCGTTGGCCAAGGCGCAGGATATCCCGCACCCGGCCGTGATCGCCCACCGAGGCGCGTCGTACGATGCCCCGGAGTCCACCACGCCAGCCTACCTGCTGGCCCGTGAGCTGGGCGCCGACTACCTGGAGATGGACCTGCAGCGGACCCGCGACGGGGTACTGGTGGTGGTCCATGACGATGTGCTGGGCCGTACCAGCGATGTCGCCGAACGCTACCCTGAGCGCAAGACCAGCCCGGTCAGTGCCTTCACCCTGGCCGAGCTCAAGGCGCTGGATGCCGGCAGCTGGTTCAACAAGGCTTATCCCGAGCGTGCCCGGGACGCGTTCAAGGGGCAGCGCATCCTGACCCTGGACGAGGTGATCGACATCGCCGAAGGCAATCCCGACCGTCATCCCGGCCTGTACATCGAGACCAAGGAACCTGCCCAGTTCCCTGGCATCGAGCAGGATCTGAAAAAGCGTCTCGAGGCTCGCGGCTGGCTCGACAAGCCGGGCCGGGTGGTATTGCAGACTTTCGATCGCAATAGCCTCGAACTGCTGCACAAGGCGATGCCGCAAGTGCCGAAGATCCTCCTGCTGTGGGTGGCCAAGGGGGCGATCGAGCCGGCCTCGGGCCAGGATTTCGCCGAATCCGGCGAGCAGGACAAGTCAGCCTTCTACGCCCGCCAGCAACCCAAGGACCGCGCCGAGTTCGAGCGCTGGCTCGACCATGCCAAGGCCGGTGGGGCTATCGGCACCGGCCCGTCGGCGACCCGGACGCACCTGGGAGAGCAGAGCTACGCCGACCTGATCCAGCCGTGGATGAATCAGGCCAGCCACGACAAGGGACTGCTGGTTCACGTGTACACCCTCGACGAGAAGGTGGACTTCGACAAGGCGATGAAAGCGGGCGTGGATGGCATCTTCACCAACCGCGCGGGTGAGCTGATGCGCTTCTATGGCCGGCCAGTGCCGCTCAACGAAGGCCAGTTGCTGAAGACGCTCGGTTACTGAATCCAAGCCGAGGCTGGCGATGGCCGAATGACATGTGTGAGAATGATAGGAATTCCTATTATCACCCATCGCCACCTCAGCAATGACCTTTCTCTCCACCGACTGGAGTGCCCGAGCGGCGCTCCCGGCTGTCGTCGATGACCTGCTCGCCCATTACAGCGATCTGCGTCGCTATCTCTGCGGTCGCTTGCGCAACCCCGACGACGCGGCTGATATCGCCCAATCCAGCTTCGCCCAGGCCTACGCCCACGCCCTCAGCGCGCCGGTGATCAATGCCCGGGCCCTGCTGTTCCAGGCGGCGCGCAACCTGTGCATCGACCAGTATCGGCGGCGCAGCACCGAGCTGGCGGCCCTGGAGGACTGGCTGGCGCGGGCAGAATGGCTGAGCCCCAGTGTCGAAGCGATCATGATCGCCCGCGAGCAGCTGCAGCACCTGATCGCCCGCATCGAGCGCATGCCGAAGCTGCGTCGGGAAGTGTTCGTCCGCGTGCGCCTGCATGGTCACAGCCACCGCGAGGTCTGCGAGGCGCTGGGACTGTCGGCCAAGTCGGTCGAGCTGCACATCGCCCGTGCGGTCTTCGACCTGTCGGAACTGCGCCTGGCCGCGCGCCATGACTGAGCCGGCCTCGCCGCGCAAGGTACAGCAAGCCCTGGTTTACCTGGCGGCCTTGCAGGGCGACGACCCCGCGCGCGTCAGCAGGACCGAGGGCCTGGCTCTGCGTTGGCGCAAGCGCAGCGACGAACACGAGCGCGCCTGGCAGGAAGCCGAGCAGCGCTGGCAACTGGTTCATCGCCTGGCTCCTCAGCTACGCGGCGCCTTGCAGCCGCAGACTTGCGACCCTGGTCGTCGGCGTGTGCTGCGCCAGGGCGGCGCGCTGGCGCTGTTGCTGGCCTCGGGCGGCTGGCTGGGCTGGATGTTCACGCGCACCGCACCGTTCCTGCAGGATTTACGGACCGCGCATGCCCAGGCGCCCCATGAGTTGGCGTTGCCCGATGGCAGCCAGCTGCTGGTGGCCGCCGAGAGTAACCTGCGGGTGCGTTTCGACCATGGCGAGCGTCAGGTACTGCTGTTGCATGGCAATGTCTTCTTCGACGTTGCCCACGCGTTGTGGCGGCCGTTCGTGGTCAGCACCCGCCTTGGCCGGGTAGAGGTGCTGGGCACCGCTTTTACTGTCAGTGACCGCGGTGATCGGGTGCAGGTGGCGGTTTCCAGAGGACGGGTGCAGGTACGCGACCTGCAGGGGCGGGAGCAAGTACTGCGGGCGGGTGAGCGCATCTGCCTGGATGGCGATGGGCGCCTGGGCACGCTGCGTGCCGGTGGCCAGTTCGGCCCGGACCTGGCGCATTGGCGGCGTGGCTGGTGGTCGTTCACCGACCAGCCGTTGCGCGAAGTGATAGGGGAGCTGAATGCCTACGTCGCGCAAGCGATCGAGGTCGATCCCGGCGCGGCCGACCTGCGCCTTACCGGGAGCTTCCCCAGTGACCGACCGGATGTACTGCTCGAAGCCTTGCCGCGAATCCTGCCAGTGCGCGTGCTGGCAAAGGGCGGCCAGCAACTGATCGTGCACGCGCGAAATTCGTTTGAGGGGTAAATCACCGCTGCCGCGTCATCAGCTGTGAACCCACCTCTCGCAAGGACCGATCATGTCGCTTCTCTCCTCCCGTGTCCCTGGCACCCTGCGGCGCCTGGCCCTGGCCTGCGCCCTGGGCGGCAGCGGCCTGGCCCTGGCCGATAGCCAGCCGCTGAACCTGGACCTGCCAAGCCAGTCGCTGGAGACCACGGTACATGCATTGGCGCATGCCTCTGGCGTGGCCATCGCCGCTGACAGCCGCCTGCTCGCCGGGCGCGCCGCGCCGGCCTTGCAGGGCCGCTACACGGTGCTTCAGGCCCTGCGCCAGCTGCTGGCCGGCAGCGACCTGGTCGCGGTCGAGGAGCAGGGGGTGATCATCCTGCGCGGCCCTGCCGAGGGAGCCGCCCTTACCCTGGGCGCGACCACGGTCAATGCCTCGGGCTTCAACAGCGACCTGCCGGACAGCTACAGCGGCGGCCAGGTGGCGCGTGGCGCGCGCCTTGGCATGCTGGGCAACCGTGACCTCATGGACACGCCTTTCAGCGTCACCGCCTACACCGCCAAGACCATCGAGAACCAGCAGAGCGGCACGGTCGGTGCGGTGCTGCGCAATGACCCGTCGATCCGCTTCAGCACCGGCGAAGGGCATGCCTACGAGAACTTCATGATTCGTGGTTACGCGCTGGACTCCACCGAGCTGGCGCTGGGCGGCCTGTATGGCCTGGCGCCCGATGGCCATGTGCCGACCGAATTCCTCGAACGTGTCGAAGTGCTCAAGGGGCCCAGCGCGTTGCTCAATGGCATGGCGCCCAACGGCGGCGTGGGCGGTGTGGTCAACCTGGTCCCCAAGCGCGCCGGCGACGCGCCACTGACCCGGCTGACCACCAGCTACGTGTCCGATGGCTATGTCGCCGAGCATATCGATGTGGGTCGACGTTTCGCCGATGGACGCTTCGGTATCCGCTTCAACGGTGTCTACGGCAGTGGTGACACCGGCGTCGACAAACAGTCCAAGGATCGCACCCTGGCCGCTCTGGCCCTGGATTACCGGGGCGACGACTTCAAGCTCGAACTGGACGCCTACGAAAGCCACGAAAAACTCGATAACGGCAGCCCGATGATGGCCGGCTTCACCGGCCTGAACCAGGTGACCCGCGCGCCCAAGCCCGATACCAACATCCTCGAGGGTATCCATGCCCGGCAGATCAGCAAGGCCGTGGTCCTGCGCGGCGAGTATCAACTCGATGACAACTGGAGCGCCTACGCCAGTGTCGGCGGTGCGCGCACTCGCTACGATGGCTTTCTCAACGGTACCCGTGTGGTGGTGAACAAGGTCGATGGCTCGGCCATCGGCGAAACCTACAACCAGGCTGGCTACACCCACAGCCTGTCCAGTGAGGCGGGGCTGCGCGGCAACTTCATGACCGGCCCGGTCAGCCATCAACTGGTGCTCAGCACCACCTTGCTGCACCAAGATATTGGCCGTGCGCCCACGGTCACCGGCCCCAAGTACCCGACCAACATCTACCGGCCCGGCAAGGCAGTCATCGCCGGCAACCATGGCAGCAGCACCAAGACTGGCGACAACACCCTGTCGAGCTTCGCCGTGGCCGATACCCTGGGCTTTGTTGACGAGCGCGTGCTGCTCACGCTCGGCGTGCGTTCCCAGCGCGTCCGTCAGAAGATGAGCACGCCTGCGTACGACGAGCGCAAGCTGACCCCGGCCGTGGGCATCGTGCTCAAGCCCTGGGATGCGCCGGTGTCGCTGTACGCCAACTACATCGAGGGCCTGACCCAGGGTGGCATGGTGACGGATGTGAAGGCGGCCAACTACCGCGAGCAGTTCGCGCCTTATGTCGCCAAGCAGATGGAGGCTGGGGTGAAGTGGGACCTGGGCGATTTCACCCACACGTTGGCGCTGTTCCAGATCGACAAGCCCAGCATGATCTACGACAAGCCCAGCAACCGTTACAACGATGACGGGGAACAACGCAACCGCGGCGTGGAGTGGACGATGTTCGGCGAGGTCGTGCCCAGCGTGCGCCTGCTCGGCGGCGTGACCTACACCCGTGCCGTGCTGAGCAAGACCGCTGGCGGCGTCCTGGACGGCAACACCGCGCGCGGCGTGCCGGCCTGGTCGGCCAATCTCGGGGCCGAGTGGGACCTGCCCTGGGTCGAGGGCCTGACCCTCACCGCCCTGGGCATCCACAGCAGCTCCCAGTACCTGGACTCGGCCAACCAGCTGAAGATCCCGCAATGGACCCGCTACGACCTCGGCGCGCGCTACGCCACCAGGGTGTTGAGCAAGGACGTGACCCTGCGCGCCAGCCTGGAGAACGTCGAGAACCGCGCCTACTGGGCCGGGGTGTTCAACGACGGCTATGCGACGGTCAGCGAGCCGCGCACCCTCAAGCTCTCCGCCAGCATCGACTTCTGAGGTGACCATGCAGCGATTCAAGCGATGGGCCGGCGCCGGGCTGCTGGCGCTCCTATGTTCGAGCGCGGCCGTGGCAGGCGCTGAACTGGAGGTCGGCAGGGCGGTCGCTGGGCAGGTCAGCGAGACTGGCCGGCCTGTCTGGCATTTGGGGCTCAAGGCTGGGGATCTGGTACGTGGGCGGGTCGAAGGCGATGTCAGCCTGCGTCTGCTGAATGCCGAGGGGCAGCCGTTGCGCCTGCTGGTCGACGGTCTTGACCAGCCCCGCGAGTTTCTGTTCGTGGCGGAGCAGGCAGGGCATTACCGGATACGTGTCGAGCCCCTGGCGACCCGTCCGTCCGAGCGGTTCAGCCTGCGCCTGGAGCAGGTGGTGCCGGCTGCCGAGCAACGTCGTTCTCCCGTTCCCTTGGCCAGCCCGGCCTTGCGCAGCTTGCAGCGGGAGCTGGCCGAGGGTGGCGACAGCGAGGCTTTCTGGAAGGCACGTGCCCGTGAGGGAACGCCGTTGGTGGAAGCCATTCCCGGACAGCCTGGGCAGCGCCTGGTGACCTTCCTCTGGCGCGGGGCGCGGGACAATGTGCGGGTTTTCGGGGCTCCCTCAGGCAGCCATGAGCCCTTGGCCCGGCTGGGCTCGAGCGATGTCTGGCACCACAGCTTCGTGGTGCCCGCCGCCACGCGCCTGAGCTATCAGATGGCCCCGGATGTGCCAGTGTCGGACGACCGTCGGGTGATACTGGCCAGCACCCGCCGCGATCCGCTGAATGCAAACACCTTCGCCGATGGCAGTGGCGACCCTTGGTTGTCGCGCTCGCGGCTGGAGTTGCCCGATGCCGCGCCACAGCCTTGGGTCGCCGAGCGGGCGGGCGTGCCCCGTGGTCGTCTGGAGCGCAAGCGCCTGGCCAGCCAATTGCTCGGCAACGAGCGCGACGTCTATCTCTACCGCCCGGTGGGCTGGCGTCCGGGCAAGGCCGACCAGGCCTTGCTGGTGCTGTTCGATGCCCATGCCTATACCCGTCAGGTACCGACTCCGACCTTGCTCGACAATCTGCTTGCCGATGGCCTGATCCCGCCCACCGCGGCGCTCATCATCGCCAACCCCAGCAGCCAGAGCCGTGAGCAGGAGCTGCCGCCCAATCCGCTGTTCGCCCGGTTCATGGCCGAAGAGCTGATGCCCTGGGCCAGCCGCCAGGGGTTGGCGGCCCCGGCGTCGCGCACCGTGGTCGCCGGCTCCAGTTACGGTGGCCTGGCGTCGGCCTATATGGGGCTCAGGCACCCGGAGCTGTTCGGCAACGTGTTGAGCATGTCCGGGTCCTACTGGTGGCCGATGTCTGGCGCCGAGCCTGGCTGGTTGACCCGCGAGTACGCCAAGGCCTCGCGCCAGCCGCTGCGGTTCTACCTGCAGGCAGGACTGTTCGAGGGGCCGAGGATCCTCGACACCAATCGCCATCTGCGTGATGTGCTGCTGGCCAAGGGGTATCGGGTGGAGCAGGTGGAGTTTCCCGCAGGCCATGACTACCTGCAGTGGCGGGGGAGCCTGCCCTGCGGCTTGATCAGCTTGCTCGGGCAGGGTACCCAGGGTGTCGCGCGGGCGTGCGTGCCGCAGGGCTGAGGGGGCGTTCAGTGTGACAGTGCCTTCAGAACATGCTCAGGGTCGTTGTGGATAGCCCGCAACAAGGCCTTGGCCGGTCCGGTGGGCTCCCGACGGCCTTGTTCCCAGTTGCGCAGGGTGGCCACCTGTACATCGATGATTTCGGCGAAACGCACTTGGGACAGGCCGGTCGCCTTGCGAATGTTCTTGACTTGGAGAGCGTCGATTTCGAATTGACGGGAAGGCGGGCGGCGGCCATGGACGATTTCATCCATCTGCTCGACGCTTTCCATCAGTTCGTCGAAGAAGCGGCTCATGGGTGGCTCCAGTGTTCGATGAGGTTTCTCAGCGCAGCGCGTTGTTGTGCTGAAAGGTCTGACTGTTCGTTCTTGGGGTAGATGTACAGCAAGGCGATCTGTGACGCGCTCATGAAGTGGTAGTAGATGACCCTGGCACCGCCGCGTTTCCCATGTCCCTTCGCCGCGACACGTATCTTGCGCAGCCCTGCGGTACCTTCGATGAGGTCTCCTGCATCGGGGCAGATCAGAAGTCGGACCTGAAGCAGTCGGTAGGCTTCTTCGTCGAGCAACGCTTTGACGCGTTTGGTGAAGATGGCTGTTTCGGTGAAGAGCATAGCAGGATATACGCCATTGGCGTACTTTCAGTTGTACGAAACTACGCGGGGAAGATGATCCGCAAGGCTAGCGATGGTCGCTTGCCTTGCTACATCGTTCCCTTCTGGCATTGCTGTAGGTGCCTTCTGTTACCGGTCCACGGCTTCCCGGCCAGTTCTGTTGCGCCACACCCGATATGCCCTAATCCCCGCCCGCACCGAGCCGAACAGCAGTTTCTCCTCCATCTCCCGTGCCATCCCCGAGCGTACCAGCATGCGCAGGAAGGTGCCGCGGGCACGGGCGATGGCGAAATGGATGCCCTGGGCGGCCAGGGTGTCGCGTACCTCGCGCAGGGCGGCGATGCCGCTGACATCGATACTGGTCACCGCTTCGGCATCGAACAGCACCGCCTTTGGCTGAGCCTCGCCTTGCACCGCCTCGAGCAGACGCATCTTGAAGTAGTCGGCGTTGAAGAACAGGATCGCGTCGTCGAAGCGGTACACCACCAGACCCGGTACGGTGCGGGCGTCCTTGTGCTGGCGCACGTCCACCTGGCCTTCGATGCCGGGCACCCAGCCGAGCACCGCGTCGGTGGGCTGGTAGATGCTGTAGAGCAGGCGCAGGATGGCCAGGGTCACGGCGAACACGATGCCCGGCAACACCCCCAGGCCGAGCACGCCGACCGTGGTCAGCAGGCACAGCCAGAACTCGAAGCGGCTGAGCCTGCGGATGGTCTTGAGCGACTTCACATCGATCAGCCCCCAGCCGGCCATCAGCAGCACGGCGCCCAGCGCGGCCTGGGGAATCCAGGCCATGGGCGCGGTGAGGAACAGCAGGATCAGGGCGATCACCAGCGCGGCGATGATGCCCACCAGCTGGCTCTTGCCGCCAACCATGTCGTTGACCGCGGTGCGCGAGTCGGCGCCGCTGATGGCGAAGCCTTGGGAGATCCCGGCGGCCAGGTTGCTCACGCCCAGAGCGACGAACTCGTGGTTGGCGTTGATTGCATAGCCGTGGCGGGCGGCGAAGCTGCGGGCGGTGAGCATGGCGCTGCAGAAACTGATGGTGGCGATACCCAGGGCGTCACGCAGCAGGCTCTTGGTTTCCGCCAGGCTGCTCCGCGGCCAGGCCAGTTCGGGGATGCCCGCCGGGACCGGACCGAGGATCGCCACGCCGTAGCGATCCAGGCCGAACAGTCCGGCCAGGGCCGTGAACACCAGCACCACCACCAGCGCGGCCGGCAGCCGTGGATAGCGGCGCGGCAGCCAGATCAGCAGGCCCAGGCCAGCCAGGCCGATGGTCAGCGTCAGCCAGTGGATCTCGCCCAGGCGCTGGAGGAAGTTGACCAGGCTGAGGATGAAGCCGTCGCCCTCGATCCTGAAACCCACCACCTTGGACAGCTGCCCGGCGATCAGGCTCAGGCCGATACCGTTGAGGTAGCCGATCAGGATCGGTCTGGAGAAGAAGCTGGCGATGAACCCGGCCCGCGCCACCCCGGCAGCGATCAGCATCGCGCCCACCAGCACCGTGACGATCACCGACAGCTCGGCGATGCGTTGTGGGTCGCCCATGGCCAGCGGCGCCACGGCCCCGGCGATCATGGCGCAGGTGGCGGCGTCCGGGCCGACCATCAACTGGCGCGAGCTGCCAATCAGGGCGTAGACGATCATCGGCAGCACGCAGGCATAGAGCCCGTACTGCGGCGGCAGGCCGACGATCTGCGCGTAGGCGATGGCGATGGGAATCTGGATCGCGGCCACCGACAGGCCGGCCTGCAGGTCAGCGTGGAACCATTCGCGGCGGTAGTGCAGCAGGTTGGCCAGGCCCGGTAGCCAGCGGGAGAGAAACATGCGCAGTCCTTTGGAGATGTTTCAGAAAGCTTAGGTGTTTATGCGCTGGAACCGATCGGCTCGCAAGTGCAAAAGGCGCCGGGCATTCAAGCCTTTCAGGCAAGGAATGGCCATGGGCTGGATCAAGAAAGGTGCAGGAACGAAAAAAGGAGCCGAAGCTCCTTTTGACAGCGATGACGTCGCTGGAACGCCATGCGGGGAATGCGATGTGGAGCGGGTAGAGGGAATCGAACCCTCGTCGGAAGCTTGGGAAGCTACTGTTCTACCATTAAACTATACCCGCGTCGGCGCCCGACTTTTTACCAGAACCCCTCGCCAATGAGAAGCCCAAGGGCATAAAAAAGCCTGTCGGCGGCCCATAGCCTGCGGGTAGCGAAGGGCTACAGGTCGCCGATGCGCTCAGAGGGCCAGTGCATGCTGCCCCTGTTCCTGTACGTAGCGTTGACGGGGTTCGCGCACGGTCGGCTTGAGGAAGCCGAGCATCGCGCCGCGGGTATCCTCGCAGGCGCTCTTGTGCTCCATGTCGAGGAAGTGACCAGCATCGCGGATCACGCTGAACTGGCTGCGCTGCACGTGCCGGGTGAATTGCCGGGCATCTTCGACGGTGGTGTACTCGTCACGGTCGCCGTTGATGAACAGCACCGGGATGTCGATGTTGCGCGCGGCCTTCAGTGCCCGTTCCAGGTCGTGCTCGAGCACCTGGTTGATGTGGAAGTGCATCTGCGCGTACTCGTGGCTGTCCAGGCTGCTGACGTGCCGGTAGTTGAAGCGCTTGAACAGCGACGGCAGGTGCTTGCCGATGGTGTCGTTGACCAGATTGCCCACTTGGTAGCGATCGCAGGCGGCCAGGTACTGGCAACCGCGCTCCAGGTAGTCGCGCATCGGTTCGTTGATCACCGGCGAGAACGAGCTGACGATGGCTTTCTTCACCAACCGCGGCTGGTGCGCCAGCGCCAGCAGGGTGCAGGCGCCGCCCCAGGAGAATGACATCACGTGGTCGGCACGGAAGTGCTCGATCAGCTCGAGCAGGATGTGCGCCTCGGTCTCTTTGGTCAGCAGCCGCTCCTGGCGGTTGTGGGGTTTCGACTTGCCGGCGTACGGCTGGTCGTACAGCACCACGTTGAACTGTGGGTGCAGGTTGCGCACTGTCTGTGCGAAGGACGCCGTGGTGGCCAACGAGCCATTGATCAGGATGATCGTCTTCTCGGCGCCTTGCGCGCGATGGAACTCCGTGTAAACCCGGTACTGCCCTTGGATATCAAGTACAGCGATTTCTGGCCTCATGTCATCGACTCCTGGCGCAAAAAGGGTATTCGCGTCACCTGGTGGTTCGCCTGGACGGTTCGCGAGTACGACGCCGAACCGACCGCAGAGGCCATCAGGGTGCACGTGCTTTATGACAGGTAGGCATTCGCCTGGAAGTGAAACCGGTGGGCCCTGGTGTCGATCCTTGACGCTTTCGTCGACGGTATTGTTGTTGCGGGCGATTTGCCGTGCTCCCGCGCATCGAGGCGTTGGATGGCCGGCAAAGGGCGTCTGGGCCGGCAGTGTGACTTGTTGGTCACATGCAGACTGACGATTCGATTCAAGCAGCGAGGCGCGCATCGCGCAAGTGCCGTTCGGGGAAAATGTGACTCGGGGTGCTCGGCGGTCGTGTGGCGGTTTCGCTTGGCCTGATCCGGCCCTTTCGCGGGCAGGCCCGCTCCCACAGGTTTCCTGAGTCTCCCGTGGGAGCGGGCTTGCCCGCGAAAGGGCTCAGACCGTGGCGACTTCCTCGGCCGAAAGCGCCCGAAATGCACCCGGCGCCAACCCCGGATCCAGCTCGATGGTGCCCATGCGCTCGCGATGCAAGCCCACCACCTTGTTCTGGAAATGGCCGAACATCCGCTTCACCTGGTGATAGCGTCCTTCGACGATTGCCAGGCGTGCCTCGCGGGGGCCGAGGATATCGAGCTGGGCGGGCAGGGTGGTGAGGTCTTCGAAGGCGAAGTACAAGCCTTCACGGAACTTGTCGACATAATGCGCGCCGATCTCGTCCTCGGTCTGCACGCGGTAGATCTTCGGCAGTTTGGTGCGGGGCTGGGTCAGGCGTCGCGACCACTGGCCGTCATTGGTCAGGATCATCAGGCCGGTGGTGTTGTAGTCCAGGCGCCCGGCGATATGCAGGCCGTCGCGTAGTCCCTCAGGCAGCAGGTCGAGCACCGTGCGGTGCTGTGGGTCGCGGGTGGCGCTGACGCAGCCGGTAGGTTTGTGCAGCATCAGGTAGCGTGCAGTGCGGCCGGCCTGCACGACCTGTTCGTCCACCTCGACCCGGCTGAACTCACGCACATCCAGCAGCGGATCATCCGTCGCCAGGCCATCCACGCGCACGCGCCCGCTGGCGAGCAGCAGACGTACTTGCTGGCGGTTGTAGCAGGGCAGGTTGCCGAGGAATCGGTCTAGGCGCATGGCAGGCAGGTCACGGGAAAACGGCGCGCAGTCTAGCGGATCATCGCGCCTGACGCTGCCTTGAGCTGTGCATCCACCTGGGCGCAGCGTGGGCAAAGGCAGGCCTTGTCGCGCAGTTCGGCCGGCAGGGCTTCCAGGACTGCCGGGTCGATGCTCACGCTGAAGCACCAGCAGCCTTGCGTGGCGCTGCCTGGGTCGGCCAGGCCGCATTGGTTGAGGGCGCCACAGGCGGGGCAGCGTCGAGGGTCGGGCATGGTCGGTTCCGGGCGTCAGGGGCAGACGCAGTCATGGGCAACGGAGTATATCGGAGCGCGGCAGGACGACCTGTTTCAATTTGTTGCGGAAATGGCACCGAACCCTGCCTCGACGGTCTTATCCAGTGTCGACGAACGCATTGCCGTCGACGTCCGCCAGCGCCGCTGTGCCGGGCACCCTCGCGGTCCAGGAGGCCGCCATGTACCCACGAATCCTGTTGCTCGTCCTGCTTGGACTTCTGACCAGCGGCTGCGCGCCGTACTACGGCAGCGGCGGCTACTACCGTAGTGACTACTACACCTCCGATCGCTATGTGTACCCCGGTTACTACCGCTACGACCGCTATTATGTGGCCCCGCAGCCGCGCTACTACTACCAGCCTGCGCCGCGCTACTACCGGCCGGCGCCAGGGCCGCAGTACCGGCCTTATCCACCACCCGGCGTGCAGCCGCGTTGGCAGGGCAATCCGCGCTACGACTATGGCAATCGCCAGCGCTATGACTACGGGCGCGATCGCGAGCGCAACGATTACCGCAACGACAACCGAGGCGGTCGAGGAGATCGCTGGCATTCCAACGGGCGCGGCGGCGATCGCAACTGGCAGCGCTGACCTGGGGGGTTACCCGCGAAGACCAGGGTGGATTGACCCATGCCTTCGCGGGTGAACCCGCTCCCACAGGATCGCTGATGTATCGGGCATTGCAGGCTCCCTGTGGGAGCGGGCTTGCCCGCGAAGCAGGCGCCGCGGCGTGTGGCACAGGTCACCCTCTGTTTCATCCCAGGTCGGCCAGTGGATGGCGCCCCTCCCAGACTTTGGCGAAATGCGCCTCGACCACCGCCGCCGGCACCTGTGCTACATCCGGCCAATGCCAGTGCGGCTGGTTGTCCTTGTCCAGCAACCTGGCCCGTACCCCTTCGCTGAACTCCGGGTGACGGCAGCAGTTGAGGCTCATGCTGTATTCCATCTGGAACACCTGGGCCAGCGACAGATAGCGCGCACGCCGGATTTGCTCCCACACCAGGTGCGCGGTCAACGGACAGCCTTCGTGCAGGCGCTGGCCGGCCGCCGCCAGCAACGGATCGGCGTGCCGTGCCAGCCCGCTCAGGGCGCGCCAGGCGGCGACCGGATCGGCCACGTCGAGCACTTCGTCGATCACCGTCCGCCGCGCCAGCCACTGGCCCTCGGGCAGCTCGGCGCAGGCCCTGTGCTGCTCGGCCTTGAGCAGGCTGTTGAGCTGCAGGGCGGTCTGCTCCTGCCAGTTCAGCTGCAGCAACTCCTCGATCAGGGCGTCCTGTTGATGCTCGCCCAGGAAACGATCGGCCAGGCCAAGATCCAGGGCATCACGGGCATTGATCGGGGCGCCGGTCAGGCCCAGGAACAGCCCGAGCTTGCCGGGTAGGCGGGCGAGAAACCAGCTGGCGCCTACATCGGGGTACAGGCCGATGCTGATTTCGGGCATGGCCAGGCGGCTGCTGGGGGTGACGATGCGCACGCAGGCGCCTTGCAGCAGCCCCATGCCTCCGCCCAGCACATGTCCGTGGCCCCAGCACAGGAGCGGCTTGGGGTAAGTGTGCAGGCGGTAGTCGAGGCGGTATTCGCTGGCGAAGAACTGCGCCGCCAGCGGCGGCACGCTGCCGGGGTGCTCGCGGCAGGCCTGGACCAGCGCCCGCACATCGCCGCCGGCACAAAAGGCCTTCGCGCCGTTGCCGCGCAGTAACACGCAGACGATGTCGGGGTCGCTGGCCCAGCCGCGCAGGCGCTCGTCGAGCACCTCGATCATCGGCAGGGTCAGGGCATTGAGCGCCTTGGGCGCGTCCAGGGTGGCGATGCCGATACGGGCGCCATCGGCGCTGATGAGTTCCTCGCAGTGAATGGACATGGGCTACCTCATGCAGGTCATCCCACCAGTATGGCTGCCTGGCACGAAGCTGCCGGTCGTCGGTCGGATCGATTGACAAGCCGTCGAGGCTTTCCTAGTGTCGCGCCACTTTGCTATTGGATGCCCCCATGACCGACGACGATCGCATCAAACTCGAACCGAGCTGGAAAGCCGCGCTGCGCGCCGAGTTCGACCAGCCCTACATGCACCAGTTGCGCGAGTTCCTGCGTGCGGAATATGCCGCCGGCAAGGAGATCTACCCGCCCGGGCCGCTGATCTTCAACGCCTTGAATTCGACACCGCTGGATCAGGTCAAGGTGGTCATCCTCGGCCAGGATCCGTACCACGGCCCCGGCCAGGCCCATGGCCTGTGCTTTTCGGTGCAGCCTGGCGTCCCCACGCCGCCGTCGCTGGTGAACATCTACAAGGAGCTGCAGCGCGACCTCAACCTGCCGATCCCCAACCACGGCTACCTGCAGAGCTGGGCCGAACAGGGCGTGCTGCTGCTCAATACCACCATGACCGTGCAACGGGCCAACGCCGCGTCTCACGCGAAAAAGGGCTGGGAGTTCTTCACCGACCGGATCATCCAGACCGTCAGCGAGCAGTGTCCGAACGTGGTGTTCCTGCTGTGGGGTGCCCATGCCCAAAGCAAGCAGAAGTTGATCGACGCCAGCAAGCACCTGGTGCTCAAGTCGGTGCATCCTTCGCCGCTTTCGGCCTATCGCGGGTTCTTCGGATGTGGGCACTTCAGTCGAGCCAATGGCTTTTTGGAGCAGCGGGGCATTACGCCTATCGACTGGCGCTTGCCATCGCTTTAAGTTGTCGTACCTAGCATTTTTACTAGTTTTCGCTAAATTGCCGCTGGCGTAGATTCAAGGTCAAGACGTGGTCTGCTTGAATCTATTCAGGGGCACTCCTCATGACTGTTTACAGTCCAATCCAAGGCGCCAAGCAAAAAACACTGGACTCTGACCCCATCTCGCCAATGTTGCAGGTCGTCAGTGCATTGCCATTGCTGGAAGATGAAGAAGGGATTCATACAATACCGAGAGCGGCTCAATCCAGAGCGTTGACGGTCAGCATTCCGAATGCATGGGATCATTATGAGGACAACTACTTCCCCGGTGCGAAACTGACATTTCAGATCTGGATGAGTTTGGTCGTAGGGAATGGTATTCAGTCGCTCGTGGTGCCGGATACTGAAATGGATATGCCAGCGGATCCGTCGCTATTGTTTCCGATCTCTTTTGACGTCCCCGAGCGTTTCTTGCGAACCGAAGGGGTGTTTCGCCTGTACTACAAGGTCTGGGTAACACAGGATGAAAATGTCTCTCAATCTTTGCCTGTTGATATATTCCTAGATAAAACTGCGCCGAATAACTACAGGCCGGGAGAGCGGGTTGAGCTAAAATACCCAACTGACTTCATCGATGATGAATACCTGGAGCGTTACAACGATGCACTGGTGATTCATATCCCGAAATGGGAGTCCTTCCGCCTTGAAGACGTTGTGGAAATATTTATCGAGCCCACTCAGGGGGCACTGGCTATACCCATCAAGGTCGAGGTAGTCACTGAGCCGTTCAGTGATCTGCTGGAAGTCAGTATTCCTGGCGACAGCATACGCGCCAGGGGCAATGGTCGGCAATTTCTCTTCTATCGACTTATCGATCGGGCTGGCAATCAGGGGGGGATGTCGTACTCCTTGCCGCTGCAGCTGCAGTTGGGTGTCCCCTTCGATCTGCCACTGCCTGAGGTGCCATTGGCGTTAGATGGTCTGATCGATCTGGCGGACGCGCTGAGTGGCGACGTCACAGTGGAGATCCGGGCCATTCCGGAGTTGCTTCCCGGTGATCAGCTACAAGCGTTCTGGAACGGCCGGCCACTTCCGGTATTCGTCGTGGAGAGCAATACCCGATGGCCTGCCAGCATCCGGGTCTCTCACGAGGAAATCTTCAAGGATGGGGCCTCCGACGCGGTGCCTTGCGTGGTGCACTACATCGCACGACATGGTGGTCGCCCGATTCGTTCAGAAGAGATCACGTTCACGGTTGACCTGCGTGAGGCGCAGGGGGCCCTGCAACCAGTGGACTTCCCTGAAAAGAACCTGTGGGGCTGGATCAGCTGCCCGGCGCGTCCATGGGATGGGGTTCGGATTGCCGTGCCGGGGAATCGAGGGTTCTGGTTCCCCGGTGAACATGTGGCGGTTTCCTGGGCGGTGTACCGGGACCTGTTTGGAGAAGGGCGGGTGCTGGTGGAGAAACGCTACCTGCCTTCCATCGTGCTGGGCGACGGGAATCTGGACGGATTCATCACGGCTTTGCCGAAGAGTGATTTTGAATCCTGGTTGGCGATACCGCTGGAAGCTGCGGCCAAGGAGGATGGAGGGGAGTTCAAGTGCAGTGTGATAGTTGATTATCGAATTGTCGGTAGAGACTGGATGAGTTCAAAGAAACGTGTCGTAAAGGTGGATCTACAACTTCCGGGTGGCGCTTTATGCAGAGGCGATGCCGTTTAAAGTAATACTTTGGTTGCGCGGAAGGTGTCGGGATAATCGTGGATTAGAGTGATTTCTCTATAGATTAGCTAATTGGAGATACATGATGACTAGCTTAGAGCGCTTCAGCAAGAAGTCGGCGTACGAGAGCGATTTGAATAAAATCAAGGAGCAAGTTCGTAAATATAATGAAAGCTTGAGGTCAAAGGCTGTGGGCATAAGTAGTCAGGCCAGCGATCCAACGCTCGATGAATTCGGTCTGCCCAATGTACTTCCGCCTGCGGCGGATGGCAAAGAGAATCTCTTCCCGCTGTCGGCTCGTGCCGATGGTTTGTATCTGACCATTCCAATCTGGGAAGACACCGATGGTGTTGCTGGCTCTTTCGACATTGTCCGGCTCTGGGTGAACGGTGCGCCGGTGAACAATGGGGTCAAGGAATACAATGGCGAAAGTTTCCCGTACACCAATATCTTCGACTATCCTACCCAGGAATCTGCTCTTCCTGGTGCTTTCGTCATACCCTACGAAAGCTTGCGGGTAGGTGGTGATGGTTTGAAAGTTATTCATTATACCGTGCTAAATACGGATACTGGTAATAATAACTCATCCCCTCAACAGATCGTGACGCTTGACATTGTCGATCCGGCTGAGGGGGCAAACCCCGATGCGCTGAAATTCTCCGATGAATCCAAGAATGGCAATTTCGATCTGATCTATCTGCAAGATAATGACGGTTTTGAAATTCTTCTTCCATCCTCGGTTGACTATTTCCCGGGAGATACTTATGCGGTGTATTTGGTGGGTGAGGCCAACCCTCTGATCACTGGAGATGTTCCCCCGGAAGGAGAATATGATTCGTATCCGGTGAAAATCGATCTGGCGACTATCCAGAGCCGTTTGCCCAATGGGGCCAGAGGCAAGTTGGTCTATCGCCTTACGGACCGTGCGGGTAATCGTACCGACTCTTCAATTGAAGTCGATGTTGCAATTAGCTTGGTGCCAGCGCCGGATAATCTGCAGGCACCCCTGATGACTTCGCCCGTGGATATCGACGCGCGGACTCGTGGTGTGGAGGCTGTCGTCCCGCCGAATACCTCTTTGCGAAATGGTGACACCATCACCATGACGTTGCACACGACCCCTACGCCAGTCTCTCGATCGTTCACTTGGCCACTCGACCGGACGTCGTTCTCCGGGGATGACTTCGGCGCCATTGGCACTCCACGCTACGATGTAATTCTGAGCTATCAAGTGGAACGGGAGGGGGCTCTGCCGGTGCCGTCTCCAGAGACCACCGTGGTCGTGGACCTCAGCCTGCTGATTCCTGACCCGACTCTGCTGACTCCCGCTCAGGCTGTTGGCCGGCCTTCCGGGGAGGTCGGTTTCATCCGCCCTGGCGATACACAGGCCTTCATCGTCTTCACGCCATTCGCGGGCGCTGCCGCTGGTAACCTGGTTCGGTTCTTCTACGGAGAGCGCGAAAACACGTTCGACTACATTATTAGTGGTACGGAGCCAGGGCCTACTATTGAAGTCCGTATCCCGGATGAAATGCTGACGAGCGCAGGCAATGGTACGATCCCGATCGGTTACCAAGTTCGTGAATCATCGACGCGGGGTAATTTCCAGCCAGCACCCGACGGTTCGGTCGAAGTTTCGCTTTTCGTGGTTGGAATTAGCACGCTTGCCAATTTCACGGGCCGTGTGGGCGGGTTGACCCAAGAGCCGGGGCAAGGCGCCGCATTAGGACGCTTGAACTGTGAGTTGCCTGAGCCGCTGCCCGGTGGTGTGAGCCTGCAGATCCGTGAGCCTGTCGGGATCCTGAAACTAGGTGATGACATCACCATCACCTTGACCTTGAGTCGTGGTGATTTTGGTATTGACCCTCTGACCACCAATACCGAGCAGATCAAGATCACGGTAGATGCCACACAAGAGCGAACCGGGGTTGTCACACCGGTTAAAACGTTGCTGCCTCGAGCATTCTTTGAAGATCCTGATAGGCCGGGAGTCTACATTACCCGGGGTTCCATCCTGGCACAGTGGAACATCAAGCGGGCCACGGGAAATCTGGAGGAGGATTCGCGTGAATCTGCCGTACGATTCGTATTGACAAGAAATGGTGGTCTCAACTGCTTGCCTGCTGTGTGAAGTGAGCGCCAGGGTGCTCGCCTTCGGCGGGCGCCCTGGCTATTTCCTATATGAAGTGATGAATATTCCTACATATCTAATCAATTTTTATACTTATCGTGTGCGGCTTACGTGCTGTGGTCGGACGGCTGCAGGTCTTTATGTTAAGTAGGGACGTTATTGCTTATGGTTCGATATAAGTTGCCGTTTAATGGTCGAGGACTTTTGCCGGGCGCTAATGTTTTTTTTATGTCATTTCTGGTAGTGGCGCCTTGCGCTCAGGCAGCGATCTTGAATAGCGAGGAAAGAACACTCAACGCTGCCGATCCTATTGAAAACTTTATACTGCAAGATGCGTCGACTCTGACAATGACGTCTGGCTCCAATACTTTGGATGTGTATGCGTCACAATCCACGCTTGACGTCGATGGCGGCACCATCTCTGGTGGTAGTTTGACTGCTGTTCAGTTGTTCGGTAGTCGTGCGAGCTTGAACAACGCTACGTTGGTGTCCACGGGTAGTACCGGCTTGTCGATTGCTCGTGAAAATGGTGTCGTATCCAGTGCCTCGGTGAATGGGAGTAGTATCACTGGTGCTGGTATCGGTGTGCGTATCACGAGTGGCAGCACCCTGACGATGAGCGGTTCGACGGTTCAGGCGACCGATCCCGCTGGGAGAGGACTGCTGCTGCTGGGCGGTAGCGCCAATGTGTCAGGAGGCTCGATCACCGGGGGGAGCATAGGGATCCAGATACGTCGAGAGTCCGCGAACACCCCGAATGCTTCCGAACTCGTTCTCGATGGTACTTCGGTATCTGGGCAGACCGGTGCGGCAATACAGGTCAGCAACGATTCCACCGCCATGCTCACGCTGCGCAACGGCGTCGCGCTGAGTGCTGGTAACGGTATTCTGCTGGACGTGCAAGAACGGGGGACGGCGACCGTAGTGGTGGAGACCTCCGGCCTGTCGGGCAATGTGCAAGTGGCTGACGGTGCGGCACTTGATCTCTCGCTCGAGCACGCGGCACTCGATGGCAACATCAGCGCGGGCGCCAACAGCGATGTAAAGGTAGCGTTGAGCAACAGCAGTGGTCTGAACGGCAACGTGGAAAACCTGCAGGTCCTGTCGCTCGACA
This sequence comes from Pseudomonas sp. GD03858, assembly GCF_029840925.1. Lineage (GTDB taxonomy): Bacteria > Pseudomonadota > Gammaproteobacteria > Pseudomonadales > Pseudomonadaceae > Aquipseudomonas. The sequence goes on from NZ_JAOCDM010000009.1 coordinate 84,663, forward strand.
GGGGATCGAGCTTCACTGGTACTGCGGTCAATGTCGGAAGGCTGTCAGTCGGTGATACGTCCCGCTGGACATTGAACGGCAACAGTAGCGCAACCGACCTGAGTCTCGAGGGGGGGACGGTCGTTTTCGGTGATGGTGCCAGTTTCCATGACCTCACTGTCGCCAACCTTTCCGGTAACGGAAGCTTTCACATGAGCGGCGACTTTGTCAGCGGCCAGGCTGACCAGTTGATCGTCACGGGCACCTCCAGCGGCAACCATGGCCTGCTGGTGACCAGCAGCGGACAGGAGGCCAGCGTCGAGAACATGCGCCTGGTTCAAACGGCCGATGGCGGAGCCCAGTTTCACCTGCTCAACAGCGGCGATAGGGTGGAAGCAGGGGCTTATCAATACGCGTTGAAGCAGGATGGCAACGATTGGATTCTGGACCGCGAAACCCGCACCATCGCGCCAATCACCCTGACCGCCATGGCCCTGTTCAACACCCCGATCACCGTGGCCTACGGCGAGCTGAGCTCGCTGCGCAGCCGCATGGGTGAATTGCGCTACAGCGAAGGCCGCAACGCCGGCCTGTGGATGCGTGCCTATGGCAACCAGTACAACGTCGCCAGCGGCGGCACGGGCACCGGCTACCAGCAGAACCAGCGCGGCATGAGCTTCGGTGCCGACCTGCAACTGGGCGAAAGTGACTGGTTGCTGGGCGTGCTGGCGGGCAGCAGCCGCTCCGACCTGAACCTTGACCATGGCTCCTCGGGCAAGGTCGACAGCTACTACGTGGGCGGCTATGCCACCTGGCTGGATCGCCAGACGGGTTACTACGTCGATACCGTGGTCAAGTACAACCGCTATCAGAACGATGCCACGGTCGGCATGAGCGATCACTCGCGGGCCAAGGGCGACTATGACACCCATGGCCTGAGCGGCTCGGTCGAGGTGGGCAAGCACATCAAGCTCAGCGATGGCTATTTCATCGAGCCGTTCGCTCAGGTGGCCAGCGCCGTGGTGGCCGGCAAGGACTACTCCTTCAGCAACGGCCTGCACGCCGATGGCGACACGGCCAAGTCGTTGCTGGGCAAGGTGGGCGCCACCGTGGGCAAGACCATTGCGCTCGATGGCGGCGGCATGCTCCAACCCTACGTGAAGGCGGCTTATGCGCATGAGTTCGCCCAGCGCAACGAGGTGCAGGTCAACGACAACGTGTTCAACAACGACCTGTCCGGCTCGCGTGGTGAACTGGGGGCCGGCGTGGCCTGGGCGCTGTCGAAGCAGTTCCAGGTGCACGCCGACGTGGAGTACAGCAATGGCAAGCACATCGAGCAGCCGTATGGCGTAAACGTAGGCGTGCGTTATGAGTTCTGACGCGAAGTCTCTTCGCTTGCGTACTTGAGTGAAGCAAGTTCGTGCTGGATGGTGTCCAGGTTGGTCGTGAATATGACCTTGCGTTCCTGGCCAGGGGCGAGAAGTATCTGGGTTGGCAGATACTTCACGTCCCACTCCTGGAACAACAGCGTCAGTTCATCATCCAGTTGCTGGTCATCACCGCAGGTGTCGACATTGAACTCATAGAACTCGCACCCCTGCGTAATGCCGGCTAACGCCACCAGCTTTGGATGGAGCGCCTTGCAGGGTGGGCATTGGTCGGAGTGGATGAGCAACAGAGTGGGCACGCCAGGGTGATCCCGCGTTACCAGGGAGACAAGCGCTTCTAGATCAGTCAACGCAACCATGGCCATACAGTGTGCTCCGATATGTCAGAGGAGCTCGTATTCAACGCCTTGGTCGCTACGCGCGAAACTGGCAAAAATATCAGTTTCTCGAATGGCTCAGACGTGCCCAGCATTCCACCGCCGAAACAACGGCTCGGCCAGAAACAGCACGAACAACAACCGCATCACCTGCAACGCCGTCACCAACGGTACCGACAATTGCAGGGTCTCCGCCGTCAGGCTCATCTCTGCGATGCCACCTGGCATCATCCCCAAGGTCAGCGAGCGCAGGTCCAGGTGCGTAAGCAGGCTCAACGCCCAAGCCGCGCCAGCGGCGATCAGCATGCACAAGCCCGTGGCCAGCAAGGTACGGCCGAGGAACGACGGCGCGCGGCGGAAGAACGCCCGGTTGAAGTGGCAGGCCAGGCCGCTGCCGATCAGCCACTGGCCGATCTGGCTGGCGCCATTGGGCAGGCCGATCTGCAGATTGCCGGCAAGGCTCACCGTGGCCGCCACCAGCAAAGGCCCGAACAGCCACGGGTTGGGTTGACGCAGGCGTTGCCAGATCAGCGCCACGCCCACGCCCAGCGGCGCGATCAGCGCCAGCCAGCCCCAGCTGACGCTGCCGGAATGATTCAGCGGCACGCCATCACCCAGCAGCAGCTTGAACAGCGCTGGCACGCACAGCACCACCGCCAGCACCCGCAGGCTCTGCGCCGCGGCCACCTGGCTGAGCACCGCGCCATTGCGCGCGCCGAGATTGACCATCTCGCCCGAGCCGCCGGGCATGCTGGCGAAGAAGGCCGTGGCGCGGTCTTCGCCGGTGCGTCGCAGCAGCCACACGCTGATCACGCTGGAGAGGGTGGTGAACAGCGCGCCGAAGAAGATCAGCGCGAAGTGGCTGGCTACCTGCTCGATCACCGCCGGGGTGAAGTGCAGGCCGATGCCGATGCCGATGATCCATTGCCCGCACTTGCGGCCATTGGGGATTTCGCTGAGCTGCCACGGCGTCAGGCAGCGCACCAGGATGATCGCCAGCAGCGAACCGACCATCCATGGCAAAGGCCAGCCGACCAGGCTGGCGGCGAAACCGCCAGCGAGACCGACCAGCCCGGTGGCCCAGAACAGTGGCAACGACCGGTCAGGCATCGGCCATGGCCCGGCGCTGCAGGGCACGTTTGCGCCAGATGCGCAGCAGTGGCAGGCTCAGCATGCAGAACACCAGGACCCACACACCCATGCTGATCGGGCTCGACCAGAGGATGCCCAGTTCACCATTGGAGATCGACAGCGCGCGGCGCAGGTTCTGCTCCATCAGCCCGCCGAGGATGAAGCCCAGCAGGATCGGCGACAGCGGGAAGTCCAGCTTGCGCAGGATGTAGCCCATGATGCCGATGCCGACCATCAGGAACAGGTCGAAGGTGGTGGCATGCACCGCGTACACACCGATCGCGGTGATGATCGCGATCACCGGCACCAGTGCCCAGTTCGGCACGGCGAGGATGCGGGTGAAGACACGGATCATCGGCACGTTGAGGATGATCAGCATCAGGTTGGCGATGAACAGCGAGGCGATCAGGCCCCAGACGATGTCCGGCTGTTGTTCGAACAGCAGCGGACCGGGGGTGATGTTGTACAGGGTCAGCGCGCCGATCATCACCGCGGTGGTGCCCGAGCCGGGCACGCCGAGGGTCAGCATCGGCACCAGGGCGCCGCAGCAGGAGGCGCCGATGGCGGTTTCCGGCGCGGCCAGGCCACGGGCGTCGCCCTTGCCGAACTTGCCTTTGTCGCCGGCGATGCGTTTTTCGGTCATGTAGGCCACGGCACTGGCCAGGGTCGCGCCGGCGCCCGGCAACACGCCCATGAAGAAGCCCAGCAGGCCGCAACGGATGTTGACGAAGAACACCGACGCCGCTTCCTTGAGGTTGAACAGCATGCGCCCGGTGGCCTTGACCGCCACGTGACCGTGATGGGTCTTTTCCAGCAGCAGCAGGATCTCGCTGATGGAGAACAGGCCCAGCACCAGCACCACGAACTGGATGCCGTCGGCCAGGTGCACGCTGTCGCCGGTGAAGCGGTACACGCCACTGTTGGCATCGATGCCGACTGCCGACAGGAACAGGCCGATCAGCGCGGCGATGAAGGTTTTCAAGGGCTTGTCACCGGCCATGCCGCCGAGGGCGACGATGGCGAACACCATCAGCACGAAGTACTCCGCCGGGCCGAAGGCGATCGCCCATTTCGCCAGCAGCGGGGCGAACAGCACCATGCCGCAGGTGGCGATGAAGGCGCCGATGAACGAACTCCAGGCCGACAGCGACAGGGCCACGCCGGCCAGGCCGCTGCGGGCCATGGGGTAGCCGTCGAGGGTGGTCATCACGGTAGAGGCTTCGCCAGGGATGTTCAGCAGGATCGAGCTGATCCGCCCGCCGTATTCGCAGCCCAGGTACACGGCTGCCAGCAGGATCAGCGCCGACTCAGGCGGCAGGCCGAGGGCGAAGGCGATGGGGATCAGCAGGGCCACGCCGTTGATCGGGCCCAGGCCCGGCAGCAGGCCGACCACGGTGCCGATCAGGGTGCCGGTGAGGGCGGTGACCAGGTTGTACGGGCTCAGGGCGACGCCGAAGCCCTGGCCCAGGTAGCTCAAGGTATCCATGTGTCAGTTCTCCAGTACGGCGAGCAGGCCGAGGGGCAGGGGGACGTCCATCACGCGGTCGAACAGCCAGTAGAGGAAGACGCTCATGCCCACCACCACGACCGCGCTGTGCAGCCAGCGGCCGCCGTACAGACGGGCCATGGGCACGCCGACCAGAATGGCGCTGAGGATGAAGCCCAGGGCTTCGAAGGTGCTGGCGAAGACGATCAGCAGGCCGACGCAGGCGCTGATCTTGATCAGGGTCTGGCGGTCCAGCTCCGGCTCGTCGTCCTTGCGCACGATGGGCGTGGGGCGGATCGCCAGGTACAAAAGGCCCAGGCTCATCAGGCCGAGCATCAGCAGCGGGTAGGCGCGCGGGCCCACCGGTTCGTAGGAGAAGGCGGCCTGGTAGGGCCAGGCCATCACGGCCAGCACGGCGCACAGCGCCAGCAGGGCCAGGGCGAAGAGGCGTTGCAGGATCATGGAAGAATCCTCATGGTT
>NZ_JAOCDM010000090.1 GCF_029840925.1 Pseudomonas sp. GD03858
ACTCGCCAAAAGAGAACGTATTTCCGAGACAGGACACTAGAGCGGCGCGATCCCAGTGGGAGCGGGTTTACCCGCGAAGAGTCGTTAGAAGGTTTCAGCCGTTGTGCATCCGGTCGCGATGGGTCAGCGTCGGGAACAGTTTCATCCACACCCCGGTCACCACCAGCGTGCCCACGCCACCGAGCACCACTGCTGGCACGGTGCCAAACCAGTGCGCGGTCAGCCCTGATTCGAACTCGCCGAGCTGGTTCGAGGCACCGATGAACAGCCCGTTCACCGCGCTCACCCGGCCACGCATCTCATCCGGCGTCTCCAGCTGCACGAAGGCGCCGCGGATGACCATGCTGATCATGTCCGCGGCGCCCAGCACCACCAGCACCGCCAGCGAGAACCAGAACGAAGTCGACAGGCCGAAGGCGATGGTCGCCACGCCGAACACGCCGACCGAGGTGAACATGATCAGCCCGACCTTGCGCTCCACCGGGAAGCGCGCCAGCCACAGCGACATCAGCAGCGCCCCCACCGCCGGCGCCGAGCGCAGCAGGCCGAGGCCCCAGGCGCCAGTGAGCAGGATGTCCTTGGCGAACACCGGCAGCAGCGCGGTGGCGCCGCCCAGCAACACGGCGAACAGGTCCAGGGAGATGGCGCCGAGGATGTCCGGACGGCTGCGGATGAAGCGGATCCCGGCCAGCAGCGAGTCGAGGTTGGCCCGGCCGGGTTGCGGTTGCTGGCGACGGGCGTCGAGGCTCAAGGTCAGCAGGCAGGCGATGAGGTAGAGGACCACGGTCGGGCCGTACACCCAGGTGCTGCCGAAGGCATAGAGAAAGCCGCCCACCGCCGGGGCGACGATGGTCGCTGACTGGGTGGCCGATGCCGAGGCCGCCACCGCGCGCGGGAACAGGCCTGGTGGCACGACATTGGGCAGCAGCGCCTGGGTCGCCGGCATCTCGAACGAGCGGGTGGCGCCGAGCAGGAAGGCCAGAACGAAGATCATCTCGCGACTGACGTTGTCGGTGACGCTGCCCAGGGCTAGTGCCAGGGCAATCAATGCCTGCAGGGTCTGGCACAGAGCCGCGACCTTGCGCCGGTCATAGCGATCGGCGACATGCCCGGTGTGCAGCATGAACAGCACGCGTGGGGCGAACTCGACCAGGCCGACCAGACCCAGATCGAGCACATTGCCGGTCAGTTGATAGAGGTGCCAACCGATGGCCACGGTGAGCATCTGGAAGCCGCTGGCGGTAAACACACGGGCCAGCCAGAAGGCGAGGAAAGGGCGGTGATGGCGCAACAGTTGCGGGGCAGAATCGGACATCGGTTGCCTGCGGCCTCGGAGATAGAGGGGGCAGCAGGGTAACATCTGTTTGTAACAAATGGTTGCTGAAAACCGTGCGGATCAACCCCGAGCCCATAAAAAAAGAGGGTGAGGCAACAGGTCACGCGGCAATCAACCACACATCCGGATGGGTCATTCAGGACTATGCTTCCATTCAGTCGTTGACCTGGATCAATGCTTCCAGATGCAACGATCTTGGCCCCCGGGCCGGAATCCCTGCGATCGAACAGAACAATTCCAACGCGCCGCACTCGATACCCGTGGGGGCAGTGGGCGACAGGGCCATGCGCCCGGCCGCCGGATTATCTGAAGAGGAAGCACCATGTTCGGATTGGAAGCCCTAGAGCTCGCCCGAATCCAGTTTGCCTTTACCGTGTCCTTTCACATCCTGTTCCCAGCCATCACCATTGGCCTGGCGAGCTACCTGGCGGTCCTCGAAGGCCTTTGGCTGAAGACCCACGACAATACCTACCGTGACCTGTATCACTTCTGGTCGAAGATCTTCGCCGTCAACTTCGGCATGGGCGTGGTCTCCGGCCTGGTCATGGCCTACCAGTTCGGCACCAACTGGAGCCAGTTCTCCGACTTCGCCGGTTCCATAACCGGCCCCTTGCTGACCTACGAGGTGCTCACGGCCTTCTTCCTCGAGGCCGGTTTCCTCGGTGTCATGCTGTTCGGCTGGAATCGCGTCGGGCGTGGCCTGCACTTTTTCGCCACCTGCATGGTGGCGCTTGGCACCCTGGTATCGACGTTCTGGATTCTCGCTTCCAACAGCTGGATGCAGACCCCCCAGGGCTACGAGATCGTCGATGGCCGGGTGATCCCGGTGGACTGGCTGGCGGTGATCTTCAACCCGTCATTCCCCTATCGCCTGATGCACATGGCCACCGCGGCCTTCGTCGCCACCGCGTTCTTCGTCGGCGCCTCGGCGGCCTGGCACCTGCTGCGCGGGCGTGACAACCCGGCGGTGCGCAAGATGCTGTCGATGGCCATGTGGATGGCGCTGATCGTCGCGCCGGTACAGGCGGTGATCGGTGACTTCCACGGTCTCAACACCCTCAAGCACCAGCCGGTGAAGATCGCCGCCATCGAAGGGCACTGGGAGAACAAGCCCGGCGAGCCTACTCCGCTGATCCTGTTCGGCATCCCCGACATGAAGGCCGAGACCACCCACTTCAAGGTCGAGATCCCGGCGCTCGGCAGCCTGATCCTCACCCACAGCCTGGACAAGCAGGTCCCGGCGATGAAGGAGTTCCCGCCTGAGGACCGGCCCAACTCGACCATCGTGTTCTGGTCGTTCCGGATCATGGTCGGCCTGGGCATGCTGATGATCTTCGTCGGCCTGTGGAGCCTGTGGCTGCGCAAGCGCGGCACACTGTACAGCTCGCGACCGTTCCTCTACCTGACCTTGTGGATGGGGCCATCGGGGTTGATCGCCATTCTTGCCGGCTGGTTCACCACCGAGATCGGTCGCCAGCCCTGGGTGGTCTATGGGCTGATGCGCACCGCCGATGGCGTGTCCAACCATAGCTACGCGCAGCTCGGCTTTACCCTGGTGATGTTCGTGGTGGTCTACTTCGCGCTGTTCGGCACTGGCATCGGCTACATGATGCGCCTGGTGCGCAAAGGGCCGAAGACCGGCGAGGGCGATGAACACACCCCCGGAGGTCCAGGCCAGAAACGTACGCCGGCGCGGCCGTTGTCCGCCGCCGATGATGATGGCCACGAGGCCGACTCCACCCGCCTGAGCAAGGGGAACTGAGATGGGTATCGATCTTCCGCTGATCTGGGCCGTGATCATCATCTTCGGCGTCATGATGTACGTGGTGATGGATGGTTTCGACCTGGGGATCGGCATGCTCTTCCCCTTCGTCAAGGATGAGCGTGACCGTGACGTGATGATGAACACCGTGGCTCCCGTGTGGGACGGCAACGAGACCTGGCTGGTGCTGGGGGGCGCGGCGTTGTTCGGCGCCTTCCCGCTGGCGTACTCGGTGGTGCTCGAGGCACTTTACCTGCCGTTGATCCTGATGCTGGTCGGCTTGATCTTCCGTGGCGTGGCCTTCGAATTCCGCTTCAAGGCCAGGCCCCACAGACGCCACATCTGGGACAAGGCGTTCATCTGGGGCTCGCTGGTGGCGACGTTCTTCCAGGGTGTGGCCCTGGGGGCCTTCATCGAAGGCTTCAAGGTGGTCGATCGCAAGTTCGTCGGCGGCACCCTGGACTGGCTGACGCCGTTCACGGTGTTCTCCGGCCTGGGCCTGATCGTCGCCTACACCTTGCTGGGCTGCACCTGGCTGATCATGAAGACCGAGGGGCCGTTGCAGCAGAAGATGCATGACGTGGCCCGACCGCTGGCGCTGGTTCTGTTGGCGGTGATCGGCATCGTCAGCCTGTGGACGCCGATCGCCTACCCGCAGATTGCCGAACGCTGGTTCAGCATGCCCAACCTGATCTGGTTCATGCCGGTGCCGATCCTGGTGCTGGTGACCTTCTACGGGTTGCTGCGGGCGGTGGCGCGCAATGCGCACTACACGCCGTTCCTGCTGACCCTGGTGCTGATCTTCCTTGGCTACAGCGGCCTGGGTATCAGCCTGTGGCCGAACATCATTCCGCCGTCGATCAGCATCTGGGATGCTGCCGCGCCGCCGCAGAGCCAGGGCTTCATGCTGGTCGGCACGCTGTTCATCCTGCCGTTCATCCTTGGCTATACCTACTGGAGCTACTACGTGTTCCGCGGCAAGGTGACCCATGAAGACGGCTATCACTAGGAGCGCCAGGCGATGACTATCGAAGAGAAGAAACCGTTGTGGCAGCGCCTGGGTTGGCTGGTGCTGATCTGGGTGCTGAGCGTGGCGGCGCTGGGTGTGGTGGCCTACGGCATGCGCATGTTCATGAGCGCGGCCGGCCTGAGCACCCACTGAGTCGCTGATCCATCGCGGGGCAAGCCCGCTCCCACGTCATTGCTGGACAGCCCGGCAATGACGTGGGAGCGGGCTTGCCCCGCGATGCTTTATTTTCTGGCCTTGAGCACCACGAACTTCGGTGTCGCCGCCACTTGTTCCACGCCCCGGAACAGGCGCGCCAGCTTGCTGTGGTAGCCCAGGTGCCGGTTGCCGACTATGTACAACGCGCCACCGACCTCCAGTGCCTCCCGGGCCTGCTGGAACATGCGCCAGGCGAGGAAATCGCCCACCACCTGCTGCTGGTGGAACGGCGGGTTGCACAGCACCACGTCCAGCGATTGTTTCTCCTGGCCGGCGAGGCCATCCGCCGCATGGATTTCCACCTCGCGAGCACCCAGCGCCGCTTGCCAGTTCTCCCGTGCCGACTGCACCGCCATGTACGATTCGTCCACCAGCGTGTAGTGCGCATCCGGGTTGAGCAAGGCGCTGGCGATGGCCAGCACGCCATTGCCGCAGCCCAGGTCCGCGACCCGGGCGCGGCCCAGGTCGCGCGGCAGGTGTGGCAGGAAGGCTCGGGTGCCGATGTCCAGGCCCTCGCGGCAGAACACGTTGGCATGGTTGACCAGCGTCAGGGCCGGTGCATCCAGGTGGTAGCGAGTCGGGTAGGGGGAGCGTGCGCTCGGGCGTTCGGCCACGGTGGCGGTGAGCAGGCGTGCCTTCTTTTGCGCCAGCGATGCCTGGACCGGGCCGATGTACTTTTCCATCAGCTCGCCAGCGGCGCGCGGCAGGTGCTTGATCATGGCGCCGGCGATCACTTGGGCGCCGGGGGCCAGCTGGCCCTGCAGGCGGATCAGCTGTTCCTCCAGCAACGCCAGGGTCTTGGGCACGCGCACCAGCACACGGTCGAACGGGCCTTGCCAGTTTTCGCTGGCCGCCACGAAGGGCACCGCATCGAAAGGCCGGTCATTGCGCGCCAGGTTCTTCTCCAGCGCCATGCGCGCCAGGTGCGAGTCGCCACTGCTGGTCACTTCCAGCTGGCCGGCAAGGCTCGCGGCCAGTGCCCCGAAGCTGTCGTTGAGTACCAGTACTCTGCAACCCGCAGCCGGCGACTGGGCCGCCAGATGCTCCAGCAGGTACTGGTCGGCGGCATCGAAAGCCAGCAGCGGGTCGTTGGTCTGATCAGGCTGGCGGATCAGGTCGAGTTCGGCGAAGGGGCTGTTGAACAGGGGCATGACAAGGGGCTCTGCTGCGAATCTGCTTGAGGGGGCGATTCTACAGGGCTTTGAACGTCACAGGGGGGCGAGGTCAGAGCAGGCCGTGCATGAACAAGATCATCAGGGCCCCGGCCTTGTTGGCGGCGCCTGTCTTGAGGATCACATTGCGTGTATGGAAGTTCACTGTGCTGGTCGACAGCCCCAGGATCATCCCCACCTCATTGGAGGTCTTGCCCCAGGCGACCCACTTGTACACTTCGATTTCGCGCTTGCTCAGTGGCGGCAAGGGGCAGATTTTGTTCAGGTGATACTCGCTGAGCGCAGCGTGCAGGACGTTGCCCAGCCACATAACGTCTGCGCTTTTTTCGTATAGCTCGTAGGTCGATATGGTGCGGCTGGGCCTGGATACGCTGATCTGGGTCTCGTTGTGGCGCAGGTCATGGACCGACTGGCTCCAGCCGTGGACCATGCCGTGCGCGCATGCCGCTTCGCGCAAGTGGGGTACATCCTGGAACAGCGTGTCATTCCAGAGTACTGGTAGCGTCGTTTGGTAGCACTTTGATACCGTCGGATCTATGGTAATGAAGTTATCCGCTTGATAGCGTTCGTTCCACTCGGGCGGGTAGTTGTTGTACAGCAGCACCTGTGGGCTATGAGCAGCGACATGCAGGTGCAGCGAGAGGCCGAAGAACTCCATGTCCAATGCCTGGACCAGTTTCACGGCTTTGCCAACCAGGATCGTCGGTTCCTGCTGTTTATTCGCCAGGTCTTCGAGCAGATCACATTTCCATTGCGGCATCGATGTCGCTCCCGTCACGCCTTTGTGGATCCAATGCGTGTAGCACCCGACGTAGTGTAGGAAATGTCCTAATGTTGCGCTGATTTTTTTTGCTATAGCTGCTACGTATTCTTAGCAATTTGCTGCATGCCGTTGATGCCCTACAAACCGGTGGTGTTTATCCTGGCCGCTTTGCGCGACACTTGGCGCATTCGAACCATGGAGTCCGTCATGACCGCCAGCGCTGACAAATTCACCCGCCAGATCCTGCTTGACGTCCAGCCTTTGACGCCCAATCTGTTCTCCCTGCGGGTTACCCGCGACGCGGGGTTCCGTTTTCGTGCCGGGCAGTTCGCGAGACTGGGTGTGAGCAAGGCGGATGGCAGTGTGGTCTGGCGTGCCTATTCGATGGTCAGCGCCCCCCATGACGAACATCTCGATTTCTTTTCGATCGTGGTGCCGGGGGGGGAATTCACCAGTGAGCTGAGCCGTCTTGGCGAGGGCGATACGCTGATGATCGACCGCCAGGCTTTCGGCTACCTCACCCTCGATCGTTTCGTCGGCGGACGTGACCTGTGGCTGTTGGCCACCGGTACCGGCATCGCTCCGTTCATGTCGATCCTGCAGGACTTCGAGGCCTGGGAGCGTTTCGACAACATCAAGCTGGTGTACTCGGTGCGCGAAGCGAAGGAGCTGGCCTATGTGGATGAAATCGCCGGGCTCGAGCAGCGTGAGTACCTGGCCGAATTCGCCGGCAAACTGCAGTTCATTCCGGTGGTTACCCGGGAGGCGCATCCAGGCGCGCTGAACGCGCGGATCACCACGCTCATCGAAAATGGCGAACTGGAAAAGGCGGCGGGGCTCGAGCTGTCGCCGGAGCACTCGCGGATCATGTTGTGCGGTAATCCGGAAATGATCGACGAGACGCGCAAGGTGCTGAAGGCGCGCGACCTGCAACTGAGCCTGAGCAAGCGGCCGGGACAGGTGGCTGTGGAGAACTACTGGTAGCTGCAAGCTTCAAGCTTCAAGCTGCAAGCTGCAAGCTGCAAGTTGAAGCAGAAGCAGGCCAGAGGTAGCGTGCTCTACTTGCAGCTTGCAGCTTGCAGCTTGCAGCTTGCAGCTTGCAGCTTGCAGCTTTACTTCTGATTCTGCGCCTTGAGCAGGTCGCGGATCTCGGTCAGCAGGGTTTCCTCGGGGGTGGGGACCGGCGGAGCGCTCGGTGCCACCGCTTCTTCACGCTTCAGGCGGTTGATCGCTTTCACGCCCATGAAGATGGCGAAGGCGACGATGACGAAGTCGAGGATGGTCTGGATGAACTTGCCATAAGCCATCACCACTGCCGGCACATCGCCTTCGGCGGCCTTCAGCGTGATGGCCAGGTCGCTGAAGTCCACGCCACCGATCAGCAGGCCGATGGGGGGCATGATCACGTCGCCGACAAAGGACGAAACGATCTTGCCGAACGCCGCGCCGATGATGATACCCACCGCCATGTCGACGACATTTCCCTTGACCGCGAAGGCCTTGAATTCACTGAGCATGCCCATGCTGTATTCCTTTGTTACGAATGGAGAGGTAGTCGGAGTGTAAGCCACTAAAACGCTTCATGCGTGACGTTCGCAGCTAAAGACTCCGTTTAGAGCGAATAGTTTTGTCGCTCCCCGAGCTCTGCGGGACACGTCCACGTTCGGCTATCATGGCGGTTTTTGCCAGGAGACCCAGCCCATGGCCAAGGCCAAGCGCTTGTATGGCTGCACCGAGTGCGGCGCGACCTTCCCCAAATGGGCCGGCCAGTGTGGCGATTGCGGAGCCTGGAACACCCTGGTCGAGACCATGATCGAAAGCGGCGGTGCCGCGGCGCCGAGTGGGCGCGCCGGCTGGACCGGGCAGCAGGCGCAGATCAAGACCCTGGCCGAGGTGAGCGTCGAGGAGATCCCGCGCTTTACCACCAGCAGCACCGAGCTTGACCGCGTGCTCGGCGGTGGCCTGGTGGATGGCTCGGTGGTGCTGATCGGCGGTGATCCCGGGATTGGCAAGTCCACCATCCTGCTGCAGACGCTGTGCAACATCGCTACCGCCATGCCGGCGCTCTACGTCACCGGCGAAGAGTCGCAGCAGCAAGTGGCCATGCGCTCCCGACGCCTGGGCCTGCCCCAGGACCAGCTCAAGGTCATGACCGAAACCTGCATCGAGACCATCATCGCCACCGCGCGCCAGGAAAAGCCACGGGTAATGGTCATCGACTCGATCCAGACCATCTTCACCGAGCAACTGCAGTCGGCTCCGGGTGGCGTGGCCCAGGTGCGCGAGAGCACGGCGCTGCTGGTGCGCTATGCCAAGCAGAGCGGCACGGCGATCTTCCTGGTCGGCCATGTCACCAAGGAAGGTTCGCTGGCCGGTCCCCGGGTGCTTGAGCACATGGTCGACACCGTGCTGTATTTCGAGGGCGAGTCCGATGGCCGCCTGCGCCTGCTGCGGGCGGTAAAGAATCGCTTTGGCGCGGTCAACGAGCTGGGCGTGTTCGGCATGACCGACCGTGGCCTGAAGGAAGTCTCCAATCCCTCGGCGATCTTCCTCAATCGCGCCCAGGAGGAAGTGCCCGGCAGCGTGGTCATGGCCACGTGGGAGGGCACTCGGCCGATGCTGGTGGAGGTTCAGGCGCTGGTGGACGACAGCCACTTGGCCAACCCACGGCGAGTCACTCTGGGCCTGGACCAGAATCGCCTGGCCATGCTGCTGGCGGTCCTGCACCGGCACGGCGGCATCCCCACCCATGACCAGGACGTGTTTCTCAACGTGGTCGGCGGCGTGAAGGTGCTGGAGACCGCCTCCGACCTGGCCCTGCTCGCAGCGGTGATGTCGAGCCTGCGCAACCGCCCGCTGGCCCATGGCCTGCTGGTGTTCGGCGAAATCGGTCTGTCTGGCGAAGTACGCCCGGTGCCCAGTGGCCAGGAGCGACTCAAGGAAGCGGCCAAGCATGGTTTCAAGCGTGCGATCGTGCCCAAGGGCAACGCGCCGAAGGAAGCGCCCGCCGGTCTGCAAGTGATCGCGGTGACCCGTCTGGAGCAGGCACTGGATGCGTTGTTCGAATAAGCCTATTTCTTGCAACTGATTCTCAATAGCCAGTAGCATACCGCCACCTTGCGACCACCCCATGGAGTGCGTGTGGCGGAGTTCGACCTCAAGCGGCTGTTCGTAAAGCACGCGAAAAACCTTCAGGGCCTGCTCTCGCGCAAGGTGCGCGACCCTCAGCTGGCCGCCGACCTGGTGCAGGACAGTTTCCTGCGCCTGGCCGAGCAGCAGCGTCAGGCGCCAATCGAGAACGCCCAGGCCTACCTCTATCGCACCGCGCACAATCTGATGGTCGACCATGTGCGCCAGCAGCAGCGGCGCAAGACCGACCTGGTTCCCCATGAAGCGCTCGAAACCATCGTCGAAGAACGCCCGGGGCTCGATGAACAGGCTGCCCGCGAACAGCACCTGCGCCGGCTACAGGCGATTCTCGGCGAGTTGCCCGAGCGCACTCGCGAAGTGTTTCGGCTCAACCGCCTGGAAGGCATGACCCATGCCGAGGTCGCGCGTCACCTGGGCATTTCCGACAGCTCCGTGCAGAAGCATCTGGCCAAGGCCCTGGCCTATGTGATGCAGTGCCTGCAGGAAACCGAATGACCAACGGTTTACTGACAAATGCCGCTTCAGACGTCAGCCCAGACATAACCAGATCGCGAGAGAACCGTGTGAGCAGCCAGAACGAGCAAGCCATCCGCGAGCAGGCCGCCGAGTGGGTGGTGCTGCAGCAGGCCAGCCCCCTGAGCCCGACGCAGCAGCAAGCCTTGGAGCAGTGGTGCGCCAGCGATCCTCGGCACGCCCGGGCCTATGACTTCGCCCAGGCCACCTGGGCCGACCTCGGGCAATTGGCGAACCTGCCCGCTGCCCCGTCGCTTCGCCCAGCGGCCCCCCGGCACGGCACATCGCTGCGGCGCCGTCCGCGGTTGCGGCGGGTCTTCGCCAGCGCGGCGGTGCTGTTGCTGGCGGTGCTGGCCGTGCAACAAGGGCCGCAAGCCTGGCTGGGCTGGCGCGCGGACTATCTCACAGGCACCGGGGAAGTACGCCAGGTGACATTGCCGGATGGCAGCCAGGTCGAGCTGGACAGCCGCAGCGCCATCGCGCTTGCCTTCGATGGCCACGAGCGCCGCGTGCGTCTGCTCTCGGGCGAGGCCGTGTTCAGCGCCGCACCGGTCACCGTTCAGGAAGCACGTCCATTCGTGGTCGAGTACGCCGGAGCCACCAGCCGTGCCCTGGGGACGCGTTTCGTGGTGGGCGCGGCGGGCGACGGGGGCTGGGTCGGCATGCTCGAGCACAGTGTCGCCGTCGAGCTGCAGGCGCCGCCGCGGCAGGGGCAGGCCAGCCAGGTGCTGGAGCAGGGCGACAGCCTGCGCTATGACCAGCGCCTGGGGGTACGACCATGGCCTGATCACGATCTGCGGCGGGCCACCGACTGGCAGCGTGGCGTGCTGGTGTTCGAACGCCAGCCGCTCGCCGATGTGGTCGCCCGGCTCAATCGCTACCGCGCGGGTCAGCTGGTGGTCGCCAACGATGCACTGGGCCGGCGCGAGGTCAGCGGGGTCTTCCGCCTGGACCAGTTGAGCCGCGCGCCGGCCGTGCTCGGTGACGAGCTCAAGGCCCGCCTGGTCGAGCTTCCGGGCCTGGCCGTGCTCTACTGACATGCCGCTTCGGCAAAAAACTTTCGATTTTATTTACTGACTTTTTCCGCGTTGCTCGTCTGATTGTTGAGATTGATTTTCATTACTAGAAAACGCCAACAACGGACGAGCAATCGCAGTGAGCACGCCACGACAACAACCCTTGCGCCCTCTGGGTCGCTTCGCCCTGGCCGGCAGCCTGGCCCTGGGCAGCTGTGCATTGCCGATGGGGATCGGCATGGCACACGCCACCGATTCGCCAAGCACCGCCAGTCGCAACCTGGTTCGCTTCGACATCCCGGCCCAGTCGCTCGACAGCGCGGTGCTGGCCTACGCCGAGCAGTCCGGCGTGCAGGTGTTCTTCGACAGCCGCAAGCTGGCCGGCCTGCGCAGCGAAGGGCTGCACGGCAGCTACTTGGCCGAAGAAGGGCTGCGCCAGCTGCTGCGCGGCACGCCGGTACGCTACCACTTCAGCGCCGCCGGACAGGTCGGCCTGGAGCGTGTTGTCCAGGACGATGAGGCCCTGGAGCTGGGCGCGACCCATGTCGATTCGCAGCGCGATGGCGACTGGGTGTACCAGACCCCGCGATCGGTCAGCGTGATCACCCGTGAGCAGATCGACCAGCGCCCGCCACGGCATGCCGCCGACATGCTCGAACAGACCGCGGGTGTGTACACCGCCGTCAACCAGCGCGACCCCGGCCTGTCGGTGAACATTCGCGGCGTGCAGGACTATGGCCGGGTCAACATGAACATCGATGGCATGCGCCAGAACTTCAACGTCAACGGCCACCAGCAGCGCAACGGCGTGATGTTCATCGACCCCGAGTTCGTCCAGGGCATCGAGATCGACAAGGGCACCTCGGCCGGCATGGGCGGCGCCGGGGTGATCGGTGGCATCGCCAGCTTCAACACCATCCAGGCCAGCGACCTGCTTGGCCCGGGCAAGGAAGTTGGCGGCCGGCTGCGTGCCGGGCACGGCATCGGCGAGCTGGGCAACGGCACCTACTTCAACGGCAGCGCCCTGTTCGCCGCCGGCAACGAGATCGGCGACATCCTGGTCGGCCACAGCGAACGGCACTACGGCGACTATCGCAGCGGCACGCAGAACGCCGACAACCTGGGCACCCAGATCCGCGGCAAGCTGGACAACCGCGAGGCCTGGAAAGGCTGGCTCAACGGCGAGGTCGGCGCCATGGACAGCGTGACGCGCTCGCAGCTGTTCAAGCTGGGCCTGAACTTCGCCGACGATCAGCGTCTGCAGTTCAGCTACTTCGAAACCGATACCGACAGCAAAGACGCCTGGACCTACAGTGACTCGGTGACCAATCGCTACTACTACCGGGTCACCAGCACCAACGACATCAATGCCAAGAACGCTGCGCTGGACTACAGCTACAAGCCTGACAACGACCTCATCGATTTCAAGGCCAAGCTGTACTACGTCACCACCCGCCAGGACCGCTGGAACGCTGACAACATGTCATCGCTGGCAACGGGCAACCATGTGCAGGCCTACACCGACCGCTACCAGACCGACACCTGGGGCCTGCAGCTGGAAAACACCTCGCGCTGGCAGGTGGGCAGCGCTGGCGCGCTGGCCTTCAACTACGGCAGCGAAGCGTTCCAGGACACCTTCCGCCCCAGCACCAACCGCGTCGCCGCGCCCAACGAGATCGACGCGCTGCCCTATGTCGAAGGGCTGACGCCCAAGGGCAAGCGGATCATGGCCAGCCTGTTCGGCAACCTGCGCTACGACCATGGCGACTGGCTGACGATCGATGCCGGCCTGCGCTACGACCGTTTTCGCCTGACCGGCGAGACCGGGGTGACCACCTGGATGTACCCGATGGGCGTTACCGAGCCCAACCTGCGCCGCCAGGAAACCCACATGCTGTTCGATGTGGATCGCGAGCAAGGGCGCTTCTCGCCGACCTTCGGCATCGCCGTCAAGCCCGGCCCTGATTGGCTGCAGGTGTATACCCGCTGGGGCCGTGGCTGGCGCCCGCCGCAGGTCACCGAGGCGTTCATGACCGGCCGCCCCCATGGCGGTGGTTCGGAGATGGTCTATCCCAACCCCTTCCTCAAGGCCGAGGAGTCGCACAACTGGGAGCTGGGGGTGAACATCTTCCGCGAATCGCTGTTTCGCGACGGCGACCGCTTCGCCGCCAAGGTCGCTTATTTCGACACGCGTATCGACAACTTCTCGTTCCTCGATATCAACGCCACCCTGCCAGGGTCGAGCATCAGCGGTATCTCGCTGGGCCGCTCGGTGTACGAGAACAACCTCAGGACCACGCGCTTTCGTGGCGTCGAGTACAGCCTGGACTATGACGCCGGTGCCTACTACGGCCAGCTCAGCTACACCCACATGATCGGCAGCAATGACTTCTGCTCCAAGCAGTACTACCTCGGCGGCGCCCAGCGCCTGGTCAATGCCGGCACGGTGAGGCGTCCGGTGCAAGTGGGCAGCCGGATCATCATGCTGCCGGTGCGGGTGTCCCGCGCCGAGTGGGCGGACGACCAGAACGCCGTCACCAGCTGCGGCGAGATCATGGGCAACGCCGCCTACATGCCGGCCGACCGTGGCGCCTTGACCCTGGGCATGCGCTTTCTCGAGCGCACCCTCGACGTGGGCATGCGCGCCCGCTACAGCGAGGGCAATGGCGAGAATCTCAACACCCACACCTACAGCCAGATCGACCAGGCGCTATGGCCCAAGTACCTGGTCTACGACCTCTACGCCAGCTACTGGATGACCCCGCAGCTCAACGTCGCGCTGTCGCTGGAGAACGCCACCGACGAGGCCTACTTCGTCGCCATGGGCGATGGCAACAACCTGTCGCTGGCCCGTGGTCGGACCCTCTCCGGGATGCTCGAGTACCGCTTCTGAAACACCGGGTTTGCCCATTTCGGGCGACACGAAGGCCGTCATCGCGCCTTCGTCTCAACTGTGCAACATCGAGGAACCGTCAATGACTCTTTCCGTAACCTACGACGCCGCCTTCGCCGGATCCACCATCGACGACTACCTGGCCTTCTGGACCGCCGGCTTCGTCACCGCCGGCCATGGCTACAGCAACACCGGCGGCTTCAGCAACGGCACCTTCAATGGCGACCAGTACGCCACCCATGGCGCCAATGGCTCGGACTACGCGTTCATCGCCGACAGCAACACCGCCAACGGCCTGCACTACGTGTTCGATCCGTCCAAGGCCCCGGGTGACAACCTCAATCACTATCTGTGGGGTTCGCTGGACAACGTCTCCCTGGGCGAAGTGCTCGGTGGCGGCAGCGGCAGCGACTTCAGCCTGAGCAACTACGTGGTCAGCTTCAATGGCCTGGACCTGGATGCCGCACTGGGCGCCGGCCGTGCCGGCAACGAAGTGCAGAGCGTGATCTACGGTCTGATGCAGGGCAACACCAGCGCCCTGGAAAGCGCCCTGGACACCCTGCTGGCGGCCTACGGCACCTCGACCAACGACACCTTCGAAAGCGTCGCCGCGCACCTGGCCGCAGGCCCGGTCAATGCCGCCGAAGCCGTGGGCGTGCAGGCCCTGCCGGAAGACCTGGCACTGGCTGCCTGACAGCCGGGGACAAAAAAGCGATTGGAAGATCACTCCTCCAATCGCTGTCCACTCGTCGCCACATCCGCTGTCCTGGCCGGGCTCGGGTGTGGCGACACCGAATTCTGCGAGGCGGCGGCCCGCCGGTCAATGGGGCCGCCGTCCACTCTCCGGGATCATCGATGAAGACCAACCGCAACATGGCCCCTGGTGAACTGTGGCAGGCGCTGTCGGGTTGCCGCGCCGGCCTGGGCAACGTCGCCCTGTTCAGCGCCGTGATCAACCTGCTGATGCTGGCGCCGGCGCTGTACATGCTGCAGGTATACGACCGGGTGCTGTCGTCGGGCAACGAGATGACCCTGCTGATGCTCAGCCTCATGGTGCTGGGCCTGTTCGCCTTCATGGGCGCGCTGGAGTGGTTGCGCAGCCAGGTGGTCATCCGCTTGGGCACGCGGCTGGACCTCAGCCTGGCGCCCCGGGTGTTCGACGCCGCCAGCCAGGCCAGCCTGGCCGGGCACCGTGACGGCGCGCAGCAGGCCCTGAGCGACCTGACCGGGCTGCGCCAGTTCGCCACCGGCCAGGCGCTGTTCGCTTTCTTCGATGCCCCCTGGTTCCCGTTCTACCTGCTGGTGATCTTCCTGTTCAGCCCATGGCTAGGCCTGCTGGCCCTGGTCGGCGCGCTGTTGCTGGCGGCACTGGCCTGGCTCAACGAGCGGCTGACCCAGGCGCCATTCGCCGAGGCCGGACGGTTGTCGCTCCAGGCCGGGCAGCAGGCCGCAGGCAACCTGCGCAACGCCGAGGCCATCGCCGCCATGGGCATGCTCGATGCCGTGCGTCAGCGCTGGAGTCTGTTGCAGCATGGCTTTCTGAGTCTGCAGAACCTGGGCAGCGAGCGCACCGCGGCGGTCACCGCGTTGTCCAAGGTGGTGCGCCTGGCCCTGCAGTCGCTGGTGCTGGGGTTGGGGGCCTGGCTGGCGCTGGAGCACCTGATCACGCCGGGCATGATGATCGCCGGATCGATTCTCATGGCCCGGGTATTGTCGCCGATCGACCAACTGATCGCCGTGTGGCGCCAGTGGGGCAGCGCGCGCCAGTCATACGAGCGCCTCGACGCCTTGTTGCGCACGTACCCACCGCAGACGCGCGGCATGCCGCTGCCAACGCCAAACGGACATGTGCGGGTCGAGCAACTGGTGGCGCTGGTGCCGGGCGGACAACGCCCGTGCCTGTCCGGTATTGGTTTCGAGCTGGCCGCCGGCGAGTCGCTGGGGCTGATCGGCGCGTCCGGTTCCGGCAAGACCACCCTGGCGCGGCTGCTGGTAGGCGCGGCCAGCCCGGCGACGGGCAAGGTCTGCCTGGATGGCGCGGCGCTGGGGCAATGGGACCGCGAGCGACTGGGCCGGCACATCGGTTACCTGCCCCAGGATGTTCAGCTGTTCGCCGGCAGTATCGCCGAGAACATCGCCCGCCTTGGTCCGGTGGACGCCGACCAGGTGGTGGCGGCGGCGCAGCTGGCCGGTGTGCACGAGCTTATCCTCAAGCTGCCGCAGGGCTACGACACGCAGCTGGGCGAGGGCGGCGCCGGCCTTTCGGGCGGGCAGCGCCAGCGCATCGGGCTGGCGCGGGCGCTGTACGGACTGCCTGCGCTGGTGGTGCTCGATGAGCCCAATTCGAACCTCGACGAGGCCGGTGAGCGGGCCTTGTTGGCCGCCCTTGGCGAACTGAAGGCGCAAGCGCGCACGGTGGTGATGATCAGCCACAAGTCCAGTCTGCTGGCGGGCCTGGACAAGCTGCTGGTGCTGCAAGGCGGCCAGATGCAGAACTTCGGGCCGACCGCGCGGGTGCTGCAGGGCACGACCCGCCCTGCAACGGCATCGCCCGCCGCACGCGGCGGTGTCACTTACAGCTTCAATCAAGGCAGTCAGAGATCCTGAGCATGAGCGTGCATCCATTGTTTTCTTCAGGAGCCGCCAGCCAGGCGCAGAATGTCCAGCCGTTGCGCGACGATGCCCGGGGGCCGGCGCGGGCCGGACGCTGGCTGGTCCTTGTCGGACTCGGCGGTTTTCTGCTCTGGGGCGCGCTGGCGCCACTGGACAAGGGCGTGCCGGTCAGCGGCAACGTGGTGGTGGCCGGCAGCCGCCAGGCCGTGCAGCACCCCACGGGCGGGGTGATCGAGCAGTTGCTGGTGCGCGACGGTGACCAGGTCCACGCCGGCCAGGTATTGCTGCGCATGGACGCCACCCAGGCCGAGGCACAGCAGGGCTCGCTGCGCGTGCAGTACGTCAATGCCCGGGCCGGGGAGGCACGCTTGCTCGCCGAGCGTGATGGCAGGTCAGTAATCGACTTCCCGGCGATATTGCGTGAACAGGCCGCGACACCGTGGGTGGCCACGGCGCTGGAGGCTCAGCGGCAGCTGTTGGCCAGCCGTGGGCAGGCGCTGCGCCTGGAGCTCGATGGCCTGGGCGAGAGTATCGCCGGGGCCGAGGCGTCGCTGCTCGGGCTGCAGGGTTCGCTGGCCAGCAAGCAGGTCCAGCGTGATGCGCTCGACGAACAGCTCGGTGGCCTGCGGGAGTTGGCTCGCGATGGCTACATTCCGCGCAATCGGCTGCTCGACAGCGAGCGTCTGCTGGCCCAGGTCAACGGTTCCATCGCCGAGGACATGGGCAGTATTGGCCGGACCCGACGTCAGGTGCAGGAGCTGAAGCTGCGCATCGGCCAGCGCCACCAGGAATTCCAGAACGATGTGCGCCAGCAGTTGAGCGAGCTGCAGGCCAGCGCCGAAGACTTGGACAATCGTCTGCGCAGTGCCGGCTTCGAACTGGCCCACACCCAGGTGCGCGCGCCGGTGAGTGGCACCGTGGTGGGCCTGAGCGTGTTCACCAACGGTGGCGTGATTGCGCGAGGCCAGCAACTGATGGAGATCGTGCCCAGCGATGCGCCGCTGCTGGTCGATGCCCGTGCCTCCGTCGAGCTGGTCGATCGGCTCAGGCCCGGATTGCCGGTCGAGCTGCTGTTCGCCGCTTTCAACCAGAGCACCACGCCACGGGTGCCGGGCGAGGTGACTCTGGTGTCGGCCGACCGTCTGCTCGACGACAAGACCCAGCAACCCTACTACCAGGTACGTATCAAGGTCAGCGAGCAAGGCCTGCGGCAGCTGGCCGGTCTCGACATTCGTCCAGGGATGCCGGTGGAGGCCTTCGTGCGCACGGGCGAGCGTTCGCTGCTCAACTACCTGTTCAAGCCGCTGCTGGATCGGGTGCATGTCGCCCTGGCGGAGGAGTGATGCCGATGCGACTGCTGTTGCCCGCCTTGTTGCTGGGCCTGAGTCTCCCCGTTCACGCCTTGGACCTGGGCGATGCCTATGCCCTGGCGCTGCGCAACGATCCGACCTGGCAAGGCTCCATCGCCGAGCGCCAGGCCGGGCTGGAGAACCTGGCGATCGGTCGTGCCGGGCTGCTGCCTCGGCTGTCGTACCGCTACAACCGGGCCCGCAATGACTCGGAGGTTACCCAACGCAGTCAGTTCGGCGACGTGACCACCCAACGCGACTACCGCAGCTACAGTTCGACCCTGACCCTCGAGCAGCCCCTGTTCGACTATGCCGCCTGGAGTGACTATCGGCGTGGCGTGGCCCAGGCGGCGTTGGCCGACGAACGCTATCGTGGCCGTGGCCAGGAGTTGATGGTGCGCCTGTTCGGCGCCTACAGCGAGGCGTTGTTCGCCAACGAACAGATTGCCCTGGCCCAGGCCCAGCGCCGCACCTACGCCGAACAGCTGACCCTCAACGAACGCTTGCTCAAGGGCGGCGAAGGTACCCGCACCGATGTGCTGGAGACTCGTGCTCGTTATGAGTTGGCCCAGGCCCAGGAAATCGAGGCCGGCGACAATCTTGATGCGGCGCTGCGCGCCCTCCAGACGATCATCGGCGAGCCGGTGGCGGTCGAGGACCTGGCGCCGATGACTGGCGACTTCCGCGTCCAGCCCCTCACCCCCACGCGTTTCGAGCCCTGGCGCGACCTGGCCGTCGCCCACAACGCCGAGCTGGCCAGCCAGCGCCATGGGCTCGAAGTCGCCGAGCAGAACATCGAGCGGCAACGGGCCGGGCACCTGCCTTCGTTGAGCGCCTATGCCAGCAAAGGCATTTCCAGCTCCAGCTCCGAGAGCAGTTACAACCAGCGTTACGACACCGACAGCATTGGCATCCAGTTGAGCGTGCCGCTGTTCGCCGGTGGCGGTGTTTCGGCGTCGGTGCGCCAGGCCCGGGCCCAACGTGATGCCGCAGGTTTCGAATTGGATGCGCAGATGCGTGACACGCTCAATCAGCTGCGTCGGCAGTTCAACTTGTGCGCCAGCGGCACGGCGAAGATCCGTGCCTATGACCTGGCGGTGAAGGCGGCTGCGGCGCTGGTGCAGGCCACGCGCAAGAGCGTGCAGGGCGGCGAGCGAGTCAATCTCGATGTGCTGGATGCCGAGCAGCAGCTGTTCGGTGCCAGGCGTGACCTGGCGCAAGCCCGGCATGAATACCTGCGGGCGTGGTTGCAGCTGCGCTATCTGGCGGGCGTGCTGGAGGTGGGGGATCTGAATGAGTTGAACCGGTACTTCGGGACGCACGGCTAGGGCGACTCAGCGGGGCATTGTGGGAGCGGGCCCCACAGGTTCTACGCCAACCTGTAGGAGCGGCCTTGCCGAGGCGTCGGACCGGTCGGAAAGGGCTGCGCAGCAGCCCCGGGATTTCAGCGTAGTTGCAGATATCGCTGGGGCCGCTTTGCGGCCCTTTCCGACCGGTCCGACGCCTCGGCAAGGCCGCTCCTACAGAGATCACGCCAGTTGAGAAAACTCAGCAAGACAGTTGCTCCCACAACTCCCGCATACCACGCATGCACCAGACGAAAAAAAGGAGCCGACGATGCGCGTCGGCTCCCCCTCGTCGACCGTCCTGGTCAGCGATCAGTGTTCGGCAACCGCCTTGCGCCTGGGCGTCTCGTTGCCATGTTCGTCCAGTTCGAGCACCGGCACTTCGTTGCCATCGGCGTCGAACAGCTTGCCATCCTTGAAGTAGTCGCCATCGCGCAGGGCCGAGATGTCCGAGTACTGGATGGTCCGTTCGTAGGCGGCGGCGAATACCGACTGGTTTTCCGAGTTGCCGGTGGTGAAGTGGTTGAAGATCAGGTTCAGCAGAATGGCCATGATCGCCGCCGAGCTGATGCCGGAGTGGAAGATGGTTTCGAACCAGCTCGGGAAGTTGTGGTAGAAGGTCGGCGCCGCGATCGGGATCATGCCGAAGCCCAGCGAGGCGGCGACGATGATCAGGTTGACGTTGTTCTTGTAGTTGACCTTGGACAGGGTACGGATGCCGCTGGCCGCCACGGTGCCGAACAACACGATGCCCGCGCCGCCGAGGACCGGGGTCGGTACCGCGGCGATGACCCGGCCCATGATCGGCAGCAGGCCCAGCACCACCAGGATTACCCCGCCGGTGGCCACCACGTAGCGGCTCTTCACCCCGGTCACGGCCACCAGGCCGACGTTCTGGGCGAAGGCGCTCTGGGTGAACGAGCCGAAGATCGGTGCCAGGATGCTCGATGCCATGTCGGCGCGCAGGCCGTTGCCCAGGCGCTTGGAGTCGACCTTGGTGTCGATGATCTCACCCACGGCGAGTATGTCCGCCGAGGTTTCCACCAGGGTGACCATGATCACGATGCACATCGACAGGATCGCGGCGATGTGGAAGGTCGGCATGCCGAAGTGGAACGGTGTGGGGAAGGCGAAGATCGGGCCTTCGGTGACCTTGCTGAAGTCGGTCATGCCCAGCGCCCAGGCAATGAGGGTGCCGGCGACCATGGCCAGGAGGATCGACAGGCGCGAGATGGTCGCGCTGCCCAGCTTGCTCAGGAGCAGGACGATGGCGAAAGTCAGGGCCGCCAGGCCGATGTTGGCCACGCTGCCGAACTCCGGTGAGGCGCTGTTGCCGCCCATCACCCAGCGTGCGGCCACCGGCATCAGGGTCAGGCCGATGGTGGTGATGACGATCCCGGTCACCAGCGGCGGGAAGAACTTGGTGATGCGCGAGAACACCGGGGTGATCAGGAAACCGATCAGCGAGGCCGCCATCACCGCGCCCAGCACCGAAGGCAAGCCGCCGCCACTCTGACTGCCGAGGATCGCGCCCATGGTCGCCACGCCCGCGAACGACACGCCTTGCACCAGCGGTAGCTGGCAGCCGAAGAACGGCAGGCCAAGGGTCTGCAGCAAGGTCGCCAGGCCCCCCGCGAACAGCGAGGCGGCGATCAGCAGGCCGATTTCCGCCGGTGCCAGGCCCGCGGCCTGGCCGAGGATCAGGGGAACGGCGACGATCCCTCCATACATGGTCAGGACATGCTGCAGCCCGTAGGCCAGGTTGGCGCCAAGGCCGAGGTTCTCGTCCTCGGGGCGCGGGGCGGGAGACGTGCTGGGGGACGTGGTCATGGAGCAGGCTCTCTGTTTATTGTTGTGGCGCTACTGTAGACAACTCTTACAGAACATTGCCATAGGAATTGTATACAAAGTTTTGATCGTAGCGCCGGAAAGGGTGCGTACAGGATGCGCCAAGCCCCGATGCACGTTGTGTTCCAACGTGAAGGAGGCTGTTCCAGAGGGGTGTGTACAAGAGGGGGGAAAAGCAGGTAAAGCTGTCTGGCCGGACAGGAAAGCCGTTACGGCTAAATGATTAGCAGGCTAAGAGATATCAATCTTCGATGAGTTCGCGCAGCTCGCGCATCATTTCGGTGCTGTCAGCTAGGTTCAACTCCACAAGACGGTGCAGGTGGGTCATCGAATCGATGTCGATGTACAGGCAGACGAAGCCCAGGCGGGTCTCTTCTTCGTGACGCAGCTCGACCTGCATCCTGACTTGGGTGGTTCTATCGTTCAGGTGGATTACTGCATCGAAATCCTGGGTGAGATCGGCCTCCCACGGCCGCGGGCGCTCGATCAGCAAACCCTTGAGCGACAAATCGAGGAGCTTCGCCGGCCAGCGGCGTTCGCCCTGGCGCAGCTCGATGGGGGCATCGAAGGCGATGCGCTGGAAACGGCGGCGTTCGTCGTGATCGCTCATGGCGGGTTCTCCGGGTGACATCCTGACTATAGTTAGTTTGGTATGTGCATCAGGTACCGCAATCTGGCCGCAGAGGCTCTAGACCAAAGCAAGTGTGGCAATGCGCGATGACACGCCCTAGACTCGATGGGCGGTCTTTCCAATCCACCAGCTGGAAGTAAACCATGAACAACAATAATAGCCTGCTACGCCACATTCCGTGGCTGGCGCTGGCAGTCATAGGGGCCTGCGCGCTGGGTGTGGTTGCCCTGCGTCGCGGTGAGGCGATCAACGCCTTGTGGATCGTGGTCGCGGCAGTGGCCATCTACCTGGTTGCCTACCGTTACTACAGCCTGTTCATCGCCACCAAGGTGATGCAGCTCGACCCCCGCCGGGCCACGCCCGCGGTACTCAACAACGACGGCCTGGACTACGTCCCGACCAACAAGCACATTCTCTTCGGCCACCACTTCGCCGCCATCGCCGGCGCCGGCCCGCTCGTGGGCCCGGTGCTCGCGGCGCAGATGGGCTACCTGCCCGGCACGCTGTGGCTGATTGCCGGCGTGGTGCTGGCCGGCGCGGTGCAGGACTTCATGGTCCTGTTCCTGTCCACCCGCCGCAACGGACGCTCGCTGGGCGACATGGTTCGCGAGGAGATGGGCCGCATTCCCGGCACCATCGCCCTGTTCGGCTGCTTCCTGATCATGATCATCATCCTCGCGGTGCTGGCGCTGATCGTGGTCAAGGCCTTGGCCGAGAGCCCATGGGGCATGTTCACGGTGATGGCGACCATCCCGATCGCGATGTTCATGGGCATCTACATGCGCTTCATCCGCCCGGGTCGCATCGGTGAGATCTCGATCATCGGCGTGGTCCTGCTGCTGCTGTCGATCTGGCTGGGGGGCCAGATCGCCGCTGATCCGGTCTGGGGCCCGGCGTTCACCTTCACCGGCGTGCAGATCACCTGGATGCTCGTCGGCTATGGCTTCGTCGCCGCCGTGCTGCCGGTATGGCTGGTGCTGGCGCCACGCGACTACCTGTCGACCTTCCTCAAGATCGGCACCATCGTCGGCCTGGCCATCGGTATCCTGATCATCGCGCCCGAGCTGAAGATGCCGGCGCTGACCCAGTTCACCGACGGCACCGGCCCGGTATGGAAGGGCACCCTGTTCCCGTTCCTGTTCATCACCATCGCCTGCGGCGCGGTATCGGGCTTCCATGCGCTGATCTCCTCGGGGACCACGCCGAAGCTGCTGGACAACGAAACCAACGCCCGCTACATCGGCTACGGCGGCATGCTGATGGAGTCGTTCGTCGCCATCATGGCCATGGTCGCCGCCTCGGTGATCGAGCCAGGCGTGTACTTCGCCATGAACAGCCCGGCCGCGGTGGTCGGCGCCGACGTGGTCTCGGTGGCACAGACCGTCAGCAGTTGGGGCTTCACCATCACTCCCGAGCAGCTGGAAGCCACTGCCCGTGACATCGGCGAGCACACTATCCTGGCGCGTGCCGGCGGTGCGCCGACCCTGGCGGTTGGTATCGCGCAGATCCTTCACCAGGTGCTGCCGGGCGAGAACACCATGGCGTTCTGGTATCACTTCGCCATTCTGTTCGAGGCGTTGTTCATCCTCACCGCGGTGGATGCCGGTACCCGTGCCGGTCGCTTCATGCTCCAGGACCTGCTGGGCAGCTTCGTGCCAGCCCTGAAGCGCACCGAGTCGTGGACCGCCAACTTGATCGGCACTGCCGGCTGCGTGGCGCTGTGGGGCTACCTGCTGTACCAGGGCGTGATCGATCCGCTGGGCGGCATCAACACCTTGTGGCCGCTGTTCGGCATCTCCAACCAGATGCTGGCCGGTATCGCCCTGATGCTGGGCACCGTGGTGCTGATCAAGATGAAGCGCCAGCGCTATGTCTGGGTCACCCTGTTGCCGGCGGTCTGGCTGCTGATCTGCACCACCACCGCGGGCCTGATCAAGCTGTTCGATCCGAACCCGGCAGTGGGCTTCCTGGCCCTGGCCAAGAAGTACAGCGCCGCGCTGGATGCTGGCCAGGTGCTGGCGCCGGCCAAGGACATCGGCCAGATGCAGCACGTGATCTTCAACGCCTATACCAACGCCGGCCTGACCGTGCTGTTCCTGGTGGTGGTGTTCAGCGTGCTGTTCTTCGCCGTCAAGGTCGGCCTTGCCGCCCTGGGCCGCAAGGAGCGCACCGACAAGGAAACCCCTTTCCAGGCCCTGCCTGACGCTTGAGAGGACTGCCGCGATGTTCAACGACCTGGGTCGACTGGGTAAGTACCTGGGGCAGGCCGCCCGCCTGATGGTCGGCATGCCCGACTACGACAACTATGTCGAGCACATGCAGACCAAGCACCCGGACAAGCCGGTGATGAGCTACGAAGCGTTCTTCCGCGAGCGCCAGGAAGCGCGCTATGGTGGCAAGTCCGGGCCCAAGTGCTGTTGAACCCGCCTCATGGGTAACAGGGGGAGGCAGGCAAATGGCCT
>NZ_JAOCDM010000091.1 GCF_029840925.1 Pseudomonas sp. GD03858
CGTTCGGCCTCCTGAAGTCGCGAAGGTACGGGCGGCGCCTGGGCTGGCGCAGCTGACGCTAGCGGGCAGTGGGGCTAGACTTCTGATCGCCAAAACCAAAGCCAAAGCAAAGCCGGTTCGTGTGTCGCTCTGAAGGCCACCGCGCCTAAGCGCGCTCACCACATAAGTCCAGGGCGAACCAGTGCTCCGCCGCTTGGACATCCAACCCCGCCCCGAGCAGCGCGAACAGCTTGCCCAGCGCCGCTTCGCGGGTCATGCCCCCACCGCTGACCAGCCCGGTATCACGCAGGCGGCTGCCAGCGGCATAGGTGTCGAACACCACCGACCCTTCCGGACACTGGCTGATGGCGACGATCATCACGCCACCCTGGCGGGCGTCATGCAGCACGTCGAGCAGCGCCTGGTCGTCGGACGGCCCGGTGCCGCTACCGTAGCACTCCAGCACCAACCCCTGGATGCCACTGTCGAACAGACCACGCAGATGCTCCGCGGCCAGCCCCGGGAACACCGGCATGACCGCCAGCTTCACCGGTTGGCGCGGCTGACGGTAATCCAGGCGGGTCGGCAGCTCCCGCGCACGCTCGCCTTCACGATGGCGCGGCAGCACGGTGAAGGCGTCGAACGCCTCGCTGCGCAGCTTCGAGGCACGGCAGCCGTGCAGCAGCTGACCGTGGAAGTACAGCTGCACGCCGTCCTCCAGGCCGCTTTCGAACAAGCCCAGGGCGCCGACGAGGTTGGCCCAGGCATCGCTGTCCGGCGCGCCGGCCGGCAGCATGGAGCCGGTCAGCAACACCGGCGCCGGCAAACCGAGCAGCAGGAACGACAGGGCCGCGGCGCTGTAGGCCAGGGTGTCGGTGCCATGCAGCACCAGCACGCCATCGTGGCCGTCGCGCTCGACCGCCTCGACGATGGCGTCGCGCATCGCCAGCCAGTTGCCCTGCTGCATGTTGGCGCTATCGATCAGAGGGTTCAGCTCACGCAGCGACCACTGCACCCCCGGCGCATCGCCGCAGGCGGCGAAATGCTCGCGCATGCGCGCTTCGAAGCCGCCGGCGGGTGCCAGGCCTTCGGCGGTCTGCAGCATGCCGATGGTGCCACCGGTATAGAGGACGAGAAGATTCTTGACTGCACGCATGGAGACATTCCGTAGCGATGTAGCGAAAGAAGAGGCAGCCGCCCACGGACGGGGCGGCTGGGGCAGGGGAGGATATCAGCGCTGCAGCTGCGCCTGGGCGTCGGCTTTGTCAGTGGCTGTTTCAGCCGGCGAAATGGCCGGCCAGGCGGCACGGTCCAGGTCCAGGTCGGCGAACTTGCTGGCGTCGAACACTGGCTGCTTGATGCCAGCCTTGCGCTGCTCGTCGTAGTCGCGCATCACCCGCAGGCCGACCTTGAACAGCAGGGCCAGGGCGATCAGGTTGACGAAGGCCAGGCAGGTCATGGTGATGTCGGCGAAGGCGAACACGGTCGACAGGTTCTGTACCGAACCCCAGATCACCAGCGCCAGTACCAGGCCACGGAAGATCATCAGCACCACGCGGTTGCGGCTGAGGAACTGCAGGCTGTTCTCGCCCAGGTAGTAGTTGTAGAGGATGCAAGTGAACACGAACAGCGACAGCGCCACGCTGACGAACAGGCGACCCCAGTCACCGACCACGGCGGCCAGCGAGTTCTGGGTCAGGACGATGCCGTCACCTTCGAAGCCCGGAGTGTAGAAGCCCGACAGCAGGATCAGCAGCGCGGTGCAGGTGCAGATCACGAAGGTGTCGAGGAACACGCTGAAGGCCTGGACCACGCCCTGGGCGCCCGGGTGCTTCACAGCGGCGACGGCGGCGACGTTCGGTGCGCTGCCCAGACCTGCTTCGTTGGCGAACACGCCACGCTTCACGCCCATGACGATGGCGCTGCCGAGCAGGCCGCCAAACGCAGGATCAAGGCCGAAGGCGCTCTTGAAGATGGTTTCCAGCATCGCTGGCACGTGTTCGATCTGGGTGCCGATCACGTACAGGGTCACGCCGATGTAGGCCAGGGTCTTGACCGGCACCAGCAGGTCGGACACCGCGGCGATACGCTTGATGCCACCGATGAAGGTGATGGCCAGCAGCACCGCGAGCACGATGCCGGTACGGCTAGGCTCGAAGCCGAAGGCGTTCTGCAGCGAGTGGGTCACGGTGTACGACTGCACGCCGATGAAGGCGAAGCCGTAGGTGACCAGCAGCAGGATCGAGAACACGATCGCCATGCTTCTCAGCTTCAGGCCGTGCAGGATGTAGTACGCCGGGCCGCCGCGATACAGGCCGTCGCCATCGGCGCGCTTGTAGACCTGGGCCAGGGTGCATTCGAAGAAGCTGCTGGCCATGCCGACCAGGGCGGTGACCCACATCCAGAACACGGCGCCCGGGCCGCCGAGGGTCACGGCGATACCGACACCGGCGATGTTACCGGCGCCGACGCGACCGGCCAGGCTCAGCATCAGGGCCTGGAACGAGCTCAGTTGGCCTGCCTGGCCGCGAAGGGATTCCTTGAAGACACCGAACATGTGGCCGAAGTGGCGGAACTGGACGAACCGCGAGCGGATGGTGAAATAACCGCCGAGTCCGACGATCAGCACGATGAGCAGTTTCCCCGAAAGGAAATCGTTGAGTGCTTCGAGCATTGAAAAATGACCTCGATTCTTATTCTTCGCGTGGAAAGACCAGCGGGCGGCAGGCGCACCGCGATTCATTGGGGGCGCATGGTTGGCCATGACAACTGTGGTTACAATTTCGCGGGTTGCTCCGTTTTGGTGCGACTTGATGCTAGACTTGCGCCACTCGCATCACCTGGACCCGCGCATCATGGGCGATCATTTCGCTGTCAACCTCAAATTGGCCTGCAGCCACTACCGCTCTATCTCGGAGGTTTGCCGGCAGCTGTCGATCAACCGCGGGCAATTCAACAAGTACCTGAGCGGCCAGAGCCGCCCGACGGCCTACAACCTCAAGCGCATCGGCGACTTCTTTGGTGTCGAGGATTACGAGCTGGGCTTGCCGCCCGAACAGTTCGCCCGGTTGATCGGCGCGCGCAGCCAGGAACCGCGTTTCGGCAATCAGGACGACCCGATCAGCGAACTGTTCAAGCCACTGCATAAAGAAGCCGGCAACCTGTCGCGCTATTGCGGTTACTACTTCGAATACGCCAACTGCATGTCGGTGCCGGGCTCGATCCTGGTGTCGCTGGTGCATCTGTGGGAGGAACGTGGCAGCTTTCTGTTCGAGCGCCAGGAACGCCAGGAGCGCAGCAGTGGCCTCGACCAGCATGCCGAGGTGCGTTGCCGTTATCTGGGCGCGGCGTTCCAGTTGCAGGACAGGATGTTCCTGATCGACTACGAATCGCTGACCTTCAACGAGATGAGCCAGACCATTCTCATCCCCAGCTTCAAGAGCCGCATCAGCCGGCTCAACGGCCTCAAGACCGGGGTTTCCAGCGGTGACCGGCGCAACCCGGCCTGCACCCGGGTAGTCTGGGAGTACCTGGGCGAGGAGATCAACCGCATCAATGCCTATCGCCAGATCAAGCTGTACCGCCCGGACGATCCACGCATCGATGACGACATCCGCGACCGGCTGAGCGCCGGGATGATCAGCAACGGCCTGTTCGAGATCGAGTGAGCGCCGTCACCACCGGGCATGACGCAGCCCCTGTGGGAGCGGGCTTGCCCGCGAACACCGGCGAAGCCGGTGCCATGCACCGCGCTGCTTGCTGCGCCGCGGCGCGGCGATCCGCTAAACCCGCCCCACAGGGACAGGCCCAAGCGGTCAATCGAGAATGAACGCCGCCACGCTCTCGGCCACCTGGTCCGCCACCTGCGGCCTGTCGCGCAGGTGCGCGGCGATGCCATGGTCGCAATCGGTCAGCATCAGGCACTCCACATGGCGGGCCGGCACTGAACGCAGCAGCGTGTGGGTGACCTCTTCGGGAATCGGGCTGTAACGCTCCACCCCCGCCAGGTTTCGCGTGCCCGCCGAGGTGCCGGGGCCCTGGCCGTGGACCTTGGAGTTGAGCCCGTCGTACTCGCCGACCACCAGCAGCACCCGCCCCTGGAACTGGCGCAGGAAGGCATAGCTGTCGCAGTCGAGAAAGGCAAAAGGCTTGCGGATCGCTTCGCTGAACGCCGGACCGAACGGCGCGGCATGGGCCGCATCGGGGTAGACCGCCGGGCAGATCAGCACCAGCTTGCGCACCTGGGATCGCTGGGCCGCCAGCTTGAGGGCGAGGGCGCCGCCCAGGCTATGGCCGATCACGGTGTCGCTGCGGCTGTCGAGGTGCTGGTGAAAACGCAGGGCTTCCTGCAGGTTGCTGGCCAGCGAGGCGTCCTTTGCCCCCGGTTCGCTTGCCCGGCTGTGCCCGGACAGGTTGCCGGTCAGCGAGCCGATGCCCCGCTGTTGCAGGCGGTAAAGCAGCGGATTGAGCCGAGTGAAATCCGACCGGGCGCCGCCGACGACGAACACCGGTGCCGAGCGCTCGGTATGCGCCAGCAGCAGACGGGCCTGCTGGCGATAACCGTCGAAGCGTTCTTCGATGAATCGCTCCGGACCGGGCGCGGGTTCGTCGTATTGCCAGAGGGCGCGTGGTGCAACGCTCGGCTCGAGGTCCATCTCCTGCTCCTATGAGAATTGAGTGTTCAGCCATTCGACGATGGGGTTGCCGGGTGTGCTCAACAGCTTGAGCGCCATGACGCAGCAGACGCAGACTACCAGCGGCCTGATCAGGCGTGTGCCGAAACGCACGGCACAGCGCGCGCCCAGCTGGGCACCGACGATCGCCGCGGCGGCCATCGCCAGGGCCAGTGGCCAGATGATCGCCCCGCCCAGCGCGAACACCGACAGCGCCCCCAGGTTGCAGGCAGCATTCAGTAGCTTGCTGCTGCATACCGCGCGCATCAAGTGTTGGCCAAGCAGAAGCACGCAGGCAAGCATGAAGAACGAACCGACGCCTGGGCCGAACACACCGTCGTAGAAGCCGATCAGCGGTGCGACGCCCAGGCAGAACAGGCTGAGGGACACTTTCGCTTGCCGTTGCTGCTCCTGAAGTTTCGGGCTGAACGCGAACCAGGCCGCCACGAGTATCAGCAACACCGGCACGCAGGCCTGGAGCAGGGCCTGCGGCACCAGGCTCACCGACAGCGCGCCCAGCGCGCCACCGATGAACGCCATGAACGCCATGGGCAGGCCGCTGTGCCAATCGATCATGCCCTTGCGGGCAAAGGCGACGGTTGCGGAAACCGTCGCCGAGGCGGCCTGGAACTTGTTGCTGGCGATGGCCGTCAGCGGATCGATACCGGCGATGAACAACATGGGCAGGGTGAGCAGGCCGCCACCTCCGGCAATCGCGTCGAAGAAGCCGGCCAGCAACGCCACCGCCGCGAGCAGCAGCAGAAGTTCCAGATCAAGGGCTTGGGGCAAGGTTTCGAGCACGGTCGAACACTCCTGGTCAGCCGCGAACGAGCAGCGGGTCGTCGCTGATCACCAGCGGGCGGGCGAAGGGTGAGTAGGCGAACAGACGTACCAGCAGGCGGCGGTTGTCCTGGACGGAGTCGCGACCGTGCAGGGCCCGGCAGTTGTTGATCAGCAAGGCGTTGCCGGGCTCCAGCACGAACGGCAGGGGCGGGGTCGAGCCCAGCAGGTTCTGGAAGGCATCGAACGCGCGCGCGGCAGCCTCGCTGGCGCCGTCGTTGAGTGAAAAACGGTAGGCGTTGTAGCGCATGCTGAAGCCGCCGTTGGGGTCGAACTGCAGCATCGAGGTGGCCTTGCCAGCCGATCCCTGGCCTTGCACGAAGCATTCGCTGCGGCTGAAGTCGAACGATGGCGATGTCAGCGCCAGGGCGTGCAGGGTTCCCAGCTGCTCGATGATCGGCGGCAGCGGAAAAATCCGGGTCGGCTCCCTTGCCGGGTTCCAGCGGGCCGTCAGGATCAGCGCGCTGGGGGCGGGCGAGTGGCCGTGTCGGCTTTTTACCGAACAGTTATAGGGCGCTTCGGTGTGCGGGCCGAGGTTGAGGCCTGAGTGGGAGCTGAGCTCCACCGCCGCCTGGCGGTTTTCGCCGGGACGCGGGGTGCTGCCGCCGCCCTTGAAGTTGGCGACCAGGCGCACGAGCTTGCCGTCATTGTCGATATCGAAGGCGAACGCACGATAGTGGGCCAGTTCCAGCAACAGCTGGTTGCGCGAGGCGAGGTAGCGGCAGTCGGCGTCCTGCTCGAGCTCCGCCAGGACGGGCAGCTGTTCGGGCGGCGTATCGTCCGGCGCGTGCATCTGCGAGAACAGCAGCGCCGAGAGGTTGCCCTGGGCGAACCGCCGCAGCACCGCTTGCTGGCCGGGCGTCAGGCTGGCCGTGAGCCGTTCGGCGTGGGCGCGGGCCTGGCGAGCCGCGCCCTGGGCCTGAGGACCGCCCAATTCGGCGAGGGCCTGGCTGGCAACGGCCAGCGCCTGGGCTTGGGAGGGGGTGAATTGCACGCAAGCGACTTCCGGGTCGTTCATCTGACTCTATCCTTGTCATTGGGTTGTCCTGGCAAGCCCAGTCCGAGACCTCGGGTCATGGGCAAGGCGGCAATTGGACCTATCGCGAGGGCAAACCGAAAGTCAGACTATTCCTTGTCTTTGATCAGTCATTTCCTAGTTGCTAGGGTGGTGGGATCTGGCGCCTATCTGCGCAAAAAGCGCCCGTGCCTGGCCCAGGTTGGACTTCCCCCTGCGGAAACAGCAAAATGGCTCCTTTCCTCCATCGATCTGACCGGACCTGTTGACTCTATGCGTATGCGCCTGATGCTGTTGGGTGGTGGCAATGCCCTCGGGCAAGCGTTGATTCGCCTCGGGGCCGAGGAAGACATCGCCTTCCTGGCGCCGCGCCCTCCGGAGCACGGTTGGGACCCGGCCAGCCTGACCCTGCTGCTCGACGAGCAGCGCCCCGACGTGGTGGTCAACCTGGCCTACTACTTCGACTGGTTCCAGGCCGAGTCCGTCAGCGAACAGCGTCTGGCCCTGCAGGAGCGCGCGGTGGAGCGGCTCGCCGAGCTGTGCCAGCACCACGAGATCATCCTCGTGCAGCCTTCCAGCTACCGTGTGTTCGACGGCTCGCGCGCCACGGCCTACAGCGAGAAGGACGAACCCGTGCCGCTCGGGCTGCGTGGCCAGGCCCTCTGGCGTATCGAGCAGAGCGTGCGCGCCACCTGCCCGCATCATGTGCTGCTGCGCTTCGGCTGGTTGCTCGACGAGAGCGTCGATGGCGCGCTCGGGCGCTTCCTGACCCGCGCCGAGCACCCCCAGGAACTGCTGCTGGCCGATGACCGGCGTGGCAACCCGACGCCGGTGGACGACGCCGCCCGGGTCATCCTCTCGGTGCTCAAGCAGCTCGACTGCAAGGCGCCGCTGTGGGGCACCTATCATTACGCCGGCAACGAGGCCACCACGCCGCTGGCGCTGGGCCAGGCGATCCTCGCCGAAGCCACGCAATGGCGGCAGCTGGCCGTGCAGGCGCCGACCGCCCAGGCCCACGCCGCGCGCCCGGACGCCAGCGAAGAGCCGCAGCACGCGGTGCTGGCCTGCAAGAAGATCCTTCACACCTTCGGCATCAAACCGCGCGCCTGGCGCGCCGGCTTGCCGCCCCTACTGGACCGTTTCTACCGACATGGCTGACGCCCCCATCCTGATCACCGGCGGTGCCGGCTTCATTGGCTCGCACCTGTGCGACGCGTTGCTGGAGAAAGGCTACGCGGTGCGTATCCTCGATGACTTGTCCACGGGCAAGCGCGAGAACCTGCAGCTCGGCCATCCGCGCCTGGAACTGCTCGAAGGCGATGTCGCCGACGCCGCCCTGGTCGCGCGTGCCGCCGCGGGTTGCCAGGCGGTGGTGCACCTGGCCGCGGTGGCCTCGGTGCAGGCCTCGGTGGAAGATCCGGTGAAGACCCACCAGAGCAATTTCATCGGCACGCTCAATGTCTGCGAAGCGATGCGCCTCAATGGCATCCGTCGCGTGCTGTTCGCCTCCAGCGCGGCGGTGTACGGCAACAATGGCGAAGGCCAGTCGATCGCCGAGGACACGCCCAAGGCGCCGTTGACGCCCTATGCGGTGGACAAGCTGGCCAGCGAACAGTACCTGGACTTCTACCGTCGCCAGCATGGCCTGGAGCCGGTGGTGTTCCGCTTCTTCAACATCTTCGGGCCGCGTCAGGATCCCTCCTCGCCGTATTCAGGGGTGATCAGCATCTTCTGCGAACGCGCTACCCGGGGTACGCCGATCACCGTGTTCGGCGACGGTGAGCAGACCCGCGATTTCCTGTATGTCGGCGACCTGGTGCAGGTGATGGTGCAGGCACTCGAGCAGCCGGTGGTGGAAGAAGGCGCGGTGAATATCGGCCTGAACCAGGCGACTTCGCTGAATCAGTTGCTCAAGGCACTGGAGCAGGTGGTGGGCGGTTTGCCGGCAGTCAGCTACGGCCAGGCCCGCTCGGGGGATATCCGCCATTCGCGGGCGGACAATTCGCGCTTGCTGACGCGTTTCACGTTCCCTGAGCCGACGCCGTTCGTCGAGGGGCTGGCGCGGTTGCTCGGCAAGGCTTGAGTTCACTTCGCGGGTCAAGCCCGCTCCCACAGGAGTTGCGCGAGGCTTGGGATCAGTGCGGTCCCTGTGGGAGCGGCTTTAGCCGCGAACACCGGCGTAGCCGGTGCCAAGTACCGCGTCGCTTGCTTCGCGGGTGAACCCGCTCCCACAGGCGTTGCGCAAGGCTTGGGATTAGTGCGGTCCCTGTGGGGGCTTGCCCCGCGATGACGTCACGCATGCCGGACCACCCGCCGTCGGCAATCCTCCGGCCCCACCGCTCGCCCATCCCGGGCCCGCACCTGCAGCGTCTCCAGAGCCTGGCCGCGATCATCGACCAGCTGCGAGCGTGATTCCCCCGCCGTGAACAGGTAACGCTCCCCCCACTGGCGCAAGCCGATCACGATCGGAAATACCGAGCGCCCCTTTTCGCTCAGCACATATTCCTTGTACGCACTGCCATCCGAGGCCGGCTGCTGCACGAGCAGCTCAGCCTCCACCAGCAGCTTCAGGCGCGCGGCGAGGATGTTCTTCGCCAGCCCCAGGTTGCGCTGGAATTCACTGAAACGGCACAGGCCATCGAAGGCATCGCGCAGGATCATCAGCGCCCAGCGGTCGCCCAGCACTTGCAGTGCGCGGGCCACGGGGCATTGCTGGTTGTTTTCGTCGAGCATGGCGCGTTCCCTGGAGAAAGTTTGGTTGCAGATTAAAACCACCTTTGCTAGAAAGCCAATCTTGTGGTTTTAAAAAGAAACCAGTTTGTCGAGGATCAGCCCATGCCGCCGCTCACCCGTGGATTGACGCTGTTGTTGGCCGCCGCCTGTGCCCTGGCCGTGGCCACGGTCTATCTTGCCCAGCCGCTGCTGGAGTCGATGGCGACCAGCCTGGGGGTGGGCAGCGCTCGCACGGGCCTGGTGGTGGGAATGACCCAGGCCGGGTATGCCCTGGGGCTGCTGCTGATCGTGCCGCTGGGCGACCTGGTCGATCGCAGGCGCCTGATCCTCGGCCAGTTGCTGGCGTCGGCGGGTGCCTTGCTCGCGGTGGCGCTGGCCGTGGACTGGGCCATGCTCCTGGCGGCGCTGACCATGGTCGGACTGGCCGCGGTGGTGGTGCAGGTGATGGTGGCGCATGCCGCTACCCTGGCCACGCCCGCGCAGCAGGGACAGGCGGTGGGCACGGTCACCAGTGGCGTGGTACTGGGGATACTGCTGGCGCGGCTGGTGTCGGGCATGGTGGCCGACCGGTTTGGCTGGCATGGCGTGTATTTCGGCGCGTCAGGGCTTGCACTACTGATGGCGGCACTGCTCGCCTGGCGGCTGCCGTCCGCCAGCCTGCAGGGTGAGCGGCCTACCTACCGGGCATTGCTGGGGTCGGTGGTGCGCCTGTACCGGCATGACCGGTTGCTGCGTCGGCATGGGGTGTTCGCGCTGCTGATCTTCGCCGCATTCAGCGTGCTGTGGAGCGCGATGGTACTGCCGCTGAGCGCCGCACCGCTGTCGCTCGATCACACCCAGATCGGCTTGTTCGGCCTGGCCGGCATGGCAGGCGCGCTGGCGGCTTCACGTGCCGGTCGCCTGGTCGATCGCGGGCATGGTCGGGCCGTCGTCGGCTGGGCGCTGGGCTTGCTGACGCTGTCCTGGTGGCCGAGCGCGTACCTCGAACAGTCACTGCCGGCGCTGGTGCTCGGCGTGCTGATGCTCGACCTGGCCGTGCAGGCGGTGCATGTGACCAATCAGAGTCTGCTGCTGGCGGGGCGCAGCGAAATGGCGAGCCGGCTGATCGGCGCCTACATGTGTTGCTATTCGCTGGGCAGCGGCCTGGGGGCGGTGGCAGCGACCTGGGTCTACGCGCGGTGGGGCTGGGGCGCGGTGTGCGGGTTGGGGGCGGGGATCAGTGCGCTGGCCTGGGGGTGCTGGGGCCATCTGTGGCGGCAAGCGAGCAAGCCCGCTCCAGGCGGAGCGGGCTTGCCGCAGGATCAGAACTTGTAGCCCAGGCCGACCATGTAGACCCACGGGTCGACGTCCACGTCGACCTTGGTCTTGCCGACGCCCAGGGCGCTCGGGCCGTTGATGCTGGCCTTGGTGTCGATGTCGACGTACCAGACCGCGGCGTTGAACAGCAGGTTGTCGGTGATCATGTAGTCCATGCCCAGCTGGCCGGCGATGCCGACCGAGTCCTGCAGTTTCATGTTGCTGAAGCCTTGCGCCTTGCGATTGCTGCTCAGGTCTTCATCGAAGAACAGGGTGTAGTTGATACCCACGCCAGCGTACGGCTGGAACTTCGAGGACGGCTCCATCGGGTAGTACTGCAGCGACAGGGTCGGCGGCAGCTGCTTGATGTCCGCCAGCTTGCCGTCCAGGCCTGGGCCGAGGCCCTTCACGCCCACGGTGTGCTTGAACGGCGTGGCGGCCAGCAACTCGATGCCGATGTGGTCGGTGAGCATGTAGGCGAAGGCCAGGCCCAGCTGGGTGTCGCTGTCCAGAGTCGCCTTGGTGCCCGAAGCCTTGACGCCGTCGAGCTTGATGTCGCCGCTGTTTTCGTTCGGCGCGGTGGTGATGGCGCCAGAGCGAATGATGAAATCGCCTGCCTGGTGGGCGTGGGCAACAGGGGCTGCGAGCGCCAACGCGACGAGCGAGGCACTGAGCAAGGACTTGTTCATGGAAGCTCCCAAAGGACGTGAGTAATCGAGTAGTCCAATGGTACGAAGCCGACTAAACAGAAAGTTTGACCCAGCTCAACGAAGCCGCGTCATCGGGCGGGCGCGGTGCTCATTTCAGCTCGTAGGCGTAGATTTTCTCGGCCTCCATCTGGTAGCCCGCGTCGGCCAGTTCGCTGCTGCTGGCCTTGACCCGCATCGTGCCTTCGATCCAGTAAGGCTGGTAGAGGTCCTCGATGCGCACGCCCATCTCGCTGAAGATATGCACGATCTGGTTCGACGGCGGTGGCGGCACATGGATGCAGGCGCCGTAGTAGGGCACCAGGAGGAATTCGGTGGTACGCCCCTCGTCGCTGACTTCCAGCGGCACGATGTAGCCGGGGATCTTCACCGCCTGGCCATCCAGGGCCTTGACCACCGGGGCGTTGGGCGCCTGCTGGCGGGCGGCGGGCGCGGCCTCGGCGGCCAGCGCGTTGCCGATCTGTGACAGGTCGTGCAGCGGCGTCAGTTGCGGCGGGATGACCGGTGCGCCCTCGGGAATCAGGGC
Organism: Pseudomonas sp. GD03858; assembly: GCF_029840925.1. Classification (GTDB taxonomy): domain Bacteria; phylum Pseudomonadota; class Gammaproteobacteria; order Pseudomonadales; family Pseudomonadaceae; genus Aquipseudomonas. The sequence goes on from NZ_JAOCDM010000091.1 coordinate 11,770, forward strand.
GGGCCAGTCCAGCTCGCGGGGATCGGCGGCCCAGAGGGGCAGCGAAAGTGCGACCAGGAGCGCGAGCAGGAGGTACTGAAGGACTGGTGTTACCTGCTTCGCGGGTAAACCCGCTCCCACAGGAGGCGAGGCGATCCCTGTGGGAGCGGGTTTACCCGCGAAGCAGGCGGCGAAGGCTAGGGTCATGTCTGTCTCTTAAAGATGAATCGACAAGCCATCGGCCAGCGACTGCCGATAGGCGCGCCAGGCCGGCACGCTGCCCATCAGCAGCGCCGCGCCGAGGATGATGGCCAGCAAGGTCCACTCGTGGGCGCTCGGCCAGGCCAGGGGCAGGTATAGCCCATAGTTGGCCTGTACGTAGCCCTGGGCCAGGGCGATGCCCGCATACAGCAGTCCCAGCCCGGCGGCGATCCCCGCCAGCGCCAGGGCCAGTGCCTCGAGCACCAGCAGCCCGGCGATATGCCAGGGCCTCGCGCCCACCGAGCGCAGGATGGCCATTTCCCGGCGGCGTTCGTTGAGGCTGGTGAGGATCGCCGTGAGCATGCCGATCAGGCCGGTGAGCACGACGAACAGCGACACCACGAACAGCGCCTGCTCGGCGGTGCCCATCAGGCTCCACAGCTCCTGCAGGGCCACGCCGGGCAGGATCGCCAGCAGCGGCTCGGCACGGTACTCGTTGATCTCGCGTTGCAGGCTGAAGGTGGCGATCTTGCTGTTGAGCCCGAGCATGAAGGCGGTGATGGCGCTGGGCTGCAGGTCCATGGTGCGCGCCTGCTCGGCGCTGATGCGCCCGGCGCCGCGGGCCGGCACGCCGTTGTGCCAGTCGATGTGGATCGCCTCCATGCCAGCCAGGCTGATGTGCAGGGTGCGGTCCACCGGGGTGCCGGTGCGCGCGAGCACGCCGACCACGGTGAACGGCTTGTCGTCGTGCTTGACCAGGCTGATGGCGGCTACACCATGGGCCAGCACCAGCTTTTCGCCGAGCTTGTAGTGCAGTGCCTCGGCCACTTCGGCGCCGAGCACCACCTCGAACGGGTCGTCGGCGAACGCCCGGCCCTGGCTGAGTTGCAGGTGCTGGCGGCGACCGAACTGGTAATGCGCGAAGTAGTCGGCGGTGGTGCCCATCACCCGGTAGCCACGGTGCGAGTCGCCCAGCGAGATAGGGATCGCCCACTTCACCCGAGGATCCTTGGCGTAGTGCTCGTAGCTGTCCCAGCGAATGTTGTTGGTGGCGTTGCCGATGCGGAACACCGAGTACAGCAGCAGGTTCACCGACCCCGAGCGCGCGCCGACGATCAGGTCGGTGCCGCTGATGGTGCTGGCGAAGCTGGCGCGAGCTTCGGTACGCACCCGCTCGACGGCCAGCAGCAGGCACACCGACAGGGCGATGGCGAAGGCGGTCAGGCACGCGGTGAAACGGCGGTTGGCCAGGCTGGCCAGGGCAAGGCGAAGCAGGTACATCAGGCCTCCCGGGGCTTGGCGGCGCGGTTGAGTTCGGCCAGGGACAGATGGCGATCGAACAGCGGCGCCAGACTCTGGTCATGGCTGACGAACAACAGGCTGGAGCCGGCGGCGCGGCACTCATCGAACAGCAGGCGAATGAAGGCTTCGCGGGTGTCGGCGTCGAGCGCCGAGGTCGGCTCGTCGGCGATCACCAGTTCGGGCTGGCCAATCAGCGCCCTGGCCGCGGCGACCCGCTGCTGCTGGCCGATCGACAGGCTGTCGGCGCGGCGCGCGAGCAGGTCGGGATCGCCCAGGCCCAGATGCTCGAGCAGCTGCGCGGCGGCCTGGTCGATGCTGCCATGGCGCTGGGCAGCGCGCTTGGCGCGGCTTTTCGAGAAACGACAGGGTAGCTCGACGTTTTCCCGCACCGACAGAAACGGCAGCAGGTTGAACTGCTGGAAGATGTAGCCGGTGTGGTCGACCCGGAAGCGGTCACGCGCGCCCTGGCCCAGGGTCGCCAGGTCCTGGCCGAGCAGCTGGACAGTGCCCTGGCCTGGCCGGTTGACCCCGCCCAGCAGGCCAAGCAGCGTGGTCTTGCCGCTGCCGCTCGGACCCTTGAGGAACAGGGCTTCGCCGGGCTCCAGGCGAAATGCCGGGATCTCCAGCAGCGGCGCCTGGCCGGGCCAGGCGAACACCAGGTCATGCAGTTCGATCAGCGCCTGGCTCATTCAGAACGCGACCACGGCCTTGCCGGGGGTGGCTTCCACGCCTTTCTGGCCGTTCGGGCCGATCAGCTGCACGTTGATCTTCTGGGTCTGCGGGAAGGTCTTGAACAGCGGGCCGAGGTCGATCTGAGTGAGTTTGCCTGGGGTGGCACAGCTCAGCTGGTAGCGCGCGTTGACGTCGGCATGCTGGTGGTCGTGGTCATGCTCGTCACCCTCTTCGTCGGCATGGGCGGTGTCGCCGAACAGCGGGCTTTCCAGTTCCTGGGCCTCTTCCTTGCAGCCGGCGGCCGGCGAGACACCGAACAGCTTCAGGGGCTGCTCGAGCTGCTGGCGGGCGGCGGCGACCTTGGCCTTGTCGGCATCGGTGCTGGCGGCGTGCTCGAAACCGACCAGGTTCATGGCCGGGCTGTCCAGCTCCAGCTCCAGGGTGTTGCCGTCTAGCACCGCGTTGAGCTTGGCCACGCCATGCTCGTGGGCGCCCAGGGTGCCATGGGCGTGATCATGATCATGGTCGCCGTGGGCATGGGCCACGGCCAGGGGCAGCAGGGCGAAGGGCAGGGCGAGCAACAGACGACGCATGGACGGCTCCACAGGCGGCTTGGAAAGATTTTGTGATGTTATAACAATTTTTCCTGGCATCGCCAGCCTGCCTGGCACAGGTTTCATCTTCATGGGAGCATGGCGGCATCGAGCCCTTGAGCGAGGAAGACAGCGTGAGAATTCGTGGACAGATCGGTGAGTGGCCGGTGGATTTGACCCTCGAGCTGGCGCCGGAGGAATGGGCGCAGTTGGGGCGACGGCTTGAGACGCCACTGCCTGTGGCAGTCACGCCGGTCAGTTCCAGTCCGGCACCGCGCCAGGACGATGGGCAGTGGAACGCGGCGCGCGAGGTGCTGCGCCAGGCGGGGCAGATGAGCGGGCCGGAGTTGCTGGAGCGCCTGGAGGGGCTGGCCGGGAGCGTGGCGGCGGGCAAGCGGCTGCTGGTGCGCTTGCGTCATAGCAGCGAGGTGAAGGTGGAGAGCGGCGTGGATGCGCCGGTGTATCGCTGGGTAGGCTGAGTTGCTTGTTCCTGCCTCTTCGCGGGTAAACCCGCTCCCAGAGGATTTGCACTGCAATGCCTGTGGGAGCGGGCTTGCCCGCGAAGGGGGTCAGAACATCGCGGCAGAGAGCTTGCGGCGGTACACGCTGACCAGCGGGTGATCGCTGCCCAGCAGTTCGAACACCTGCAACAGCGCCTTCTGCGGCAGGCCGTTCTCGTAGGCCCGGTTGCGCTGGAACAGCTTCAGCAACCCTTCCAGCGCGGCCTCGTACTGCTGGCGCGCCAGTTGCTGGATGCTCAACTGATAGGCCGCCTCGTCATCCTGCGGGTTCTGCGCCAGGCGGCTTTTCAGCTCGGCGGCTTCCGGCAGGCTGGCGGCCTGGCGCAGGAAGGTCAGTTGGGCCTTGGCGCCGGCCAGGGCGGCCTTGTGCTCGTCGGTCTTGACCGCATCGAGCACCACCTGGGCCTCGCCCAGCTCGCCACGCTCGGCCAGGCAGCGGGCATAGAGGATCAGCGCCTCGGCATTGCTGTTGTCTTCACCCAGCAGCACCTGCAACAGGGCCTCGGCTTCACTGAAACGGCTTTCGGCGAACAGCGCCTTGGCCTGCTCCAGCGGCGCGGCGGTGGGCGGCGCGGGCATCTGCACGTGGGGTTCGAGCATGGTGCGGATCGCCGATTCGGGCTGGGCGCCGGCAAAACCATCGACCGGCTGGCCGTCCTTGAACAGCACCACGGTCGGCAGGCTGCGGATGCCGAACTGGGCGACGACCTGCTGTTCGACGTCGCAGTTGACCTTGGCCAGCAACAGTTCGCCCTGGTAGCCCTCGGTGATCTTCGCCAGCAGCGGCATCAGCGCTTTGCACGGCGCGCACCACTCTGCCCAGAAGTCGACCAGCACCGGCTTGTGGAAGGAGTTCTCGATGACCAGTTGCTGGAAAGTGGCATCGGTGACATCGAAGATAAATGGCAGGCTTGTGTTAACAGGAGCTTGGCTCATCGCGACTCTCGCAAATCCGTGAATGCCTCCACTATAAGGGCTCGCGGCTGGCGTGGTACAGGCTGACCCGGCGGAATTCGTGCGGTTCGGCCAGATCCGGCAGGGTCAGCGCCTCGAGCACGCCGAGCGGGCGGTACAGGGGATGGCTGAAATCGCGCACCCGCGAATCGGCCACCAGGGCCTGGCGGCCACGACTGAGGAACTGGTCCAGCAGCGGCAGGTTGGCGCGGTCGTAGAGCACGTCGGCGACCAGGATCAGGTCGAAGCGGTCGGTCTCGGCGAAGAAGTCGCTGCTGAAGTTCAGCGTCACCCCGTTCAGCGCGGCATTGGCGCGACAGGCATCCAGGGCCAGCGGGTCGAGGTCGCAGGCCACCACCTCCAGCGCGCCGGCCCGGGCGGCGGCGATCCCGGCGATGCCGGAGCCGGCGCCGAAGTCCAGCACACGCTTGCCGCGCACCCATTCGGGGTGCTCGGCCAGGTAGCGTGCCATGGCCAGGCCGCTGGCCCAGCAGAAGCTCCAGTAGGGCGGCTCTTCGAGGATGCGTCGGGTTTCCTCGCTGGTGAATTCGCGATCCATGTTCTGCTCGTCGATCAACCACAGCCTGAGCGCGCACCCGGGCAGCTCGCAGGTCACCAGGCGCGCTTCGCCGATCAGCTTGCCGAGGGCTTGCTGCAAGGCCTGCGGCGCCACTTATGGGGCCTTTTCGAAGCGCAGCGGGCCGGTGGCCTGGGTTTGCGCCTGGGCGATGCGCACGGGGGGCAGGTGCATGATCAGTTGACCGGAGCGGCTGGCGCGGCCACGCAGTTCGACGCGCGCGCCAGCGGGAAATGCCTCGGGGTTGAAGCGCAGGCGGTAGGGCAGGGCCTGGCCGGTGCCGGTGAGGGTGCTGCTGGCCAGCAGCTGTTGCGGGCGACCGCGTTCGTCGATGACCAGCAGGGCCAGCTCCACGTCGGCGCCTGCCGGGATTTCCAGCAGCGAGCCGCTCAGCTCGCGCTGGTAGGCGGGCAACGGCCCCAGCGGTTCGGTTTTCTTCGCCACTCTCGCCGGCGCGGGGGCGGGGGCCTGTTCCGGCTTTGGCCGGTCGCTGCCGCAGGCGGCGAGCAGGGCGGCGCAGCACAGCACGACGAGTGCTCGATGATGCATGGAAGAGTCCTTCACGGGCAGATTTGCATGGATGGTAACCCCTTTGGCTTGTCTTGCCAGTGCAATGCGCTACCATGGCCCTCCCTTTTTTTGTTGCCTGCCACCATGCACTGTCCGTTTTGCGGTGCCAACGACACCAAGGTCATCGACTCGCGTCTGGTCGCCGAGGGCGAACAGGTGCGCCGCCGGCGCGAATGCGTCGCCTGCGGCGAGCGTTTCACCACCTTCGAAACCGCCGAACTGGTCCTGCCCCGGCTGATCAAGCAGGACGGCACGCGCCAGCCGTTCGACGAAGACAAACTGCGCGCCGGCATGCAGCGCGCGCTGGAGAAGCGTCCGGTCAGCGTCGAGCGCCTGGAAGCGGCGCTGGCGCATATCAAGAGCCGCCTGCGCGCCACCGGCGAGCGTGAGGTGAAGTCGCTGGTGGTCGGTGAAATGGTGATGGCCGAGCTGCGCAAGCTCGACGAAGTGGCCTACATCCGTTTCGCCTCGGTCTACCGGCGTTTCCAGGACCTCGACGAATTCCGCGAAGAAATCGACCGCCTGGCCCGCGAGCCAGCCAAAGAGTAAGCATGTCCAGCCAAGCCATTCTCGACGCCCACTACATGGCCCGGGCCGTGGAACTGGCCCGCAAGGGCCTGTACAGCACCCACCCCAACCCCCGCGTGGGCTGCGTGATCGTGCGCGACGGCGAGGTGGTCGGCGAAGGCTGGCATGTGCGCGCCGGCGAGCCGCACGCCGAGGTCCATGCCCTGCGCCAGGCCGGCGAGCGTGCCCGTGGCGCCTGTGCCTATGTCACCCTCGAACCCTGCAGCCACCATGGTCGTACCCCGCCGTGCGCCGAAGCGCTGGTGAACGCCGGTGTGGCGCGGGTGGTGGCGGCAATGCAGGACCCCAATCCGCAAGTGGCCGGCAATGGCCTGCGGCGGCTGCGCGAGGCCGGCATCGAAGTCGCCAGCGGCGTGCTAGAGGCCGAGGCCCGCGCGCTCAACCCGGGCTTCCTCAAGCGCATGGAGCAGGGCCTGCCGTTCGTGCGCGCCAAGCTGGCCATGAGCCTGGACGGTCGCACCGCCATGGCCAGCGGCGAGAGCCAGTGGATCACCGGCCCTGCGGCGCGTGCCGCGGTGCAGCGCCTGCGCGCCCGTTCCAGCGTGGTACTGACCAGCGCCGAGAGCGTGCTGTTCGACCAGGCTCGCATGACCGTGCGCGGCGAAGAACTCGGCCTGGATGACACCCTCACCGCCCTGGCCCTGTCGCGTCCACCGTTGCGCGTGCTGGTCGACGGGCGCCTGCGTCTGCCGCTGGACGCGCCGTTCTTCCAGGCCGGTCCGGCGCTGGTGGTGACTGCCGTGGGCGAGGACCCGCGCTATGCGGCCGCCGGCCATGAACTGATCAACCTGCCCGGCAGCGAGGGGCGCGTCGATCTGCCGGCACTGCTGCGCACCCTGGCCGGGCGCGGGGTCAACGAAATCCTGCTGGAGGCCGGCGCCGGCCTGGTCGGCGCATTCGCCCGCCAAGGCCTGGTCGACGAATACCAGTTGTTCGTCGCCGGCACCTTCCTCGGCTCTGAAGCCCGCCCGCTGCTGGACTGGCCGCTGGCGAAGATGAGCGAAGCGCCGCGACTGAAAATCATCGAAATGCGCGCGGTTGGCGATGACTGGCGAGTCACCGCCGTTCCCCTGCCGGCCAGCGGCGTATAATGCCTGGCCTGCCTCGCGCAGTCCGTACCTGAGGAGAACCGCATGTTCACCGGCATCATCGAATCCATCGGCACCATCCGCAGCCTCGCTCCCAAGGGCGGCGACGTGCGCGTCTACGTCGAAACCGGCAAGCTCGACCTGGGCGACGTCAAGCTCGGCGACAGCATCGCGGTCAACGGCGTGTGCCTGACCGCCGTCGAGCTGCCCGGCGATGGCTTCTGGGCCGACGTCAGCGTCGAGACCCTCAAGCGTACCGCCATGGTCGACCTCAAGAGCGGCAGCCGGGTCAACCTGGAAAAGGCCCTGACCCCCACCACCCGCCTGGGCGGCCACCTGGTCAGCGGCCACGTCGATGGTGTCGGCGAGATCGTCTCGCGCGCCGATAACGCGCGTGCCATCCAGTTCCGCGTGCGCGCTCCGAAAGAGCTGGCCAAGTACATCGCCCACAAGGGCTCGATCACCGTCGATGGCACCAGCCTGACGGTCAACGAAGTCGATGGCGCCGAGTTCGAGCTGACCATCGTTCCGCACACCCTGTCCGAAACCATCATGGCCGACTACCGTCCCGGGCGTCGGGTGAACCTCGAAGTCGACCTGCTGGCCCGTTACCTGGAGCGTCTGCTGCTGGGCGACAAGGCCGCCGAGCCGAGCAAAGGCAGTGGCATCACCGAAAGCTTCCTGGCCGCCAACGGCTTCTTGAAATCCTGATTGAGAAGGGGGTGCCGCGTGGCGCTCAACAGCATCGAAGAATTGGTCGAAGACATCCGCCAGGGCAAAATGGTCATCCTCATGGATGACGAAGACCGCGAGAACGAAGGCGACATCATCATGGCAGCCGAGTGCTGCCTGCCCGAGCACATCAACTTCATGGCCAAGCACGCCCGTGGCCTGATCTGCATGCCGATGACCCGCGAGCGCTGCGAAACGCTCAAGTTGCCGCTGATGGCGCCGCGCAATGGCTCGGGCTTCGGCACCAAGTTCACCGTGTCGATCGAGGCCGCCGAAGGCGTCACCACCGGCATCTCCGCCGCCGACCGCGCCCGCACCGTGCAGGCCGCCGCGGCCAAGGACGCCAAGGCCGAGGACATCGTCAGCCCCGGCCACATCTTCCCGCTGATGGCCCAGCCAGGCGGCACCCTGGCCCGCGCCGGCCATACCGAAGCTGCCTGTGACCTGGCGCGCATGGCCGGTTTCGAGCCCAGCGGGGTGATCTGCGAAGTGATGAACGACGACGGCACCATGTCGCGTCGCGCCGAACTGGAAGTGTTCGCCGCCGAGCACAACCTCAAGATCGGCACCATCGCCGACCTGATCCACTACCGCATGATCCACGAGCGCACCGTGCAGCGCGTCTCCGAGCAGCCGCTGGACAGCGAGCTGGGCCAGTTCAACCTGGTCACCTACCGCGACGCGGTGGAAGGCGACGTGCACATGGCCCTGACCCTGGGCAAGATCTGCGCCGAAGAGCCGACCCTGGTGCGCGTGCACAACATGGACCCGCTGCGTGACCTGCTGATGGTCAAGCAGCCGGGCCGCTGGAGCCTGCGCGCCGCCATGGCTGCGGTGGCCGAGGCCGGCAGCGGCGTGGTGCTGTTGCTGGGCCACCCGCTGGACGGCGACGTGCTGCTGGCGCACATCCGCGAGAGCGCGGGCGATGCGCAGCCCAAGGCACCGACCACCTACAGCACCGTCGGTGCCGGTTCGCAGATCCTGCGCGACCTCGGTGTGCGCAAGATGCGCCTGATGAGTTCGCCGATGAAGTTCAATGCGATATCCGGATTCGATCTGGAAGTTGTAGAATACGTGCCCTCCGAGTGACTTGAGGCGGTCTGATCGCCCTCCCGCTCGAGTCCAAACCCTCCCGAGGCCGCCACAGCGCGGCCTCGCTCTTGAAGATGAGAACATCGGAATGACCCTGAAGACCATCGAAGGTACCTTCATCGCCCCCAAAGGTCGCTATGCTTTGGTGGTTGGCCGCTTCAACAGCTTCGTCGTCGAAAGCCTGGTAAGCGGTGCAGTCGATGCCCTGGTACGCCACGGCGTCAGCGAAAGCGACATCACCATCATCCGTGCCCCGGGCGCGTTCGAAATCCCGCTGGTGGCCCAGAAAGTCGCCCAGCAGGGCGCCTATGACGCGATCATCGCCCTGGGCGCGGTGATCCGTGGCGGTACCCCGCACTTCGAATACGTGGCGGGTGAGTGCACCAAGGGCCTGGCCCAGGTGTCCATGGAGTTCGGTGTTCCGGTGGCCTTCGGCGTCCTGACCGTCGACTCCATCGAGCAAGCCATCGAGCGTTCCGGCACCAAGGCTGGCAACAAAGGTGCCGAAGCTGCCCTGTCGGCCCTGGAAATGGTCAGTCTGCTGGCGCAGTTGGAGGCCAAGTGATTAGCGACGAAAGCGATCGTTTCAACCCGCGCGATCCAAAACCTGCGGATGCCGGCAAGCCCTCGAAGAGCGCCAAGCGTCGCGAAGCCCGCAAGCTCGCCACGCAAGCGCTCTACCAGTGGCACATGGCCAAGCACTCGCTGAACGAAGTGGAAGCGCAGTTCCGGGTCGATAACGATTTCTCCGATGTCGACGGCGCCTACTTCCGCGAGATCCTGCACGGGGTCCCGGCGAAGAAGGTCGAGATCGACGAGGCGCTCAAGCCTTGCCTGGACACGCCGCTGGAAGAACTCGACCCGGTCGAGCTGGCCGTGCTGCGCCTGTCCACCTGGGAGTTCATGATGCGCGTCGACGTGCCGTACCGCGTCGTCATCAACGAAGGCGTGGAACTGGCCAAAGTCTTCGGCGCCACTGACGGCCACAAGTTCGTCAACGGCGTGCTGGACAAGCTGGCTCCGCGTCTGCGTGAGGCGGAAGTCAAGGCGAACAAGCGCTGATCGCGGCGCTGACCAGCCATGGGTGAGTTTGAGCTGATCCGTCACTACTTCGCCGCCGCGCCTTGTGCGCAGGGCGGCGAGGGTGTGGCCCTGGGGATCGGCGACGACTGCGCCCTGCTCGACCTGCCCGCCGGCGAGCAGCTGGCGATCTCCACCGACACGCTCGTGGCCGGTGTGCATTTCCCCACCACCTGCGACCCGCTGCTGCTGGGTCAGCGCTCGCTCGCCGTGGCGGCCAGCGACCTGGCGGCCATGGGCGCCACGCCCATCGGCTTCACCCTCGCCCTGACCCTGCCCGAGTTCGCCCCGGACTGGCTCGAAGCCTACGCCGATGGCCTCGGCCGCATGGCTCACCGTTGCCGCATGAGCTTGATCGGCGGCGACACCACCCGTGGGCCGCTGAGCATCACCGTGACCGTGTTCGGCCGGGTACCCGCGGGCCAGGCCCTGCGCCGCAGCGGCGCGCAGCCGGGCGACCTGCTGTGTGTCGGTGGTTGCCTGGGCAATGCGGCGGGGGCCTTGCCGTTGGTGCTGGGCGAGCGCGAGGCGGCTGCCGATGTGGCCGGTCCGTTGCTGGAGCACTACTGGTCGCCGCTGCCGCAGCTGGTGCTGGGCGAGCGCCTGCGCGGCCTGGCCACGGCGGCACTGGATATCTCCGACGGCCTGCTGGCCGATTGTGGGCATATCGCCAAGGCATCCGGCGTCGCCCTCGAGGTGAACCTGGAGCAGGTGCCAGTGTCAGCTGCTTTGCAGGCGCTGCTCGGCGACGAGGCGGCCCGCTGGGCGGCACTGACCGGCGGCGACGACTACGTGCTGGCGTTCACCGTGCCGCAGGCGGCGCTTTGCAGCCTGCCGGACACGGCGCATGTCATCGGCCATGTGCGCGAAGGGCAGGGTGTGACCTTGCTCGATGCCCAAGGCCAGGACATCACCCCCGTGCAGCGGGGCTATCAACATTTTAGGGAGACACCGTGACCGACCACCCCAACCAGGTGCCTGCGGAGTTCGTTCCGCCTTCGGTCTGGCGCAACCCGTGGCACTTCATCGCCTTCGGCTTCGGCTCCGGCACCCTGCCCAAGGCGCCGGGCACCTGGGGTTCGCTGGTGGCGCTGCCGTTCATCCCGCTGTGGCAGATGCTGCCCGACTGGGGTTACTGGCTGCTGCTGGGCATCAGCATGCTGTTCGGCGTGTGGCTGTGCGGCAAGGTGGCGAACGACTTGCGCGTGCACGATCATGAAGGCATCGTCTGGGACGAGATCGTCGGCATGTGGATCACCCTGTGGCTGGTGCCGGAAGGCTGGCAGTGGCTGTTGGCGGGGTTCTTGATGTTCCGTTTCTTCGACATCCTCAAGCCGTGGCCGATCCGCTGGGTCGACCGCCATGTGCATGGCGGCTTCGGGATCATGCTCGACGATATCCTGGCCGGCGTGTTCGCCTGGCTGGGCATGCAGGTTCTGGTGTGGGCGGTGGCCTGATACAAGGAGCGTTGCGATGGGCCTGAGGACTGTGTTGCTGGCATTGGTGCTGTTTGTCGCAGGCCCGGGCGTGGTGGCCCAGGAGACGCCGACGCAGGTGCGGCTGGTTAGCGAGCAGTGGATCGACTATACCAACGCCGACGGCACCGGGCTGGCCTGGGACGTATTGCGCAAGGTGTTCGAGCCAGCCGGGGTCAAGGTCGTGGTACAGAGCGCGCCCTACAGCCGTGCGGTGGGGCTGGTCAAACGTGGCGAGGCGGACGCCTGGGTGGGGTCGTACAAGGAAGAGAACGACGACAACCTCTATCCGCGCTGGCATTTCGACCTGGACCACATCTATGCCCTGGGCCTGGCCGGCAAGCCGGTGCCCACGCTGGACACCATCGGCCAGTACCGCCTGGCCTGGGTACGTGGCTACGACTATGCCAGCTACCTGCCCAATGTCCGCAACTCCCGCGAGATCCAGCGCCGCGAAGGTATCCTGCCGATGCTCGAGCACGACCGGGTCGACTTTTATATCGATGCGCTCACCGAGGTCGACTATGTGCTTGGCCAGGCGCCCGATCCCACGCGATTTCGCCGCAGCCATGTCGCCGAACTGCCGTTGTACCTCGCGTTCACTCGCAGCGAACAAGGCAAGGCCCTGCGCGATCTGTTCGATCGGCGCATGGAGCTGCTGGTGCGCAGCGGTGAGTTGAAGCCGATCTTCGAGCGTTGGAAGCAGCCGTATCCGTTCACGGTGGATAGCCAGCCGCATTGAGGCTTGTACCGCTGTTCT
>NZ_JAOCDM010000092.1 GCF_029840925.1 Pseudomonas sp. GD03858
ATCCTGTAACCCTCTGCATACCTCCATGGCCTACAAACCCACCCCTGCCCGCCCTCCCGCCGACCTGCTGCGCAAGGCCCGGCCACTGCGCCTGCTGCTCAACCAGGCCGAGCGCCTGGAGCACCTGCAGCGCCTGCTGGAAAGCCAGCTGCAACCGGCCGCCCGCGAGCATTGCCACGTGGCGTCCTGGAAGGAAGGGACCTTGTTGCTGGTGGTGACCGACGGGCACTGGGCAACGCGCCTGCGCTACCAGCAGAAGCGCCTGCAGCGCCAGTTGCAGGCCATGGAAGCCTTCGCCAACCTCAACCGCATCCAGTTCAAGGTGCAACCACCGCTGGTAGCAGCAAAACACCAAGGCCACGGGCCTGAACTGTCGGAATCTGCCGCAGACAGCATCCTTGGTTCGGCCGAGGGCATCAGCGATCCGAAGTTGCGCGCAGCGCTGGAGCGCCTGGCGGCGCATGCGCAGAGCAAGACCTGAAGGCCCAGAACATCATCCTGTAGGAGCAGCCTTGCCGAGGCGTCGGACCGGTCGGAAAGGGCTGCGCAGCGGCCCCAGGATTTCAGCGTTGACGCATGGATCGCCGGGGCTGCCTTGCAGCCCTTTCCGGCCGGTCCGACGCCTCGGCAAGGCCGCTCCTACAGGGATCGCGCAAAGCTAAAGAATGATGGACGATCTGTGGCCATAAAAAAGGCCACCCGAAGGTGGCCTCAATCACTAGAGAGAGTGTTCGAACTTACACGGCCGCAACAGGGCGCATGTACGAGATCGGTGCCGTGCTGGCATCTTCGAAAGTGACCACTTCCCAGGCGTCGGTTTCTGCGATCAGCTTGCGCAGCAGCTGGTTGTTCAGCGCGTGTCCGGACTTGTAGCCCTTGAACTCGCCGATCAGGCTGTTGCCCAGCAGGTAGAGGTCGCCGATGGCGTCGAGAATCTTGTGCTTGACGAATTCGTCATCGGAACGAAGGCCGTCTTCGTTGAGCACACCGGTCTCGTCGACCACGATGGCATTTTCCACGCTGCCGCCCAGCGCAAGGTTGTGCTTGCGCAGGTACTCGATGTCACGCATGAAGCCGAACGTGCGGGCGCGACTGACTTCCTTCACGAACGAGGTGCTGGAGAAGTCGACGACCGCGCTCTGGGTCTGGCCCTTGAGGACCGGATGATCGAAGTCGATCTCGAAGCTCACCTTGAACCCGTCGAAGGGCAGGAAAGTGGCGCGCTTGTCGCCCTCTTCCACCGTCACTTCGCGCAGGATGCGGATGAACTTCTTCGGTGCGTCCTGTTCTTCCAGGCCGGCCGATTGAATCAGGAATACGAAGGGTCCGGCGCTGCCATCCATGATCGGCACTTCCGAGGCGGAGAGCTCGACGTAGGCGTTATCGATGCCCAGGCCCGCCATGGCGGAGAGCAGGTGCTCGACCGTATCGACTTTGACGTCACCGTTGACCAGCGTGGTGGACATGGTGGTCTCACCGACATTGGCCGCGCGCGCCGGGATCTCCACGACAGGCGAGAGATCGGCGCGACGGAAGACGATGCCGGTGTCGACAGGCGCAGGCTTGAGGGTCAGGTAGACCTTCTCCCCGGAGTGCAGGCCGACACCTGTGGCACGGATGGTATTCTTCAGGGTGCGTTGTCTAATCATGGCATTGGCCGCTTCAGCGCAAATTGCGAACAGGTATCAACAAAGGCTGGGGATGATAACAGACCCGGCCTTTGCTGAACACCAATCACCCTTATACCCCTGATAAATTCCATTAATCGGCCTGACGACGCAGGAACGCCGGGATATCCAGGTAGTCCAGGTCATCCTGAGGGTTGAGTTTAGCTGCCGCCGCGGCACCCGCATGGGCCTGGTTGCGCATCACGGTCGGACGCTCCAGGTCACGGTAGTTGACGGCCGACTGCTCCTGGCGAACCGGGGCCGGGTTGGAGGCCTCGTACGCCTGCTGCGCGGTCTGCAGGGTGTTGTCGACGACCTTGACCGGCTTCTCGATGCGCGCGCCCAGGCCAGTGGCGACCACGGTCACGTGCAGTTCGTCGCGCATGTCCGGATCGATCACGGTGCCGACCTTGACCATCGCGTGGTCGGAGGCGAAGGCTTCGATGATGCTACCCACGTCGGAGTACTCGCCCAGCGACAGGTCGGGGCCTGCGGTGATGTTCACCAGGATGCCGCGGGCGCCCTGCAGGTTGACGTCTTCGAGCAGCGGGTTGCGAATCGCCGCCTCGGTGGCTTCGCGGGCACGGTTCGGGCCGCTGGCGCAACCGGTACCCATCATCGCCATGCCCATCTCGCCCATCACGGTGCGCACGTCGGCGAAGTCGACGTTGATCATGCCCGGACGCTTGATGATATCGGAGATACCGCGCACGGCACCGGCCAGCACGTCGTCGGCCTTGGCGAAGGCGGACAGCAGGCTTGCATCCTTGCCCAGGATGGTCAGCAGCTTCTCGTTGGGGATGGTGATCAGCGAGTCGACGCTTTCAGCCAGCATGCGGATGCCTTCGTCGGCGATCTGCATGCGCTTGCGGCCTTCGAACGGGAACGGACGGGTCACCACCGCGACGGTGAGGATGCCCATTTCCTTGGCCACTTCGGCGATGATCGGCGCCGCGCCGGTACCGGTGCCACCGCCCATGCCGGTGGTGATGAACACCATGTTGGTGCCCTGCAGCACCTCGGCGATGCGCTCACGGTCTTCCAGCGCGGCCTGACGACCGACTTCCGGATTGGCGCCGGCACCCAGGCCCTTGGTCACGCCAGTGCCCAGTTGCAGGATGGTGCGTGCGCCGATGTTTTTCAGCGCCTGAGCATCAGTGTTGGCGCAGATGAATTCCACGCCTTCGATGCTGCTCTTGACCATGTGGTTGACGGCGTTGCCGCCGCCACCGCCGACACCGATCACTTTGATGACCGGGCTTTGCGGGACGTTGTCTACGAGCTCGAACATTTTCCCTCTCCTTACAGTTCTCTAGTTGTCGCGCCTACCACTACTGCTTTGAAACTTAGAAGTTGCTCTGGACCCAACGCTTGAGTCGTTCAAGCACAGGGCCCTTCGGTTCATCGCCATAGCTGTTGTTGCTGCTGTTGCTGTTGCTGATACCGGTCAGGGACGGGTCCTCGGACTGCTTCTGCAGGCCATAGGTGAGCAGGCCCACACCGGTGGAGTAGATCGGGTTGCGCACCACGTCGCTCAGCCCCCGAACGCTGTGCGGCACGCCCAGGCGTACCGGCATGTGGAAGATTTCCTCGGCCAGTTCCACGGCGCCTTCCATCTTCGCGGTGCCGCCGGTGAGCACGATGCCGGCTGGCACCAGGTCCTCGAAGCCGCTGCGGCGCAGCTCGGCCTGGATCAGGGTGAACAGCTCGTCGTAACGCGGCTCCACCACCTCGGCCAGGGCCTGGCGCGACAGCTCGCGCGGCGGACGGTCGCCGACGCTCGGCACCTTGATGGTCTCGCCGGCGCCGGCCAGCTTGGCCAGGGCGCAGGCGTAGCGGATCTTGATTTCCTCGGCGTACTGCGTGGGCGTGCGCAGGGCCATGGCGATGTCGTTGGTGACCTGGTCGCCAGCGATCGGGATCACCGCGGTGTGACGGATCGCGCCTTCGGTGAAGATGGCGATGTCGGTGGTGCCGCCGCCGATGTCCACCAGGCACACGCCCAGCTCTTTCTCGTCGTCGGTCAGCACCGAGTAGGCCGAGGCCAGCTGCTCGAGGATGATGTCGTCGATTTCCAGGCCGCAGCGGCGCACGCACTTCTCGATGTTCTGCGCGGCGTTGACCGCGCAGGTGACCACGTGAACCTTGGCTTCCAGGCGCACGCCCGACATGCCCAGGGGCTCGCGCACGCCTTCCTGGTTATCGATCACGTAGTCCTGCGGCAGGGTGTGCAGCACGCGCTGGTCAGCCGGAATGGCCACGGCCTGGGCGGCGTCGAGCACGCGCTCGAGGTCGGCGGTGCTGACCTCGCGGTCGCGGATGGCGACGATGCCGTGGGAGTTCAGGCTGCGAATGTGATTGCCGGCCACGCCGACGAACGCCGAGTGGATACGGCAGCCAGCCATCAGCTGGGCCTCTTCGACGGCGCGCTGGATCGACTGCACGGTCGACTCGATGTTCACCACCACGCCCTTCTTCAGGCCGCGCGAAGGGTGGGTGCCGATGCCCACGATCTCCAGGGTACCGTCCTCGCCGACCTCACCCACCAGCGCCACCACCTTGGAGGTGCCGATGTCCAGCCCGACGATCATTTTGCCGCTATGCGCGTTTGCCATGGTCCTGCCTCTCTCTAATTCTTCGCAACGGCGGGTTGGGCCGTCGTCGGTGCATTCGGTTCCCGCCAACCAACGGCAAGTCCGTTGGAATAACGCAGATCGATGCGGGCGATATTGGTGATCTGGTCTTTAAGCGATTTGTCGTAAATGGCAATGAAACGGCGCATCTTCTCCACCAGGTGGTCGCGCCCCAGCAGCAGCTCGACGCCTGGGCCGGCGCTACCCGCGCCGGTGGTCAGGAACCAGCTGCCTCGCTCGCGCAGCTCCAGGCGAGCGATGGAAAAGCCCATGGGGCGCAGCATCTGGCTCAATACCTGATACTGCTGCATGACTTGTTGCTGAGCGCGCTGCGGCCCGAACAACTGCGGCAGGTGCTCGTAGTTGGCCAGCTCGCGCGGGGTGAAGGCCTGGCCCTGGTTGTTGAGCAAGGCCTCGTCACCCCAGCGTGCCACCGGCAACTGTTCTTCCAGGCGGATCACTACCTCGTCCGGCCACACCCGGCGCACCTCGGCATGGGCGATCCAGGGCATCTGCTCCAGTTCCACACGCATCGCCGCCAGGTCGACGGTGAAGAAGCTCGCCGCCACATAGGGCGCGATCCGCTGCTGTACCGACTGCTGGCTGATGTAACTCAGGTCACCCTGCACGTCGATCTTGGTGATCGGCCGGTCGGCGTAGGGCATCAGGCGGATGGCGCCCTCGTAGGCGCCAAAGCCCGCGGCGACCAGCAGCACCGGCCACAACAGGCGCTTGAGACCGCCGAAGCTTGGTCGTGGCAGGCGCGCCGATACGGGCTCGTCGGCCACCAGTCGGCTGGCACCACGCGGCACCGGCTTGCTGCGGCCGGTAACGGGTGGTTGCTGACGTATCATCGCGCCTTGCATGGCTGGTTAACCTCGCTTCGCTACGCTGTCGGCCAGGATCGCCAGCACCAGTTGCTGGAAATCCAGGCCGGCGGCGCGGGCCGCCATGGGCACCAGGCTATGGTCGGTCATGCCCGGTGCGGTGTTGACTTCGAGCAGCCAGAACCGGCCCTGCTCGTCCTGCATCACGTCCAGCCGGCCCCAGCCCTCGATGCCAACGGCATCGCAGGCGCGCGCGGTCAGGTCGATCAGCTCTTGCTCCTTGGCACTGTCCAGGCCGCACGGGATGCGGTACTGGGTGTCATTGGCGATGTACTTGGCGTCGTAGTCGTAGAACACGTGCGGGGTGCCCAGCGCGATCGGCGGCAGCACCTGGCCGCGCAGCACAGCGATGGTGAACTCCGGACCGTGGATCCACTGCTCGACCAGCACCTGAGAGTCATACTTGGCGGCGTCCTTCCAGGCGGCGACCAGCTCTTGCTCGCTGTTCACCTTGGCCATGCCGATGCTGGAGCCTTCATGGGCCGGCTTGACGATCAGCGGGAAGCCCAGCTCCGCGCTGGCGGCAACGCAGTCCTGCTCGCTGGCCAGTACCGCGTGACGCGGCGTCGGGATGCCCAGGCTCTGCCACACTTGCTTGGTGCGCAGCTTGTCCATGGCCAGCGCCGAGGCGAGGATGCCGCTGCCGGTGTAAGGGATGCCCAGGCACTCGAGCAGGCCCTGCATGCTGCCGTCCTCACCGCCACGACCGTGGAGGATGATGAAGGCGCGGTCGATCTTCTCGCGCTGCAGGCGGGCCAGCAGGTCGTCGCCGACATCGATGGCGACCACGTCGACACCGGCGCTGGTCAGCGCCTCGATCACGGCCTTGCCCGACTTGAGCGAAACTTCACGTTCGGCGCTCTTGCCGCCGTAGAGCACGGCGACGCGGCCGAAGGCCTTGACGTCGAGGGTGGAATGCAGCGTGTCGTAGGCGCTGGTCATTTCGACTTCTCCTGCTTGGCGCCAGCGAACAGCGGGCTCTTCATCAGTTGCGGAGCCAGGCCGCCGACATCGCCGGCACCCTGGCAGATCAGGATGTCGCCGGCGCGCAGCAGCGGCTTGACCAACGGCGCGAGTTCGGCGCCGCGCTCGATGTAGATCGGATCGAGCTTGCCGCGCTGGCGAATGCTGTGGCACAGCTGGCGGCTGTCGGCGCCGGGGATCGGCTCTTCGCCGGCCGGGTAGACCTCCATCAGCAGCAGCACGTTGGCATCGCCCAGCACCTGCACGAAATCGTCGTACAGGTCGCGGGTGCGGCTATAGCGGTGCGGCTGGTAGACGATCACCAGACGTCGGCTCGGCCAGCCGCCACGCACGGCCTTGATCACCGCGGCGACCTCGGTCGGGTGGTGGCCGTAGTCGTCGACCAGCATCACGCTGCCGCCATCCACCGGCAGTTCGCCGTACACCTGGAAGCGTCGACCGACACCCTGGAAGCCAGACAGCCCCTGGACGATGGCTTCGTCGCTGATACCTTCGTCGGTGGCGATGGCGATGGTGGCCAGGGCATTGAGCACGTTGTGGTTGCCCGGCATGTTCACCGACACCTCGAGCGGCTCGCAGTCACGGCGCAGCACGGTGAAGTGGGTCTGCATGCCCTGCTGGCGCACGTTGATGGCGCGGATGTCAGCCTCTTCGCTGAAGCCGTAGGTGACGGTCGGACGCTTGACCTGCGGCAGGATCTCACGCACCACCGGGTCGTCCAGGCACATCACCGCCAACCCGTAGAACGGCAGGTTGTGCAGGAACTCGACGAAGGTCTTCTTCAGCTTGTTGAAGTCGCCTTCGTAGGTCGCCATGTGGTCGGCGTCGATATTGGTGACCACGGCCACCATCGGCTGCAGGTGCAGGAAGCTGGCGTCGCTCTCGTCGGCCTCGGCGATCAGGTAGCGGCTGGTGCCCAGCTGCGCGTTGGTGCCGGCCGCGGTCAGGCGCCCGCCGATGACGAAGGTCGGGTCCAGGCCACCGGCGGCGAACACCGAGGCCAGCAGGCTGGTGGTGGTGGTCTTGCCGTGGGTACCGGCCACCGCCACGCCGTGGCGGTAGCGCATCAGCTCGGCGAGCATCTCGGCGCGCGGCACGACGGGAATACGGCGCTCCAGGGCGGTGGCGACTTCCGGGTTGGCCGGATTGATCGCGCTTGACACCACCAGCACGTCGGCATTGGCGGCGTTCTCGGCGCGATGGCCGACGAAGATCTCGGCGCCGAACGACTCCAGGCGCTCGGTGACCGGCGAAACCTTGAGGTCGGAACCGGACACTTCATAGCCCAGGTTCAGCAGCACCTCGGCGATGCCGCACATGCCCACGCCGCCGATGCCGACGAAGTGGATACGACGGATACGGCCCATCTTCGGCTGGGGCATGGCTTTCTGGCTCTCAACCATGGGCCACCTCCAGGCAGATATCGACCACGGTGCTGGTTGCGGCAGGCTTGGCCAGACGACGCGCGGTGCCGGCCATGGTGTTGAGTTTCTCGGGTTGCATCAGCACCTCGTTCAGGCGTTCAGCGAGCTGCGCTGCGCCAGTTGTCGCTTGTGGCATCAGGAAGGCGGCGCCTTCACGAGCCAGGTATTGGGCGTTGTGGGTCTGGTGGTCGTCGATGGCATGGGGCAACGGCACCAGCATCGAGGGCAGGCCCGCCGCCGCGAGTTCGCTGACGGTCAGGGCGCCGGCCCGGCACACCACCATATCGGCCCAGCCATAGGCATGGGCCATGTCCTTGATGAACGGTTCGACCTGGGCCTCGACCCCCGCCTCGCGATAACGCTCGGCGGTGACCGGACCATGGTTTTTCCCAGCCTGGTGGAACACCTCGGGACGCAGGTTTTCCGGCACCTCGGACAGGGCCTTAGGCAACAATTTGTTCAATGGTTCCGCACCCAGGCTGCCACCCATCACCAGCAGGCGCGCACGACGCTCGGCGAGCGGCGCGCGCCGGGCGTCCATGAACAGCTCCGGGCGCACCGGATTGCCGGTGGTGCGCAGCTTGTCGCTGGCCGCGAAGGTATCCGGGAAGGCCTCGCAGACCCGCGCCGCCATCGGCAGCAACAAGCGATTGGTGGTACCGGCGCGGGCGTTCTGTTCGTGGATCACCAGCGGCACGCCGCACAGCCGCGCGGCGACGCCGCCGGGGCCGGTGACGTAACCGCCGAAACCGACCACGCAGACCGGCTTGAGCTCGCGGATGATCCGCCGCGCCTGCAGCACGGCCTTGACCAGCGTGAATGGCGCCTTGAGCAGCGACAGCTTGCCCTTGCCGCGCAAGCCGGTGACCTGGATCAGGTGCAGCGGCAGGCCGGCCTGGGGTACCAGCTCGTTCTCGATGCCACGCGGGGTGCCCAGCCAGTGCACGCTGTAGCCACGGGCCTGGAACTCGCGGGCACAGGCCAGCGCCGGGAACACGTGGCCACCGGTACCGCCGGCCATGATCAGGACGTTCTTGCCGTCAGCGGCCATGACTGGTCTCCTCGGCAAAATCGCTTTCCTTGAATTCGTGCTCTTCGCTGCCCAGGTGCGTGCGACTCTCCCATTCGATGCGCAGCAGCAGCCCCACGCAGGCGCAGCAGATCACCAGCGAGCTGCCTCCGTAGCTGAGGAACGGCAAGGTCAGGCCCTTGGTCGGCAGCAGGCCGACGTTCACGCCGATGTTGATCAGGAACTGGCCGATCCACAGGAACGCCAGGCCAAAGGCCATGTAGGCGGCGAAGAACTGCTTGGCCTTCTCGGCCCACAGGCCGATGTACAGGGCGCGCACGGTGATGAAGACGAACAGCGCGATGGTCAGCAGCGAGCCGACCACGCCGAGCTCCTCGGCCAGCACCGAGAACACGAAGTCGGTATGCGCTTCGGGCAGGTAGAACTGCTTCTGCACGCTGTTGCCCAGGCCCACGCCCAGCCATTCGCCGCGACCGAAAGCGATCAGCGCCTGGGTCAGCTGGTAGCCGGAACCGAACTGGTCGGACCATGGGTCGGTGAAGGTGATCAGTCGCGCCATCCGGTAAGGCTGCGCCTGGACCAGGACGACCACCGAAACCACCGCCAGCACCACCATCAGCGAGAATCGGAACAAGCCGACCCCACCGAGGAACAGCATGGCCGCCGCCGCCCCCATCATCACCACCGTGGCGCCGAAGTCGGGCTCCATCAGCAGCAGGCCGGCCATCGGCAACAGCACGATGAACGGCTTGAAGAAGCCCATCCAGCTCTCGCGCACCTCGGTCTGCCGGCGCACCAGGTAGCCTGCCAGGTAGATGACCACGAAGACCTTGGCGATTTCCGATGGCTGGACGTTGAAGAAACTGAAGCCGATCCAGCGCATCGAACCGTTCACTTCGCGACCGATACCCGGCACCAGCACCAGCACCAGCAGGCCGAAGGCGCCGAGCAGCATCATGAAGCCCATGCGCTGCCAGGTGGCGATCGGCACCAGCATGGTCATCAACCCGGCGCCGAGGCCAAGGGCGACGTACACCAGGTGGCGGAACATGTGATAGAGCGGGTTGCCCGACTGCACCGCGGCCACTTCCGAGGAGGCCGAGGTGATCATCACCAGGCCCAGGCCGAGCAGCGCCAGGCAGCCCGCCAGCAAGGGGAAGTCGAGGTCGATGCCACGGCCGCTGATCAGCGGCGACGGGTACGGCTTGAGGATGCCGAAGATCATGCCAGCCCCTCCGCCGCCTGGGCGAACAGGCGCCCGCGTTCTTCAAAGTTCTTGAACATGTCGAGGCTGGCGCAGGCAGGCGAGAGCAGGACCGCGTCACCCGGCTGGGCCAGTTCGGCGCAACGCTGCACGGCCTCATCGAGGGTCTGCACGCGGACCAGTTGCACAGTGTCCTTCAGGGTGTCGGCCAGGCGTTCGGCATCGCGGCCGATCAGCACCACGGCGCGGCAATGCTGCGCCACCGGTGCGCGCAGGGCGGCAAAATCGGCGCCCTTGCCATCGCCACCGGCGATCAGCACCAGCTTGCCTTCGATATCAGCGCCCAGGCCTTCGATGGCAGCCAGTGCGGCGCCGACGTTGGTGGCCTTGGAATCGTCGTACCAGTTGACTCCATTGCGCTCGCGCACCCACTGGCAGCGATGGGCCAGGCCCTTGAATTCGCGCAGGGCATCGAGCATCGGCGCGAACGGCAGGCCGACAGCGTGACCGAGGGCCAGCGCGGCCAGGGCGTTGCCATGGTTGTGGGCGCCACGGATCTTCAGCTCGCGCACCGGCATGAGGGTCTGGAATTCGAACGCCAGGTACTTCTCGCCATCGACCTCGCGCAGGCCGAAGGCTTTGAAGTCCGGCGCGTTGAGCCCGAAGCTCCAGCTCGGACGGCCTTCGACCGGCAGCGGACGGCTCAGGGCATCCTGGCGATTGACCACCACCTGGCGGGCGCCGCGGAAGATCCGGTGCTTGGCCAGGTGATAGGCCGGCAGGCCGCTGTAGCGGTCCATGTGGTCTTCGCTGATGTTCAGCACGGTGGCCACTTCGGCGTTGAGCTGGTCGGTGGTTTCCAGCTGGAAGCTCGACAGCTCCAGCACGTACAGCTCGACGTCGTCGGCCAGCAGGTCGAGGGCCGGGGTGCCGAGGTTGCCACCGACCGCCACACGTTTGCCTGCCTTGGCGGCCATCTCGCCGACCAGGGTGGTCACGGTGCTCTTGGCGTTGGAGCCGCTGATGGCGACGATCGGCGCCTTGGCGTGGCGGGCGAACAGCTCGATGTCGCCGGACAGCTTCACGCCGTGTGCGGCAGCCTGCTGCAGGGCCGGCGTGGCCAGGGCCAGGCCGGGGCTGACGTACAGCTCGTTGGCCCGGCACAGGAAGTCCACGTCCAGCTCGCCACAGCGCACTTCCACCTGCGGGTATTCACGGCGCAGGGTGTCCAGTTCCGGCGGTTGCTCGCGGGTGTCGGCGACCGCAAAGGCAATGCCCCGGCTCGCCAGGAAGCGAACCAGGGACATGCCGCTCTTGCCGAGGCCGACAACGATGCGGAATTGGTCGGAAGCGATCAGTGACACGCTCGTTTACCTCAGTTTCAGGGTGGCAAGGCCAATCAGCACCAGAATCACGGTGATGATCCAGAAGCGGACGATCACCCGTGGCTCGGGCCAACCCTTGAGTTCAAAGTGGTGGTGGATCGGCGCCATGCGGAACACGCGCTTGCCGGTGAGCTTGAACGAAGCCACCTGGATGACCACCGACAGGGTTTCCATCACGAACACGCCGCCCATGATGAACAGGACGATCTCCTGGCGAACGATGACCGCGATGGTGCCCAGCGCCGCGCCCAGCGCCAGGGCGCCGACGTCGCCCATGAATACCTGGGCCGGGTAGGTGTTGAACCACAGGAAGCCCAGGCCCGCGCCGATCAGCGCGCCGCAGAACACGATCAGCTCGCCGGCGCCCGGCACGTACGGGATCAGCAGGTATTCGGCAAACTTCACGTTGCCCGACAGGTAGCAGAAGATGCCCAGGGCGCCGCCGACCATCACCGTCGGCATGATCGCCAGGCCATCGAGGCCGTCGGTCAGGTTGACCGCGTTGCTCGAGCCGACGATGACGAAATAGGTGAGCACGATGAACCCGGCGCCCAGCGGAATGGCCAGGTCCTTGAGCATCGGGATGATCAGCGTGGTCTCGACGCTGGTCGGCGCGGTCTTGTACAGGAAGATCGCCGCCGCCAGGCCGAATACCGACTGCCAGAAATACTTCCAGCGGCTTGGCAGCCCACGGGAGTTCTTTTCGATCACCTTGCGATAGTCGTCGACCCAGCCGATGGCGCCGAACGCCAGGGTGACGACCAGCACCACCCACACGTAGCGGTTGCTCAGATCGGCCCACAGCAGGGTGCTGATGGCGATGGCGGACAGGATCAGGGCGCCACCCATGGTCGGGGTGCCGGACTTGGACAGGTGCGATTGCGGGCCGTCGTTGCGCACGGCCTGACCGATCTGGCGGATCTGCAGGGTACGGATCATCCACGGGCCCAACCACAGGGCCAGGGACAGCGCGGTCAGCACACCCAGGATCCCGCGCAGGGACAGGTACTGGAAGACCGCGAAGCCCTTGTGGAACTGTTGCAGATACTCAGCCAACAGCAGCAGCATTAATGTTTCTCCCCGCTGGCACCGCACAATGCCGCCACGACGTTTTCCATCGCAGCGCTGCGCGAGCCCTTGATCAAGATAGTGGTATCGCTGGAACCTTCGGCGCCAACGGCAGCGATAAGCTCAGCTTGAGTAGCGAAATGGCGGCCATTGGCACCGAACGCCGTAACTGCATGGACCATGTTGCTGCCCACCGCATACAGCGCGTCGACCTTACCGCGTGCGTATTCGCCCACCTGGCGATGGCCTTCCTCGGCCCATTGCCCCAGTTCGCCGATATCCCCGAGCACCAGGACGGTGCGTCCGGAAAAGCCGGCGAGTATATCAATGGCGGCGCACATCGAGGTGGGATTTGCGTTGTAGCTGTCGTCGATGACCCGCACGCCGTTCGGCGCGATCTGGGCCACGGTGCGGCCCTTGACCGGTTGCACGGCGCCGAGACCCGCGGCGATGCCGCTCAGGCTCAGACCAACGGCATAAGCGGCGGCCGCGGCGGCCAGGGCGTTGCTGACGTTATGGGTGCCGAGCAGATTCAGCTGTACCGGGACGCTGCCGTCCGGCCCATGCAGGGTGAACGACGGGCAGCCACGAGCATCGCGACCGATATCGCTGGCGTAGAAGTCCGCCTGCGGGTTGTCCAGGGCGAAGCTGAGGACACGGTGCTTGCCGGCACGCTTGCGCCAGATGTCGAACGCCTTGTCGGCCAGGTTGAGGATGGCCGTGCCGCCCTCGCCCAGGCCCTCGAGGATCTCGCCCTTGGCTTCGACGATCTTCTCCGGACCACCGAACTCGCCCACGTGGGCGGTGCCGGCGTTGTTGATGATGACTACCTGTGGCTGGGTCAGACCGACGGTGTAGCGGATCTCGCCGATGCGCGAGGCGCCCAGCTCGATCACCGCGGCACTGTGCTCCGGGGCGATCTCCAGCAGGGTCAACGGCGCGCCGAGGTCGTTGTTCAGGTTGCCGCGGGTGGCATGCACCGGGCCGCGGGTGCGCAGGATCGCGGCGAGCATTTCCTTGACCGTGGTCTTGCCGCTGGAACCGGTGATGGCGACCACCGGCTTATCGAAGTACCCCCGGTTGAGCGCACCCAACTGGCCGAGGGCGACGCGGCAGTCGGCGACCAGCAACTGAGGCAGGTCGACGTCGGCGACCTCGCGTTCGACCAGGGCGGCGACGGCGCCCTTGGCCTGCACGTCGGCCAGGTAGTCGTGGCCATCGAAGCGCGGCCCGGTCAGGGCGACGAACAGCTGGCCGGCATCGACGGTGCGGCTGTCGATGCTGACGCCGGTGAAGCTGGCGTCGGCACCGACCTGACGGGCATTCAGTGCCGTGGTCAGTTGGCTTAGTGTCATGGGCTTAAGCATGTGGAGCCTCCCAGGCTGCAAGTGCCTTGTCGGCTTCGACCAGGTCGGAGAAGGCATGGCGTTCGCCATTGATCTCCTGGTAATCCTCGTGTCCCTTGCCAGCCAGGACGATCACGTCGTCGGCACTGGCACTGGCGATCAGTTGGGCAATGGCCGCGCCACGGCCAGCGACGAACGCGACGGCAGCGGGCCGGGCGAAACCGGGGCGAATATCGTCGAAGATCCGCAAGGGGTCTTCGGTACGCGGGTTGTCGTCGGTAACCAGCACACGGTCGGCCAGGCGCTCGGCCACTTCGGCCATCAGCGGGCGCTTGCCGGCATCACGATCGCCACCGCAGCCGAACAGGCACAGCAGCTTGCCGTGAGCGTGCGGACGCAGGGCTTCGAGTACTTTTTCCAGGGCATCCGGGGTGTGGGCATAGTCGACCACCACCAACGGCTTGTCACCGCCGCCCAGGCGCTGCATGCGGCCGACCGGCCCATGCAGTTGCGCGGTGACCTTGAGAATTTCGTCCAGCGGGTAATCCAGCGCCATCAGCGTGGCTACCGCCGCCAGCATGTTGCTCAGATTGAAACGCCCCAGCAGGCGGCTGCGCAGGACATGCTCGCCCTGTGGGGTGACGATCACGGCGCGCACGCCATCATCGTTGAAGACGGCCTCTTTGCAGAACAGTGTCGCCGCCGAATCCTGCAGGCTGTAGCTGATCAGGCGCGACGTGGCAGGCGCTTCTGCCAGGCGACGCCCAAAGTCATCATCCAGGTTGACCACCCGGGCACGCAGGCTCGACCAGGCGAACAGCTTGGCCTTGGCCGCCTCGTAGGCCTCCATGCTGCCGTGGTAGTCCAGGTGGTCGCGGGACAGGTTGGTCATCACCGCGATATCGAAGTCCAGCGCGGCGACCCGGCCCTGTTCGAGCGCATGGGAGGAAACCTCCATGGCCACGGCCTTGGCCCCGCCCTTCTTCAGGTCGTTCAGGGTCGATTGCACGGCGATCGGGTCCGGCGTGGTCAGACGGCCGCTCTGCAGCTCGCCATAAAAGCCGGTGCCGAGGGTACCGATCAGGCCACAGCGCTTGCCCAGGGCATCGAGGGCCTGGGCCAGCAGTTGCGTCACGCTGGTCTTGCCGTTGGTGCCGGTCACCCCGACCAGGTCGAGCTGGCGGCTCGGCTCGCCGTAGAAGCGCCCGGCAATCTGCGACAGCTGGCCGATCAGGCCCTTGACTGGAATCAGCGGCGCATCGGTGATCGGCAGCACGCTGGCGCCCTGCTCTTCGTAGGCGACAGCGGCGGCGCCACGGGCCAGGGCGTCGGCGATATGGTCACGACCATCGACCTTGGCCCCCGGCACGGCCAGGAACAGGTCGCCCGGGCGCACGGCGCGACTGTCCAGGGTCAGCTCGCGGATCAGCGGATCGCGACTGGCATGGGCGAACAGCTTGCTCAATGGCATCGTCATCAACCTCGCCCTCCCTTGGCGGGTACTGCGCTGGCTTGCTGCGTCGAAGGCGCAGGCAGGTTGTCCGGCGGCACATTCATCAGGCGCAGGGTGCCCGACATCACTTTGCTGAATACAGGGGCCGAGACCAGGCCACCGAAGTAACCGCCCTTGCTGGGCTCGTCGATGACCACGACGATGGCGTAGCGCGGATCGCTCATCGGCCCGAAGCCGGCGAACAGCGAACGGTAGGCGTTCTCGGTGTAGCCCTTGGAGCCGACGGTGGCTTTACGCGCCGTACCGGACTTGCCGCCCACGTGATAGAACGGCACCTGGGCACGGAACACGCCGCGCGGCGCCTCGATCACCTGCTGCAGCATGCCCTGCACGGTCTCGGCGGTTTCCTTGGGAATGGCCTGCACGGCTTCTGGCGCCTTGTCGACCTTGAGAATCGACAGCGGCACCATCTTGCCGTCGTTGGCGATCGCGGCGTAGGCATGCACCAGCTGCAGAGCGGTGACGGAGACGCCATAGCCGTACGACAGGGTCGCGGTCTCGGCCTTGCGCCACTCGCGGTGGTTGGGCAGGTTGCCGACGCGCTCGCCCGGGAAGCCAAGACCGGTGTACTGGCCCAGGCCAACCTGGGACATCACCCGGTAGATGGCCTCGCCACCGATATCGAAGGCGATCTTGCTCATGCCCACGTTGGACGAGTTGATCAGGATGCCGGTCAGGTCGAGGATCGGGCCCTCGCTGCGCGACACGTCCTTGATGGTGTAGCGGCCAATTTGCAGGCTGCCCGGATACACCTCGACCTTGTCGGTGACCTTCCAGCGGCCACTCTGCAAGGCGGCGCTCATGGAAATCGGCTTGACCGTCGAGCCCGGCTCGAACACGTCGATGATCGCCCGGTTGCGCATCGCGGCCGGGAACATGCTGCGGCGGTTGTTGGGGTTGTAGGTCGGCTGGTTGACCATGGCCAGGACTTCACCGGTCTTGACGTCCATGATCACCAGGCTGCCAGCCTTGGCGTCCTGCTCGGCGATGGCGTTGCGCAGCTCGCGAGTCGCCAGGTACTGCAGGCGCAGGTCTATCGACAACGCCAAGGTCTTGCCGGCCTTGGCGTTCTTGGTCACCTGGATGTCCTTGATCAGCCGGCCACGCCGGTCCTTGATCACCTGTCGCTTGCCGGGCACCCCGGCGAGCCATTCGTCGTAGGCGAGCTCGACGCCTTCACGACCATGGTCGTCCAGGTCGGTGAAGCCGACCATGTGCGCGGTGACGTCGCCAGCCGGATAGAAGCGGCGGAACTCCTCCAGGCCATAGACGCCCGGGACCTTCAGGTCCAGCACGTGCTGACCCTGCTCGGGCGTCAGGCCACGGACCAGATAGATGAATTCCTTGCTGGCCTGCTGGGTGAGCCGCTCGGTCAACTGCTGGGCGTTCTGCCCGAGCGCCGCGGCCAGCTGCGGCCAGCGCTCCTTCGACGCCTGCATTTCCTTGGGGTTGGCCCACAGGGTGGTGACCGGCGTGCTGACGGCCAGCGGCTCGCCGTTGCGATCAGTGATCAGGCCACGGTGCGCGGGAATGGGAATGTGGCGCAGGCTACGGGCGTCGCCCTGCCCCTTGAGGAAGTCACGGTCGACCACCTGCAGGTCGATGATGCGCCAGCAGATGGCGCCGACCATCAGCGCCAGCAAGCCGATCACCACCCGGAACCGCCAGGGGTAGAGTGCGCCCTCGAGCTTCATCATGGCGCCACCATCCGCACTTCGTCAGCGGCCGGCACGCGCATCTTGAGCTGTTCGGAAGCCAGGCTCTCGATACGACTGGAGGCGGTCCAGGTGCTTTGCTCGAGAATCAGCCGCCCCCACTCGGCCTGGGCCTTGTCGCGCTCGCTCAGCTCGCCGTACAAGGTGTTGAGCAACTGGCGGTTCCAGTGGGCGCTGTAGGACACGGCGATTGCCGAAATCAGCACACCCACGAACAGCAGAAGCATCAGGAAGCTTCCGCCTGGCAAAGGTTTGGCGAACAGCCGGCTCACCGCAACTTCTCCGCCACCCGCATCACGGCGCTGCGCGCCCGCGGGTTGGCCTTGAGCTCGGCTTCGGAAGCGAACTGCGCCTTGCCGATGAGCTTGATCTTCGGCTCGAAGACCTTGTGCTGCACCGGCAGATTGCGCGGCAGGTTATCCTGCTCGCCCTTGGCCAGCTTGCGCATGAACAGCTTGACGATGCGGTCTTCGAGAGAGTGGAAGCTGATCACCGCCAGGCGACCGCCGACCTCCAGGGCATCGATCGCAGCCTCGAGGCCGGTCTCCAGATCACCCAGTTCGTTGTTGACGTGAATGCGCAGCCCCTGGAACGCGCGGGTGGCCGGGTTCTTGCCCTTTTCCCAGGCCGGGTTGGCGACCTTGAGCACTTCGGCCAGATCGCCGGTGCGGGTGAACGGCTGCTGCTCGCGACGCAGCACCACCGCGCGGGCCATGCGCTTGGCAAAGCGCTCTTCGCCGTATTCCTTGAAGACACGGGCGATCTCTTCTTCCGCCGCCGTGGCGATGAACTCGGCGGCACTGATGCCCTGGTCCGGGTTCATGCGCATGTCCAGCGGCCCGTCGTTCAGGAAACTGAAACCACGCTCCGGGTCGTCCAACTGCGGCGAGGACACGCCAAGGTCGAGCAGGATGCCGCTGACCTTGCCATCGAGACCACGTTCGGCAACTTCCGCGCCCAGCTCGGCAAAGCTGCGCTGCACAATGACAAAGCGGCCGTCTTCGGCCGCCAGCGCTTGCCCGGTGGCAATCGCCTGTGGATCTTTGTCGAATCCCAGCAGCCGCCCTTGCGGCCCGAGCTTGCTGAGAATGAGGCGACTGTGGCCGCCACGCCCGAAGGTGCCGTCCAGATAGCAACCGTCGGCGCGCAGGGCCAATGCCTCGACAGCTTCGTCGAGCAGGACGGTGATGTGGTTGAAGCCGCTATCTATGGTCACAGGATCAGGTCACGCAAATCATCGGGCATGGCGCCCGGTTGTTGAATAGCTGCAAGGTCGGCCGCCGAAACCACGTTCCAGGCATCCTCATCCCACAGCTGGAATTTGTTCAGCTGCCCCACCAGCATCGCCTTCTTGTCGAGCTTGGCGTATTCGCGCAGGCGGGGCGGCACCAGGAAACGGCCACTGCCATCGAGCTCCAGATCAACCGCATTGCCGATCAGCAAACGCTGCAGGCGGCGGTTTTCCTCACGCAACGATGGCAAGGCACGCAACTTGGCTTCTATCTGTTCCCACTCGTCGAGGGGATAAACACACAAGCAGGGGTCAACAGCGTCGATGGTCACGATCAATTGACCATTGCAACGCGAATCGAGCTCGTCACGGTACCGGCTCGGCATGGCGAGACGGCCCTTGGCATCGAGACTGACGGCGTTGGCTCCGCGGAACACGGCTGCGTTTCCCCACAATGTTAGCTTTTTTGTGCCAGAAAACCCACTTCATCCCACTTTCTGCCACTTGCGCACACTATAGGAATCCGTCCGCCACACCGTCAAGGCACGTTCATAAGGAAATCCCTTACAGGACGGCGATTTAGCGCAACAAAGGAAGATGGAAGGATTAACAGAGAGGAAAAATGACGGAAAAAATCAAACACACTCAAGCGGATAGAGTGCCGAGTTAAAGTAATTTATTAAGAGTAAGAATTTTTCGGTATTACCAAGACACATCTGCTATCGATTCAAGCAGGGAGGGAAAAGGTGGAGAGTCGATCTGTAAGCCGGGTTTTGTCGAGGACAGTCATTCCTCTACGACGGCCATCACTGGACGCCTCTAGCAACCTACCCGGTTCCGACGCGGGCCACGCCGTATGGAACCCTATTTGGTCTTGCTCCGAGTGGGGTTTACCTAGCCACGGACTGTTGCCAGCCGTGCGGTGCGCTCTTACCGCACCTTTTCACCCTTACCGGCACCGAAGTGCTTAGGCGGTTGTTTTCTGTGGCACTTTCCGTAGGCTCGCGCCTCCCAGGCGTTACCTGGCACTCTGCCCTATGGAGCCCGGACTTTCCTCCCCCGCCTTTTGCGGAACAAAAGGTGGCAGCGACTGTCCGATCGACTCTCCGCCGACAAGGTTACCGGTAGCCGCGCTCAAGAACAAGCGAGACGGCACCAATATCACTACGCCATTAGTTGGATTTCTGCTTCTCCAGCGCCAGCTGATAGAGCAGGTTCTTGCGCACCCCCGTGATCTCGGCGGCCAGCGCCGCCGCTTTCTTCAGCGGCAGCTCGGCCAGCAACAGATCGAGCACTCGCTGGGCCTCGGCACTGATCGCCTGCTCACCTTCCGGCGCGCTCCAGCCCGCCACCAGCACCACGCACTCGCCGCGCTGCTGGTTGCTGTCGCCCTGCACGAACCCGCGCAGCTCGGCCAGAGGCAGCCCTTTCAGGGTCTCGAAGGTCTTGGTGATCTCGCGAGCCAGCACTGCCGGACGCTCAGCCCCGAACACCAGCTCCATATCCTCCAGGCACTCCAGAATTCGGTGCGGCGCCTCATAGAAGATCAGTGTGCGCGGCTCTTCCTTCACCTGCTCCAGTCGCGCCCGGCGCCCTGCGGCCTTGGCCGGCAGGAAGCCTTCGAAAATGAATCGGTCCGATGGCAGCCCTGCCGCCGACAGCGCGGCGATCAACGCGCAGGCACCCGGCACCGGCACCACCTGCACGCCCGCCGCCCGCGCCTGGCGCACCAGGTGATAGCCCGGGTCGGAGATCAGTGGCGTGCCGGCGTCGGACACCAGCGCCACATCATCCCCCGCCAGCAACCGGGTGATGAAGCGCCCGCCCTCGTCGCGCTCGTTATGCTCATGGCAGGCCGCCAGCGGCGTGTCGATGCCGAAGTGCTGCAGCAGACGCACCGAGTGCCGGGTATCTTCCGCGGCGATCAGGCTCGCGTCAGCGAGCACCTTGAGCGCCCGAGCGCTCATATCGTCGAGGTTGCCGATGGGCGTGGCGACGACATAAAGCTTGCCCAACGTGGATTTCGAAACCCCTGCAACATCAGTCACTGCGCGCACCTGCTTTCCGGATCAAAGGCCGCCATTGTAGCCCGAGCACCTGCAACAGGGCGCAAAGAACTTCCGCGGCGCCCTCCTCTCGTCCATCTATAGTGAAGGTTCGTTGTCGGCAAGATCGCGCCGCGCGCGGCGCTTGGGTACAATTGCCGGCCAACTTGATCGAGTAACAGGACCTTTACATGATCGCTTGCCTGCGGCTGTTCACAGCCTTCTGCCTCGCTGCCCTGCTGGCGGCCTGCGCCAGCTCGCCCTCATCCAGCCTGGGCGAACTGCCACGCACCCCTGATGCCAGCATCGAGCAACTGCTCGAGAAAGCCGCGTCCAGCAAGTCCGCAGAGGACGCCGCCCTGCTGCGCCTGAGTGCCGCGGACCTGGCGTTCAAACAGAAGGACTTCCCACGCTCGGCCCGCATCCTCGAACAGGTCCCGCTGGACTCGCTCAAACCCGGCCAGCAAGTGTTCGCCTCCACGCTGGCCGCCGAACTGGCCATGAGTCGCAACCAGCCCAAGGCTGCGCTGAACGCCCTGGGCCACCCCAGCCTGCAGCGCGTCGCCGAGCTTCCCGAGGAGCAGCAGGTCCGCACCTACAGCGTCCATGCCGCAGCCCTGGAGGCCGACGGCCAGACCCTGGCCGCCGCCCAGCAACGCGTGCTGCTGGCCCCGCTGCTCAGCGGCCAGGCCGCCGCGCAGAACAACGACGCCATCTGGACGCTGGTCGCAGCGCTGCCCGCCGAGCAACTCCAGCAACCGGCCGGCAACGAAACCCTGGGCGGCTGGACCAGCCTGGCCCTCGCCGTGAAACGCGCCGGCACACTGGAGCAGCAACAGGCCGCCATCGATACCTGGCGCAGCCAGCATCCGGATCACCCGGCCGCCAAGCAGCTTCCCCAGGCCCTGGTGAAACTCAAGGAACTGGCCAGCCAGCCACTGACCAAGATCGCCCTGCTGCTGCCTCAGGAAGGTCCGCTCGCCGGCGTTGCCCGCGCCCTGCGCGATGGCTTCATGGCCGCTCACTTCCAGGCCCAGCAAGGCGGCCAGCCAGCGCCAGCCGTGCAGGTGTTCGACAGTTCGCGCATCACCTCGCTCGACGACTTCTACCGCCAGGCCCAGGCCGCGGGCGTGCAACTGGTGGTCGGCCCGCTGGAAAAACCGCTGGTCAAGAAGCTCGCCGCCTATCCGCAACTGCCCATCACCACCCTGGCGCTGAACTACGCCGACGCCGGCCAGATCGCGCCACCACAACTGTTCCAGTTCGGCCTGGCCGCCGAGGACGAAGCTCGCGAAGTGGCGCGTCGCGCCCGCGCCGACGGCATGGTCCGCGCCGTGGCCCTGGTGCCGAGCGGCGAATGGGGCGACCGCGTGCTGGCCGCCTTCCGCCAGGACTGGGAAGGCAATGGCGGCACCCTGATCACCGCCCAGCGCATCGCCCAGCCCGTCGCCCTCGCCCAGCAGATCGCCGAGCTGTTCCAGTTGCGCCAGAGCGAAGGCCGGGCCAAGAGCCTGCAGAGCACCGTCGGCGGCAACATCGCCGCGCAGCCTTCGCGGCGCCAGGACATCGACTTCATCTTCCTCGCCTCGACCCCACAGCAGGCCCAGCAGATCAAGCCGACCCTGAACTTCCAGTACGCAGGCGACGTGCCGGTCTACGCCACCTCCAACCTCTACAGCGCAAGCGGTGACGTGAACCAGTACAACGACATGAACGGCATTCGCTTCTGCGAAACACCGTGGCTGCTCGACAACACCAACAGCCTGCGCCAGCAGGTCGTTCAACAGTGGCCACAGGCAGCCGGCAGCCTGGGCCGCCTGTATGCCATGGGTGTCGACGCCTACAGCCTGGCGCCACGCCTGGGGCAACTCAAGGCGCTGCCGGACAACCGCGTCGAAGGCCTGTCCGGCAGCCTGAGCATGAGCGCCAGCCAGCGCGTCGAACGCCAACTGCCGTGGGCCGAGTTCTCCGGCGGCCAGGTCAAGCGCCTGCCGGACACCCCGCGCTGATGCCCCAGCCATCGCCCACCCGCGCAGGCAATGCCGCCGAAGACCATGCCCTGGAATTTCTCCAAGGGCATGGCCTGGAGCTGCTGACGCGCAACTGGCGATGCAAGGGCGGCGAGCTCGATCTGGTCATGCTCGATACCGATACAGTAGTATTCGTCGAAGTCCGCTATCGGTCGCACGCGGGCTTCGGTGGCGCGCTTGGCAGTATCGATGAGCGCAAGCAGAAGCGCCTGACGCTTGCCGCCAGCCTTTTCCTGCAGAGCGAACCCCGCTGGGCCACCCGTCCATGCCGCTTCGACGTAGTTGCCCTGCAGGGCCAGGGGCATGCGGGGCAACCGCTTCAATGGCTGAAAAACGCCTTCGAATGCTGAACCCTATCCGAATTTCTAGCTCTATGTTTCGCGGGCTGGTCCCTGTCGCGCGTCGCGCCAGCCACCGCCCTACTTAAGGTCACCCAGATGGACATGCAATCCCGAATCCGCCGGCTGTTTCAGGCCAGCATCGATACCAAGCAACAGGCAATGGACATCCTGGCCCCCCACATCGAGCAGGCCAGCCTGGTCATGGTCAACGCCCTGCTCAACGACGGCAAGATGCTCGCGTGCGGCAATGGCGGCTCGGCCGGCGACGCCCAGCACTTTTCCTCGGAACTGCTCAACCGCTTCGAGCGCGAGCGCCCGAGCCTGCCGGCCATCGCCCTGACCACCGACAGCTCGACCCTGACCTCCATCGCCAACGACTACAGCTACAACGAAGTCTTCTCCAAGCAGATTCGCGCCCTGGGTCAGCCCGGCGACGTTCTGCTGGCGATCTCCACCAGCGGCAACTCGGCCAACGTGATCCAGGCGATCCAGGCCGCGCACGACCGCGAAATGATTGTCGTCGCCCTGACCGGACGCGACGGCGGCGGCATGGCCTCCCTGCTGCTGCCCGAAGACGTGGAAATTCGCGTCCCCGCCACGGTCACGGCACGCATCCAGGAAGTCCACCTGCTGGCGATCCACTGCCTGTGCGACCTGATCGACAGCCAACTGTTCGGGAGTGAAGAATGATCTCCAAGCGTCTCGGCCTGATGGCCCTTACCCTGTGCCTGGGTGTTTCCGGCTGCAGCTCGGTGCTGACCTCGGCGCGCAATTCGCCGATCGAGGATGACCGCGGCACGCGCACCATCGGCAGCAAGATCGACGATTCGCTGATCGAGACCAAGGTCTCGGTCAACATCGCCAAGGCCAACCCTGAGCTGGACAAGGGTTCGCACATCGTCGTCAGCAGCTACAACGGCGTGGTACTGCTCGCCGGCCAGACCCCGCGCGCCGACCTCAAGTCCCTCGCCGAGCAGACCGCCGGCCAGGTGCAGCGGGTCAAGAAGGTGCATAACGAGCTGCAGGTGATGCAGCCGTCGTCGATCCTGGCGCGCAACAACGACGCCTGGCTGACCACCAAGATCAAGACCCAGATGCTGACCGACGAAAGCGTCCCCAGCTCGCGCATCAAGGTGATCACCGAGAACGGCATCGTCTACCTGCTCGGCCTGGTCCGACAGCAGGAGGCCAATGCCGCCACCAACGTGGTGCAGGGCGTGTCCGGCGT
>NZ_JAOCDM010000093.1 GCF_029840925.1 Pseudomonas sp. GD03858
GCGACACAAGGCCGCTCCTACACGGGTTGCGTGGCTCCGCCAACCTGCTCCCCGGCACTGCGCAGATACGCTGCGTACAACCCGGCATACACTCCTCCGGCCTCCACCAGCGCGGTATGCCGGCCCAGCTCGACCACCTGCCCATGGCGCACCACGGCGATCCGCTCGGCGTCGCGGATGGTCGCCAGGCGGTGGGCGATGATGATCGCCGTGCGCCCCTGGCACAGCCGGCGCAGTGCCTGCTGGATGCGCCGCTCGGTGTGCACGTCGACCGCCGAGGTCGCTTCGTCGAGCACCAGCACCGCAGGGTCGGCGAGGTAGGCGCGCACCAGGCACACCAGCTGGCGCTGGCCGTGGCTCAGGTGGCTGCCCAGCGGGCCGACTTCGGTGTGATAGCCCAGCGGCAGGCGCTCCAGCACCTCGTCGGCACCCAGTTCGCGGGCGGCGGCGATCAGTTGGCCATCGTCGGCGCCGGGTCGGGCCAGGCGCAGGTTGTCGAGAAGGGTGCCGCTGAACAGCACGTTGTCCTGCAGCACCACGCCGACGTTGCGCCGCAGGTCGTGCTGGGCCAGTTCGCGCAGGTCGATGCCATCGAGCTTCACCGCGCCGTGGCGCACGTCGTAGAAGCGCGTGAGCAACTGCACCAGGGTGCTCTTGCCATGCCCCGAGGGGCCGACGATGGCCAGCACTTCGCCCGCCGGGATATGCAGGTCGAGCCCGTCGATCACCGGGCGGGCGTTGGCGTTGTAGGCGAAGCCGACCTGCTCGAAGTCCACCTGGCCACGGGCCCGGCCCAGTGCCCGAGGTTGCGCGGGGTCGAGCACCTGGGCGCCGGTGTCGAGCAGCAGGAAGATGCGCTGCGCCGAGGCGCTGCCGGTGGCGTAGCGCTCGAACAGGTCCGACAGCTCCTGCAGCGGGCCGAGGAACAGGAACACGTAGAACAGGCTTTCGGCCACCTGGCCGACGCTCACCCGGCCTTCGGCGAGGCCGAAGGCGCCCACCAGCAACAGCACGGCCATGCCCGCCGTGCCTAGCAGCGCGGTGAACGGCGCGAACCAGCCGGTGCGCAGGCTGCCGTGGATCAGCGCCTGGTTGAAGGCCTCCAGCAGCTGCCGGTAGCGCCGCTGGTTGCTGGCCTCGCGCCCGCACTGCTGGATCAGGCGCACGCCGCTGACACTCTCGACCAGGTGCGCGGTGAAGCGGCTGCGCTGCTCGGCGACCTTGGCCCAGTTGCGCTGCGACACCCGCTTGAAGCGCCAGGTGGCCAGTGCCAGCAGCGGCACGGTGGCCGCCAGGCTGTAGAAGAAGCTCGGCTCGATGCGCCACAGCATCACCCCGGCCAGGCCGCAGCGCAGCAGGGCGCCCAGCAGCTCCGGCGGGCCTTGCACCAGCAATGGCTCCAGCGCGTCGACGTCGCGGTCGGCGCGGGCGATGATGCGCCCGGCGCGGGTCTGGTCGAAGTAGCTCACCGACAGCGCCTGGACATGGGCGAACACCTGCACGCGCAGGGCGTTGAGCACGCCGATGGCGGCGCCGCCGGCAATGAACTGCGAGACGCCCGCCAGCAGGAAGCGACCCAGCCAGCTGGCCGCCAGGCCCAGGCCGAGCCACAGCACCAGGCGTTCGTCCAGCAGCCAGTGGCCGGCGTCCTGGATCAGCCCGCGATCGAGCAGCTCGCGGACGAACCATGGCCGCAGGAACACGGTGACCACCAGCAGCAGCTCCAGGCCGATCACGCTCAGGATCGCCCCGCGGATCGGTCGCAGCAGCGGCAGCAGGCGGCCCAGCATGCCGCGGTCGAGGGCCTGGCGGGCCAGGCGCTGTTCGATGTCGATATCGCTTTCAGCCATGTTCGATCCCCAGCAGGTCGCGATAGTGGGCGTTGTTCGCGGTCAGCTCGGCGTGGCTGCCGCTGGCGCTGATGCGCCCGCCGTCGAGCAGCAGCACGCGATCGGCCAGCAGCAGGGTGGACAGGCGGCTGGTGATCAACAGCAGCGTCGGCGCACGGCCCGCATGGCTGCGTTGACGGCGCAGGTTGTCGAGCACACGGCGCTCGCTCTGGGCGTCCAGGGCGCTGGTGGCGTCGTCCAGGCACAGGATGTCGGGCGCGCCGAGCAGGGCGCGGGCCAGGCACAGGCGCTGGCGCTGGCCGCCGGACAGGGTCACGCCACGGTCGCCCAGCGGTGTGTCCAGGCCGTGGGGCAGGCGCTCCAGCACATCCTCGGCGGCGGCCTGGCGCAGGGCCTCGCGCAGCTCGCTGTCGCTGGCCTCGGGCGCGGCCAGGCGCAGGTTGGCGGCGAGCGAGTCGGAGAACAGGAAGCTTTCCTGGGGCAGCACCTGCACCCGGCGGCGCAAGGCCGCCAGGTCGAGATCGCGCACATCGTGCCAGCCATGGGCGTCGTTGCCGACCCGCACGCTGCCGCCATCCACCTCGGCCAGGCGCGGCAGCAGGCTGGCCAGCAGGCTCTTGCCGCTGCCGGTGGCGCCGACCAGCGCCACCACCTCGCCGGGGCGCAGCTGCAGCGAGCAGCCGTGCAGCAGGTCGCGGTCGGCCTGCGGCGCGGCCACGCGCACCTGCTCCAGCGTCAGGCCCAGCGGCCCCGCTGGCAGCGCGCCCTGGCCGCTGCGGATGGCGGGGCGCTCGTCGAGCAGTTGCCAGATGCGTTCGGCGCTGGCGCGGGCGTCGGCGAAGGTCTGCATGACCCGACCGATGCCTTCGATGCGGAACACCAGGGTGGTGCCCACCAGCAGCGAGGTCACCAGCTCGCCGATGCCCAGGCGCCCGGCGGCCACCTGGTGGGCGCCGTAGACCAGGATCCACACATGGCCGAGGGCGACCACCGCCTGCGGCAGGGGAATGCGCGAGCTGGCGTAGGCCAGCGCCGCGCGGGCATGGCCGCTGAACAGCGTCACCTGCTCGGCGAAACGGGCGATGCGCCGCTCCTCGAGGCCGAACGCCTTGATCACCCGCACGCCGCCGATGCCTTCGGCCAGGTCCTGGCTGACCTGGTCGTAGGCCGTGGCCACGGCCCGGTCGAGGCCGACCAGGCGTTCGGTCTGGCGCACGAACAGCCACAGCCCGGCACCGGTCAGCAGCAACGGCACCAGGCCCAGCAGCGGGTCGTACCAGGCCAGCAGGCCGACCGCCGCCAGCAGCACCAGCGGGGTCTCGACGATCTGCCGCCAGAAGGTGATCAGCGCATCGCGCACCTTGTCGGCGTCGCGGGTGGTGCGAGTCACCAATTCGCCCATGCCATGGCGCCAGTGGTAGCCCAGATGCAGGGCCTGGACCTGTTCGAGAATGCGTTCGCGCAGGCGCGTCAGCAGGGCCTGGCTGAGCACCAGCGACAGCACCGCGGCGGCGTACTGCAGCAAGCCACGGGCCAGGGCGATGGCCAGCAGGGTCCACAGCCAGTGCCAGCCCAGGCTGGCGTCGAGGCTGCCGTCGACCAGGCGGGTGACGGCGCGGCCGGCGCCGACATCGTCGACCGCGTGGCCGATCAGCCATTGCTGCCAGGCCAGGCCAAGGTTGCCGGCGATGTACAGGGTGGTGACCAGGGTGAAGCGCCAGGGCATCTCGCGGTAGATGGCCAGGGCGCGCAGGAGGGGGTGTCTGGAGGTCATGCAGGGCTCGGGTCTGGTGGTGGGGCGGGCCTCATCGCGGGGCAAGCCCGCTCCCACGCCGATTGTGTCGTTGCAGGTCTGGCGTGGGAGCGGGCTTGCCCCGCGATGGCGTCAGCGACGTGTAGCGCCTTGCGCTTGCTTGGCATTGAGCACCGCCGTGTACTCCCCCGGATCCACCCCGTTGAGGTAATAGTTGCCGACGTTGTGCAGGCGCCAGCGGATCGGGTCGTGGGTGGTGTGCACGCGGGCGTCGCGCCAGAAGCGGTCGAGGTTCCACTTGCTCAGCGAGGCGCTGGCCCCCAGCAGCGAGAACAGGTCGCTGGCGATCTTCAGCGCCGCGCCGTCGGCATGGGCCCGGGCGGTGGCCACCGAGAGGATCAGCTCATCCTCCAGCGCCTTGTCCGCCGGGTCGCGCTCATGGGCGTCGAATACCCGCGCCGCCTCGCGCAGCACCGACTCGGCGCCGCGCAGGGCCACTGCGTACTCGCCGACCTGGCGGATGATGTGCGGTTCGTCGCAGGCCCGTTCGACGCCGCTCTCGACCCAGGCCCGGGCGTGCTCGCGCAGGTAGTCCACCGCCGCCTGCAGGGCGCCGGCGGCGATGCCGCTGTCGATGGCGGCGTGGAGGATCTGCGGGAAGGTCAGGCCGGTGCGCTTCATCGGCCCACTACGGAAGGTGACGAAGCGCTCGTCGAGGACGATCTCGTCGAACTTCACCGTGCCGCTCACCGAGTGCTGCTGGCCGAACGCGTCCCAGTCATCGACCAGGGTCAGGCCGGGGGTGTCGCGGTGCAGCAGCACGCCGGCGCCACCGTCCTCGCTGGCGGCGGTCAGCGAGATCCAGTCGGCCAGGTAGGCGCCGGTCGAGTAGAACTTGCTGCCGTTGAGCACCAGCTTGCCGTCGGCGCGGCGTTCGACGCGGGTCTTGAGGGCGAACTTGTTCTTGCCGCCGACCTCGGCCAGGGCATTGCCCAGGCGCTTGCCGGCCAGCACATCGGCCAGCACGCGGTCGCGGACCTCGTCGGGGTAGCCGCCGAGCACGCCGCGCAGCATCACGTTGTGGATCTGCAGCAGCTGGCCGACGCCGCCGTCGGCGCTGGAGATCAGGCGCACGGTCTCGACGATGGTCGCGACCGAGGCGCCGAGGCCGCCGAACTGCGTTGGCACGCCGATGGCGGTCAGGCCGCTGCTCGACAGCAGCTCGGCCTGGCGGCGGGGCAGTTGCCGGTTGTTGCCTGGGTCGGCGGCGAGGGCGGCGATTTCGCCGCCAACCTGGCGGGCGATGTCGATGGCTTCAGCTTCATGGGTGATGCGCCGGGCTGGCGGGTGTTCGATGGTGGTCATGGGTTACCTCGATGGCAGTGTATGGCCCATCGCGGGCCTGCCCCGCGATACCTGCAAACGCCAGAGCAACTTCTTTGCCACAGCCCTGAAGTCCCCGCAGTACCGGGCGTTCAGCGCACCCTTGCTGCTCCAGCAACACCCCTGGTCGCGGTTTCTGCTGATCAGGCAACACCCGCGCCGCAATCCTGCATCCTGGCCAGCAATCGCCACCCTGGTCATCAGCGCAAAGCCCCGTGTTCCGGGCATGCCAGCCCTTGGCACGGGCGCTGCAATGGTCCTTGCACGACGTCCAAGGAGCCACCCATGACCCTCCCTCAAGCCACTGCCAAACCTGAAACCCTGGAGCGCCTCTGGTTCACCCGCTGCCCGGTGCCCACCGCCTCGGGCATCGCCTACAAGCTCGGCTGGCTGCAAGACGAATTCGCCGCCGACGGCCTGCCCATCGATACCCTGCAGGAGGCCCGCCAGCTCGGCCATCACCACTACGATCACCAGCTTCCCGGCCTGTTCCGCGAGGGCGGCAACCTGCCGGCCCTGGCCGCCCGCGCCGCCGGTGCGCCAACGCGGCTGATCGGCCTGACCTGGATCGAGGAATGGCAGACCATCCTGGTCCGCCCAGACAGCAACATCCGCCGCCCCGAGGACCTGCGCGGCAAGCGCCTGGCCCTGCCGGCCTGGGGCGCCGACCGCCCCGGCAGCATCGCCCGGGCCATGAGCCTGCACGGCTACAAAGGCGCGCTGGCCTCGGCCGGCCTGGGCTTCGATGACGTGCAACTGGTGGAGGTGGCGCTGCACGACCCGCACGACGCGGGCACTCCGCAACTGGGCCTGCAACGGCTGTGGTCGGGGCTGGATCCGCTGGTGCGCGGCGAGGTGGACGCGGTGTACGTCAAGGGCGCCGCCGCCGCCGATGCCGCCCGCCGCCTGGGCCTGGTGGTGGGCATCGACCTCGATGCCCTGCCTGACCCGCGCCATCGCATCAACAACGGCACGCCGCGGCCGATCACCGTGCACCAGCGCCTGCTC
The DNA here is from genome assembly GCF_029840925.1 of Pseudomonas sp. GD03858. GTDB lineage: Bacteria > Pseudomonadota > Gammaproteobacteria > Pseudomonadales > Pseudomonadaceae > Aquipseudomonas. The sequence continues at coordinate 5,995 of NZ_JAOCDM010000093.1, forward strand.
GACGAGCACTTCGACCTGGTGACGCGCTTCCTCGCCCAGACCCTGCGTGCCGCCGCCTGGGCCGCAGGCAACCGCGACGCGCTCAACGCCATCCTCGAGGACGAGACCCGCGCCGGCAGCCAGGGCGTGGCCGACGCCTATCGCGGCGACTTCCACACCACCCTGGCACCGGACCTGTCGCCCCAGCGCCTGGCCTTCCTCGACACCCAGAAGACCTTCCTCAACCTGCATGGCTTCCTGGAACGCGACTTCGACCTCGCCGACTGGGTCGACCACCGCCCCCTGCAAGCCGCCCACGACCTGCTGGCCCAGCGCCGCGCCTGATACCGGAGACCGAGCATGACCGTACTGATCAACGAACGCCCCCTCACCGCCGAGCTGCAAGCCTTCACCGACCAGGTGCTGGCCGAGGCCGAAACGGCCTTCAGCGTGTTCCGCGAAACCCGCACCATCACCGCCAACGGCACCGTCGGCTTCATCGAGCGGGTGCCCGGCGAGCAGCTGCTGGTGTCGGTGAACTACGGCGGCCCGTGGAACCACGGCAAGCCGCTGGAGGCGACGGTCAGCGACTTCGCCGGCAATGTCATCCTTGGCAAGGGCAAGGGAGGACTGGGCCGCTACACCAAGCTGTTCCAGAGCCACGCCGACATCACCACCGTGTCCCACGTGCACAGCCCCTACCTCGGCGCCTGGGCCCAGACCCACCGCAGCCTGCCGTTCCACTACGTGCCGGTGCAGCGCTACCAGCTGGCCCGCGAGCTGCCGGTGTACATCGACCGCCGCCAGGCCGAGGTGGATTTCATCCTCGAGCAGATCGCCGCCAACCCATTCAACCTGGCCATTCTCGAAGCCAACGGCGGCGCCACCGTGTGGGGCAAGCAGGGCCTGCGCGCCACCGCCGAATTCATCCTGCTGCTGGAGGAGGGCGCGCAGATCCAGCTGCTCGCCGACGCCCTCGGCGGCTCGCGTCCCTATGGCCCGGGCGTGCTCACCCAGCAGTGGAAGATGAGCGGCCTGTACGAGCGCGCCAGCGAGCTGGGCCTGGTGCCCGGCATCGACCGCCGCAACTGATCCCCCACCTTTCGCGCAAGGAGCACGCCCATGGCGGTCAAGATCCTCTGGTACCTCACCACCCCCGACGGCCCCTATCCCTGGGAGCCCGAGGGCCGCTGGCGTACCGACTTCCAGCATCTCAAGCAACTGGCCGTGGCGGCCGACCGGCTGGGCTACTACGGCTCGCTGCTCGGCTCCAGCCCCAACGAGAGCCTGGCGGTGTCGGCGGCGCTGATCGATGCCACCGAGCGCCTGAAGTTCCTCGTCGCCCAGCATCCCGGCGAGCTGTCGCCGGCGGTGCTGGCCAAGTGGGCGCTGACCTTCGACCAGTTTTCCAATGGCCGGTTGCTGTTCAACGTGGTCAATGGCAACGACGCGGGCCTGGCCACCCTCGGCGTGCATTACCCGCACGATGAGCGCTACGATTTCAGCCTCGAGTACTGGCGGGCGTTCCAGGGCTTCTACGCCGGCGACACCGACGGCTACGCCGGGCGCTACGTCAAGCTCGCGCCACGGGCGCCGGCGGCGGCCAGTCACCCCTTGGGCGGCTGGCATCCACCGAAGCAGAAGCCCGGCATCCCGTTATGGGGCGCCGGGACCTCGACCGCAGGCGTGGCCCATTCGGTGCAACTGCTCGATGTCTACCTGAGCTTTGCCGACACCCCGCAGAAGCTCGGCGACAAGTTCCGCCGGGTGGCCGCCGAGGCGGCGAAGATCGGCCGCGAGCTGACCTACGGCACGCGCCTGCAGGTCATCGTCCGTGAAACCGAGGAAGAAGCCTGGGCCCACGCCGAGAAACTGCTGCAGCGCACCTCGCTGGCCACCGCCCGTGCGTCCATCGAGCGCCAGTTGCCAGCGGGCGAAACCCTGGAGACCTTCGTCAGCGACGACCCGCGCACCCAGCGCAACCTCGACAGCATTCGCGCCGGCCGCCTGCCCGCCGCGCGCGACCTGGAGATCCACCCTAACGTCTGGCTCGGCCCGAGCCTGTTCGGCTTCAACATCCTCGGCCCTGCCGCCGGCACCTACCTGGTCGGCAGCGCCGCGCAGGTCGCCGAGCGCATCCGCGAGTACGAGGCGCAGGGCACCTCGGCGTTCATCCTCTCGGGTTTCCCGCTGATCGACGAGGCGCAGCGGGTCGCCGACCTGCTGTTCCCGCTGCTCGACCTGGACCACGGTTTCGAGGTGCCGCGCCTGGGCGTGGTGGCGAAAGCGACCGTGGTCGAACCGGCATGAGGGCGGCGCGATGAGCGAGCTGTTCACCCGCAGGGGTTTTCTTGGCACCAGCCTGGCCGTCGGCGGCGGCCTGCTGCTCGGCGGCTGCGACGGTGCGACGCCGGCCGCAGGGCTGATTGCGCCGTCGAGCACACCGGTCCGTGGCGGGCGTCTGCGCGTCGGCATCATCGATGGCGACCAGTCGGGCAACCTGGATGCCCACAAGCCAGTGGGCGGCGGCATCATCCGTGGCTGGGCGCTGTACGCCAAGCCCTGGGAATGGAACGCCGACGTCAGCACGCGCCTGGCCCTGGCCGAGTTCGCCGAGCCCAACGCCGACGCCAGTGCCTGGACCATTCGCCTCAAGCCTGGGCTGGAATTCCACCACGGCAAGACCGTGGGCGCCGACGACCTGCTGTTCTCGATCCTGCGCCTGACCGACCCGCAACTGGCCTCGCCGTTCGCCGGCCTGGTAGGCGCCATCGACCGCCAGGCCCTGCGCAAACTGGACGCGCGCACCGTGCAGATCCGTTTCAAGCAAGGGCAGGGCTTCTTCCCGCTGGACGAAACGCTGATCAGCTTCGGCGGCGTGGTGCCTACCGACTACCACCCGGTGAGCAACCCGGTGGGCGCTGGCCCTTACCGGCTGAAAAGCTTCATCCCCGGCCAGCGCTCGCTCTACAGCCGCTTCGAAAACTACTACAAGCCCAACCAGCCCTACGCCGACGAGCTGGAGATCATCGAGTTCAAGGACCAGGTGTCGCGCGCCGCGGCCTTGCGCGCCGGGCAGATCGACGTGGCCAGCGGCGTGCAGGCCGAGCACAGCGCCTTGCTCAAGGCCGACCCGCGCCTGCGCCTGTACGCCTCGCCGACCACCTCGTTCACCGGCTTCAACCTCAACCTGGCCAAGGCGCCGCTGCAGGATGTGCGGGTGCGCCAGGCCCTGCGCCTGCTGGTCGATCGCCAGGAGCTGGTGGCCCGGGGGCTCAGTGGCTTCGGCCGGGTGGCCAACGACCTGTACTCGCCCCACGATCCCACCTACAACCACGCCATCGCCCAGCGTCCCCACGATCTGGACCAGGCCCGCGCCTTGCTGCGCCAGGCCGGCCAGGCCGACCTGCGCCTGGAGCTGACCACGCCTGCAGGTTCAGGCGTCAACGCCGCGCTGGTGTTCGCCCAGCAGGCACAGAAGGCCGGCGTGCAGGTCAAGGTCAGCCAGGTCGACAGTTCGCTGTTCAACGGCCCGCAGCGTGAACAGTGGCAGCTGTCGCCGGGCTCGACGCCGGCCCGTGGCTTTCTTGCCTCCGGCCTGCACAACGACGCGCCCCAGGCCATCTACAACCGCAGCAACTTCCATGATCCGCGTTTCGCCGCGCTGTTCCGCGAGGCCCTGGCCCAGCCCGACCTGGCCCTGCGCCGGGCGCTGGTGCACGAGGCCCAGGCCATCCAGCACGAACGCGGTGGCCTGCTGATCTGGGGCTTCAGCGACGTGCTCGATGCCGCATCGGCTCGGGTCGGCGGCCTCACTCCCGAACAGACCACCTTCGCCTCCTGGCGCTTCGACGAGCTCTGGTTGAACCATGCCTGACCACCTGCACCGCCCACCCCGCACGCCGGCCTGGCTGGCCTGGTTCCTCGGCCGCCTGGGCCAGGGCCTGCTCACCGCCTGGGTCATCAGTCTGGTGGTGTTCATCGCCACCCAGGCGCTGCCCTCGGACCCGGCGCGGGTGATCCTCGGCCCCGACGCGCCGCTGGACAGCATCCTCACCTTGCAGCGGCAACTGGGCCTCGACCGGCCGCTGCTCGAACAGTACGCCCGCTGGCTCGGCGCCGCGCTGCGCGGCGACCTGGGCGTGTCGCTGGACTCCCAGGTGGCGGTGGCCACGCTGTTGTTCGGCCGCTTGGGCCACACCCTGGCGCTGCTGGCCGGGGTGCTGGCGCTGGTGGTGCCGTTGGCCGTGCTGCTGGGGGTGAGCCTGGCACTGCGCCGCGACAGCCGCCTGGATCGTTGGGCGCTGTCGCTGCTGATCCTGCTCAAGGCGACCCCGGGCTTCCTGCTGGCCATCGGCCTGGTGCTGCTGTTCTCCATGCCCGGCATGGGCTGGCTGCCGGCGGTGTCGATCCTCGATCCGCAGCGACCGTTGTGGACGCAACTGCACTACCTGGTGCTGCCGGTGATCGCCCTGGCGCTGTCGAGCCTGCCGTATCTCGCGCGATTGGTGCGCGCCGCGATGATCGAGGCGCTGGAGTCGGACTACGTGATCGCCGCGCGCCTGCGCGGCATTGCCGAGCGGCGCATCGTCTGGCGCCACACTCTGCCCAACGCCCTGGTGCCGGCGATCCAGGGCGTGGCCCTGACCTTGCGCGTGCTGGTCGGCGGCGCGCTGCTGGCCGAGGTGATCTTCAGCTACCCCGGCATCGGCACCGCCCTCAACGCGGCGATCCAGATGCGCGACCTGCCGATGATCCAGGGCATCGTCCTGGTGATCACCCTGGCGGTGGTGCTGATCAACCTGCTGGCCGACCTGCTGACCGTGCTGCTCACGCCCAAACTGCGCACCGCCCGCCGCGTGCGCCTGATCCGTCGCAACCGTCGCGGCCTGCTGCCCTGGTGGCGGCGCCCGCGCGGCATGCCCGCCCAGGAGGCGCCCCATGACTGATGTCCGACTGCTTGCCGACCCCCAGGTGCGCCGTGGCGCCCTGATCACCGCGCTGGTGGCGCTGCTGGCCCTGTGCGGGCCGTGGCTGGCGCCGTTCGAGCCCACCGCGATGGTCGGCCCGGTGTACGGCCCGCCCGGGGCGGGGGCGCCGCTGGGCCACGATTTTCTCGGTCACGACCTGTTGTCGCGATTGCTCAGTGGAGGCCTGTCGGTGTTGTGGATGTCGCTGGCGGCCTCGTTCATCGCCTTGCTGGTGGGCGGCAGCCTGGGCCTGCTGGCCGGCTTTTCGCGGCGGCGCCTGGATCAGGCGATCAGCTGGGCGGCGGACGTGTCGCTGGCGTTCCCCGACCTGATCCTGGTGCTGCTGATCGTCTCCATGCTTGGCCGCGCCCCGTGGCTGATCGTGCTCACCGTGGCCATCGCCTTCACCCCGGGGGTGATTCGCCTGGCCCGTGGCAGCGCGGTCACGGTGGCTGGCCAGGCGTTCGTCGAGGCGGCGCAGATGATGGGCTACCCGCGCTGGCGCATCCTGTTCGGCGAGATCCTGCCGAACATCCTCACGCCGCTTTTGGTGCACTTCGGCAACATGCTGACCTGGGCCGTGGGCATGCTCTCGGGGTTGGGTTTTCTCGGCTATGGCGTGGCGCCGCCAGCGGCCGACTGGGGCCTGATGATCAACGAGAACCAGGCCGGCCTGCTGCTGCAGCCCTGGGCCGTGCTGGCGCCGGCGCTGCTGATCGCGGTGTTCGCCTATGGCACCAACATCCTCGCCGAAGGCATCGGCCGGGCCAGCGCACGGATCGGGGAGAAACAGCCATGAACGCCGCCGTCGAGATCGAAAGCGTGCTGCGGGTCGATGACCTGCGGGTGGAACTGGCGGGACAGGTGGATGTGCTCACTGGCGTGTCTTTCAACCTGGCGGCCGGGGAGATCGTCGGCCTGGTGGGCGAGTCCGGCTCGGGCAAGACTACCCTGGCCACCGCGTTGCTGCGACATGCCCGGCGCGGCGCCAGGATCGTCGGCGGGCGTGTCGAAGTGGCGGGGCAGTCGTTGCTCGAACTCGACGGCGAGGCCCTGCGCCAGGCCCGCGGTGGCCTGGTCGGCTATGTCGCCCAGGACCCGGCGACCGCGCTCAACCCGGCCTTGCGCATCGGCCGGTTGTTGCGCGAGACCTTGCTGGCCCACCAGCCACGGACCTCGGGCGAAGACCTGCGCCGACGCATCGCCGAGACCCTGCTCGATGTCGGCCTGCCCGATGACGATGCCTTCCTCGGGCGTTTCCCGCACCAGCTGTCCGGTGGCCAGCAGCAGCGGGTGATGCTGGCCCTGGCGTTCGTGCTACGGCCCAGGCTGATCGTGCTGGACGAGCCGACCACCGCCCTGGACGTGAGCACCCAGGCCCATGTGCTGGCGACCCTCAAGCGCCTGTGTCGCAGCCAGGGCGTGGCGGCGTTGTACGTGACCCACGACCTGGCGGTGGTCCGCGACCTGGTCGACCGGGTGCTGGTGATGTACGCCGGGCGCCTGGTGGAAGTGGCCGGGCGCGAGGCGCTGTTCACCCGCCCAGCGCATCCCTATACCCGCGCCTTGCTCGCCGCCATTCCCGATGTCGCCCGGCGCCAGCCGTTGCAGGCGATCGCCGGCCATGCGCCGGCCCCTGGGCAGCGTCCCGATGGTTGCGCCTTCGCGCCGCGTTGCCCGCGACGGCGAGCGGAGTGCGTGGTGATCGAGCCGGGCTTGCTGCGGCTCGAAGGCGGCCAGCAGGTGGCCTGTCTGTTGCCGCACCGGGCGCCGTTGGAGGTGCCGGGCGAACTGGCCGAGGTGGCCGCAACCGAGCCTTCTGGGCCGGCCTTGCTGGACGTGCAGGGGCTCGATGTGGCCTACGACCGCCAGGTGCTGTTCGACGTGTCGCTGCGCGTCGGCGCGGGTGAGTGCCTGGCGCTGGTGGGCGAGTCCGGCTCGGGCAAGACCAGCCTGGCCCGGGCCATTGCCGGCCTGGGCGAGAACGTTCACGGGCAGCTGCGCTATGCCGGCCAGCCGCTGGCCGTGGCGGCCCGGCAGCGCGATGGCGAGGTGCGTCGGCAGATCCAGTACGTGTTCCAGAATCCCTACCAGGCGCTGAACCCACGGCAGACCGTGTTGCAGACCCTGGCCACGCCGCTTGCGCATTTCTTCGGCGTGCGCGGGGCCGAGGCGCGGCAGCGGGTCGAGGCGGCGCTGGCGCGGGTGGCGTTGCCGGGCAGCGTTGCCGAGCTGTATCCGCACAGCCTGTCCGGCGGTGAGCGCCAGCGCGTGGCGATCGCCCGGGCGCTGGTGTGCGAGCCCCGCTTGCTGGTGTGCGACGAGATCACCTCGGCGCTGGATGTGTCGGTGCAGGCTTCGATCCTCGATCTGCTGCGCCAGCTGCGTATCGAAGGCCTGGCGGTGCTGTTCGTTACCCATGACCTGGGCGTGGTGCGGGCGATTGCCGATCGGGTGCTGGTGCTGCGCCAGGGGCGGGTGGTGGAGCAGGGGACGGTGGATGGGGTGCTGGATCGGCCACGGGAGGCCTATACCCAAGCGCTGCTGGCGCACTCGCCGAGTGTGCATCGGGGCAGGTGATTGTTCAGGTTGCGGGGCTGAGGTCGTTGGGGTGTTCGGCGATAGCCTTGCAGCGCCTATGAGATCGAGCGCCGCCCGCGCGGCGCATCGCGACGCAAGGCCGCTCCTACATTTGTTGCAACGTACCGAACCTGTCAGGCCATGGTTGCCCGCCTTGGCGCATGTCTCAAGACTGGTGGGGCGGCAGTGGTGCCCACGCTGAAACCGCGTCGTGCCAACAAGGCGGACCAGGTAATGGCACTGGAGAGACTGGCCCGAAACAAATGTAGGAGCGGCCTTGCGTCGCGATGCGCCGCGCGGGCGGCGCTCGATCTCATAGGCGCTGCAAGGCTATCGCCAGGCACCTGGCCGCCCACACGCGATCCCCCCTCAGAACTGATAATCCACCTGCGCCAGCAGCGTACGCCCCGGCATCGGCTGCAGGAACGTATTGGTCGATCCCGCCAGCCCACTGACGAAGTTCAGCTCGTCGGTGAGATTCAGCACCCGCACCGTCGCCCCCCATTGCGGCTGGCGGTAGTACACCGCCAGGTCCAGGTTGTACTCGTCGGGCACCTTCACGGTCTTGCTCAGGTTCAGGTACCAGCTGCTGGTCCACCACCCCGACAGCTCCACGCCAAAGCCCGAGTCGAACCGGTAGTCCACGTAGCCGCCGGCGTTGTACTCGGGAATCTGCACCGCGTCGAAGCGGCCCGCAGGGCGCTGGTTGAGGCTGTTGTTGTCGCCGAACACCGTGCCGTTGTCGGGGATGAACCCGGCCGAGGCGAACCCCGCCTGGCTGGTGAACTCGTTGTAGGCGCTGATCCGGCTGAGGTTCAGGCCCCCGCGCAGGTGCTGGTCCTGGTAGCGCAGGGTGGCCTCGACGCCTTTGACGATCAGCCGGGCGATGTTGTTGTTGCTGTCCGGCGCCTGGTCGCGGGCCTGGCGGTAGCCGGCCAGGGTCAGGAACAGCTGGTCGGGCAGCGCCTCGACCTTCAGCCCCACCTCGTGCAGCACGCTCAGGCTCTGGAACGCCAGCGGGTTGAGCTGGTTGGCTCCGGCGCCGCCGCCCCAGCCCAGGCCGTTGGTGAAGAAGCCGGTGTTCACCGCCAGGGAGCGGTCGAAGGTGTAGTACAGGGTGCTGTTGTCGCTGGGCTTGACGAAGGGGCTGACCTGCACCGCGAACAGCCGGTAGTTGTCCGCGTCCTTGCGCGGGTTGCCGCCGGCCAGGGTGAAGGGGTTGTCGATGCGCGCGTCGATCCAGCTGCGGCTGGCGCCGATGTTCAACCCGGCGTGTTCGCCGAAGCGCAGGTTGTGCTGGCTGAACAGGGTCTTGGTGGTCCAGGTGCTCTCGGCGGTGTAGGGCGCGACGGACTCGGCGTACAGGCCATGCCTGGCCGGGTACATGGCCGGCAGGTTGAGCCAGCCGTAGACGCTTGAGAACTGTGCCGCGCCGGGTTGGCCGATCCAGGCGCCATTGCCGCCCGCGGGGTTGCGGCCGGCCAGGCCGAGCAAGTCACCGGGGTTCTTCAGTGACGGGTCCAAGGTCAGGTCGTAGGCGTTGATGGTCGAGCCGAAGTTGTTGTTGGCGGCGATCGAGCGGTTGTGCTCGCGGCGGTAGATCAGGCCAGTGTTGCTGTCGTCGACCACTGTCAGGTCGCCCAGCTGCCACTGGCCTCGGGCGCGGAATTCGAAGCGGTTGTCGAAGATGTCGTCCTTGCCCTGTACCTGGAACGCGCCGACCGCGTCGGTGCTGTCGGTGGAGCGCTGGTAGAAGGTGCTGTTGGCCAGGGTGATGGCCGAGGTCAGCTCGCCTTCGACGCGCAGTTGGGTGGTGAAGCGCCGCGAGCGGTTCTCGTCCTCGGCGCGCTGGCCGGTCTGCGACGACAACGAGGTCAGGCCGTTGCCCGCCAGCGACGGGTCGTAGACCCAGCCGCGCAGGCTGCCCGGGTTGGCCTGGGTGTTGGGGTTGACGCCCTGCAAGCTGCCGTCGACCACCGCGTACTGCCCTTGTGCATTGCGCTGGCGCCGCACCCAGCCGAGCACCTGGGCATCGCTGGCGCCGGAGGCCAGCACCGGCGACCACAACGTGTTGCCGTTCTGGATGATCGGCGTGGCGCGCCCGGCGTGGTACTTGCCGTGGTCCACCAGTTCCTGGCTGGCGCGGTTCCAGCCGTGGGTGATGTTGTAGTCGAAGTAGTCGTCGTAGGCGGCGTTCCAATCTACCCGCAGGTTGTCGTTGCGCCAGGCGAGGGCACCGTAGAAGGCGTCGAAGTTGTTCTCGACATTGTCGTAGAAATCCTCCTGGCGCTGGCGGGTGATGCTTACCCGGTAGGCCAGGCTGTCGCTGAGCGGTCCGGTGTTGTCGATGCTGAACTTGCTCGCGTCGCGGGATTCGCCGTCGGGGATCCAGCTGCCGATCTCGCCCGACAGTCGGGTGCGGAACCGATTGAAGTCGGGCTTCTTGCTCAGGTAGTTGATGTAGCCGCCGCTGCCGCTGACCGAGCCGTAGGTCACCGACGAGGGCCCGGCGACGATGTCGGCGCCCTCGACGGCGTTGAAGTTGGCCGGGTGGCGCACGCCGTAGGCACGCTGGCCGTCCTGGAACACCTCCGAGGCCTGGCCGCGGATCTGCGGGGCGATGCCGGCGTTCTGGCCACCGCCCCGGGTGATGCCGGGGGCGTACTTGACCAGGTCGTCGGCGCTGCGGATCGGGTCGCGGGCCAACTGCTCGGCGTTGATCTGGGTGACCGAGCGCGGGGTGTCGAGCACCTTGGCTTCCAGGCCGCCGTAGATCGACGAGGGCGGCCGGGTGGGCAGGGCGTCGTCATCGGCCTGGCCGGCCTGGACGGTGACGGTCTGCAGCACGGTGTCCTCGGCGTGCAGCGCGGTGCTGGCCAAAGCGAGCAGGGTCAGGGGGAAAGCGGGGTGCAGGGCAATGCGCGGCATCGGGGCTGGGCCTCGTTCTGATCGTGTGAATAGAAAAGGAGAGGGCGCAGCCGCGCCTGCGGTTGATGTTCGAGTGAAGGTGACAAGGGGGTAGCCCGCTCCCACGCCATCCGATCTCACGCCATAGTTAGCGCGGGTAACCAAGTGTCTGGGGGATCTCCTTCAGGCCTTGAGCCAGAGACTCTCGAAACGCCAGGTACTGAACAGCGAGCGCTCGGGTTGCGCGCCGCCGACGCGAGTGCTGACACCATCGAGCAGGTCGGCATAGCCCCAGATCAGCATCCCGCCGCGCTCGTACTGCACCCGCTGCGCCTGGTGCACCAGCGCCTTGCGTCGCTCGAGGTCCGGCTGGGCCATGGCCGCGAGAAACGCCGCGCTGAACTCGGCATCCTGGAAGTGGGTCTTGTTGGCCACCGCGAACGGCGCGTCGGTGTGGATCGCGCTGGCCAGGAACGGCGCGCCGATGCTGCCGCCGGTGCTCAAGGTCCAGTCGTCGCGCTGCGGGCCCTGGAAGGTCGCCAGGTCCACCTGCCGGACCTTGAGCGTCACCCCGACCCGCCGTGCCTGTTCGGCCAGTACCAGCGCCGAAGCCAGGCCCGGTCCGGGCGTGGTCACCAGTTCCACCTCCAGGTTTGCCTGCCCGGCCTCCTTCAGCAGTTGCGCGGCCCGTTGCGGGTCGTGGGGGCGTGGCCCGAGGCTGTGGTCGAAGGTTGGGTCGAACGGTGCGTACAGGTCGTTGGCCACCCGGCCCTGGCCGTTGAGGGCGCGACGCACCAGTTCCTCGCGGTCGGCCAGCAGGCGGAACGCCTCGCGCACCCGTGGGTCGTCGAACGGTGGGCGGGAGGTGTTCATGTCGAACGACAGCCAGTTGCCGCTGACCGAGGTCAGCAGGCGCAGGCGCGGGTCGGCCTGCAGCACCTGCAGGTGCTCGGTGGCCAGCACGTTGGCCAGGTCGATCTGCCCGGCGCGTAGGGCGGCCAGGCGTCCGGTCTGGTCCTTGAAGTCGATGATCTCCAGCTCGTCGGCGTAGGGCTTGCCGGGCTTGAAGTAGTTGTCGAAACGGGTAAACAGCGAGCGCTGGCCCGGGGTGAAGCTCTTGAGCTTGTAGGGCCCGGCACCCACCGGATTGCTCACCGGGTGATAGTCCACCGGCACGATGCCGCCGAAGTTCACCCAGGTTTCCGGCAACGGCAGGTAGCTGCGTCCCTCGCGGAACCCCAGGCGCACGGTGCGCGCGTCGAGCTTGACCAGGTTGTCGCGGTCGACCCAGTGCAGCAGCGCCGCGTAGGGTGAGGCCAGTTGCGGATCGGTGAGGCGGCGGATGGAGAAGATCAGGTCATCGGCGTCGATCGTCTTGCCGTGGTGGAATTCCAGCCCGGGCTTGAGGCGCAGGGTCCAGCTGCTGGCATCGGCGTTGGGCTCGGCGAACTCGGCCAGGGCCAGGCGCGGCTGCATCTGCTCGTCCCATTCCCATAGCTTGCTGTACAGCGCGAAGCCGCGCACGATGCCGCCGCCGATGGGCTTGTGGGCATCGAGGTTGCCGGCCTGGTTGCCGTCGATGATGCCCAGGCGCAGGCGCCCGCCATGGCGCGGTTGCTCAGATGCCGCGCCAGCCGGGGCGGCATCCGGGCCGCAACCGGCCAGCAGGCCGCCGGCGAGAATGCCGGCGCTGCCGAGCAGGCGCCGGCGGCTGATCGGGTAACCGTCCGTGGCCATGGCGTCAGGCTCCGTTGGCGGCGTGCAGCTGCACGGGCGGGGTGGCTGGGCGGGCGAGCGGGGCGCGTTGGTCGCGAAAATGCGGCAGGATGTGTTCGCCGAGGCGGTAGGCCTCTTCCAGGTGCGGGTAGCCGGCGAGGAAGAACAGGTCGATGCCGATGGCATGGTATTCGCGGATCCGCGCCACCACGTTGGCGTGGCTGCCGACCAGCGCGCAGCCCGGCGGGATGCCGATGTAGCCAAAACCGGTCCACACGTTGGGGTGGATGAAGAAGTCGTCGAAGGCCCGCGCTTCGCCCTGGTCGGCGTATTCGTGCTCGTAGCTCAGCTTGCGCGCGGTGCGCAGCCCGGCATGGGCGGCGCGAGCCTTGGCCGTGCCCTTGGCCACGCCTTCGTCGAAGAAGCGCTTGGCCTCTGCCAGCGCGGCCTCCTCGGTGTCGCGGGTGATGACATCGATCGACAGGCCGAAACGGATATCGCTGCGCCCATGCTTCAAGGCGCGTGCGCGGATGTCGGCGATCAGCGCGGCGATTTCGTCGGGGTGCTCGGCACGCATCAGGTAGAAGTCGGCGTGCCGGGCGGCGAACTCCCGCGCCGCCTCGGACGAACCCGCGGTGCAGATCAGCGGCAGCTCGGCCTTCTTCAGCGGCCCGCGCAGGCCACCGCCTTCGGCGCTGTAGTAGCGGCCCTGGTAATGGAAGTCGGGGTTGTGCCAGTAACCGCGCACCACGTCCATGAACTCGCTGGCGCGGGCGTAGCGCTCATCGTGCCCTTCGAAGTCGCCGACCTGGCGCTGGATCGCGTCCGAGCCGCCGTTGATGATGTTCCACACCAGCCGGTTGCCGGTGGCGCGCTGGTAGGTGGCGGCCTGCTGCACCGCTACCCAGGGCGTGTAGTGGTAGGGCTGGAAGGCGGTGACGAACTTCAGCGTGCGGGTCTCGCGGGCCAGCAGCGAGCATACCGTCCACGGCTCCTCGCCGGTCGGCGCGTTGACCATCAGCGCGCCGCCGAAGCCGTTGATCTCGGCGGCGCGGGCCACCTGGCCGAGATAGTCGATGTAGCTGAAGTGATCGCCCACGGCGAAGCCCGAGACGGCCCCGGTGCTGGGGCCGCCGGCATGCCAGTCGCCGCGGTTGCGCGGGTCGCCCGGGAGGAACTGGGTCTCGCCGTGCAGTGGCAGGCGGGTGAAGAATTCGAGGCTCATGGTCGCGCTCCTGGCTTACTGGACACTGGGGTTGCAGATCGGGGTGACGGGCTGGCCGCTGATGACCTGGCGGGCGAACGGGATCGAGTCCCGGAGCGAGGCGTTGACCGTCTCGCTGTGGCCCAGGCCCTTGTACAGGTGGCCCTGGACCACGGAGCCGGCCTTGCAGGCGTCCTGCATCAGGGCCACCTGGGTGCTGGCGGCGGGGGTCTTGTCCTCGGCGCCGGTGCCGATGAAGATCGGTTGCGCCAGTTTGAGGGTGGGGTACGACACCTGGGCCAGCCAGGCCTTGAGCTGGTCGCCCTGGTAGTCCTTCTTGGCATTGGCCGGGGTCAGCCCGCTGCCGACCACATCGCTGACCAGGGCGGACAGGCAACTGCTGCGCGCCTGCTCGAACAGCGGCAGGGCCTTGTCGGTGTAGAAATCACGCGGGTCGATGCTCGGGTCGTACTGCTGCGCCGCCAGCAGGGTGTAGAAACCGTAGGCCAGCGCCGGGTCGACCTTGTTCACATCCTGCTCGCCGACGTTCTTCGCGCCGATGGTGTAGATCACCCCGGTGCCGATGCTGCCCTTCACCCCCAGGTCCGGCGCGTAGGTGGCCGCATAGGCGCCCGCGGCGAAGGCCCCGGCGCCGCCTTGTGACTGGCCGACGATCAGCACCTTGTTGGCCAGGCCCGGCACGCCGGCGACCACGGCCTTTGCCGCGTCGAGGATGCCGTAGGCGGCCATGCGGTTGTTCAGCAGCGGGTGGCCGCCGGGCACGCCCAGGCCCTGGTAGTCGGTGGCGACGATGGCATAACCCTCGGCGAGCCAGCGGTCGAGGTACTGCACGTCACGGTACGAGCGACCGGCCCAGGACGGCGCGCAGATATCGGCGACGCCCACGGTGCCATGGCCCCAGCTGGCCACCGGCCAGCCGCCGGCGGGCGCCTTGCCCTTGGGGATGAACAGCGCGCCGGAGACCACGATCGGCGTCTTGCCGTCGATGCCGTCCAGCGAAGTGTAGAGGATGCGTTGCGCGCTGGCGGCGTTGGGCAGGCTCAGGGCGCTGTCCAGCGGCTCGCTGCGCAGCAGCTTGCCGGGGGTGGCCGGGATGGCCTTGCTCCAGGTGTAGAAGGCCGAGACCCGGCCGTCGCCCTGTTGCGGGTCGGGCCTGGGGGCAAAAGTATCGGCGGCCACGGCGGCGATGGACAAGGCCAGGGCCGACAGGCCCAGGGCGAATGAGACGGGCAGTTTCATGGGCGGATCTCTTGATCAGTGTTGGCTGAGCTGGGCGTCGAGGGACGGCCAGTAATGGGTGAGCTGCAGGTCGTTCAGGGCCTGGCGGGTGAAGCCGGTGGCCAGGTCCGGGCCGATGTCGTAGGGCGTGCGGATCAGGCGGTTGTCCAGGGCGTAGCGGGCCAGTGCCTGGTAATGGGCCTTGAGCTGGGCATCGCTCTTCGGCGCCCAGCGCGCCTGCCAGGCCACCGGGTCGTCCTGGTCGTCGCGGCGCAGCACGCTCTCGGCCACGCCCGCGCGGGACGACAGCTTGTAGTAGGCGTCGCGGTTCTGTTCCTGGGAGATCCACCAGGCGGCCTTGACCCAGGCGGTGGCCACCAGTTGGGTGAGGTCGGCGTGTTGCTCGACGAAACGGTCGGTGGCCCACAGGTCCGAGACCAGCCGCCAGTCGTCGGCGCCTTGCTTGGTCGACCAGAGGATGCGCGCCACGCCCTTGTCTTCCAGGGCATAGGCTTCGTTGAGCAGCACCGCCGCATCCACCTTGCCCGCCGATACCGCCGCCGCGCCGACCTGCGGGTTGAGGTTGGCGATCTTGAAGTCGCTCAGTTGCAGCCCCTGGCTTTCGAGGAAGTTGCTGAAGGCGAACTCCCATGGCCGGCCACGGTGCAGGGCCAGGCGCTTGCCCTTGAGGTCCTGGATGTTGCGGGCGCTGGAGTTGGCCGGCACCACCAGGTACACGTTGTTGCCGCTGCCACCGGGCACCACCAGCTTGCCCGGCACGTTGCCGGCGCCGGCGATCACCGACGGCAGGTCGCCGCGCACGGCGAAGTCCAGGCTGTCGTTGCTGAAGCCTTCGTTGATCTGCGGACCGGCGCCGGCGTGGGGCAGGGCGACCCAGTCCAGGCTGATGCCGCGCTGGGCCAGTTGCTGGGCGAGCCAGCCATCCTCGATCACCCGCCCGGGGATGCCGCCGAACACCGGCACGCCCCCCTGGGTGAAGGCGACGATGGCAATGCGCACGGATTTGGGCGGCTCGCTGGCCCAGGTGGTGAGGCTCAACAGCAGGCCGAGCAGAGCGAGGCCATGGCGGCAGAGGATTTTCATGATGTTGCGCTCCCGACAGTGTGCGGGCCGCGTGCTTGAGCGGCCCAGGCGTTTGTCAGGGCGGAGCGAAATGCATGCCAGGGTGCTGCTGGCAGGGCTGCAGGCCTTGTGCGGCAAGGGCTACGCGCTACAGCGAAGGTATTGTCGCGCGGTTCGAGGTGCTGATCGGCAGGCAGGCCGTTGCTGGCGGGTTGCTGCTCCAGCAGCAATGCAACGGTTGGTTTCTTTTATATTCACTTATCGAATATATAAATATTTATTAATAATTTTTCGGTCTAAATTGTTTCATGCACTATGAGGGCGCGCACACACTGCCAGGAATGCCCCCATGTCGCTGATTACCCATCCCAATGCCCGCGAGCTGACCAAATCCGTGCGCGCCACCGTGCTCGTGTTCAAGGACCCGCGCTCCCAGGAGCTGCTCAGCCGCATCGAGCGCCTGGCCCCCAGCGAAGCCAACACCCTCATCATCGGCGAGACCGGCACCGGCAAGGAGCTGGTGGCCCGCCATATTCACAACCTCAGCCGCCGCCATCGCGAGCCTTTCGTCGCGGTGAACTGCGGCGCCTTCGCCGAGACCCTGGTGGAGAGCGAGCTGTTCGGCCACGAGAAGGGCGCCTTCACTGGTGCCACCTCGAACAAGGCCGGCTGGTTCGAGGCCGCCAATGGCGGGACGCTGTTTCTCGACGAGATCGGCGACCTGCCGCTGAACATGCAGGTGAAGCTGCTGCGGGTGTTGCAGGAGCGTGAAGTGGTCAGGCTCGGCTCGCGTACCCCGGTGCCGATCAACGTGCGCCTGGTGGCGGCGACCAACGTCAACCTGGCCGACGCCGTGGTGGCCGGGCACTTTCGCGAAGACCTGTTCTACCGCCTGCACGTGGCGACCATCCGCCTGCCGCCGCTGCGCGAACGGCCGGGAGATATCCTGCCGTTGGCCGAGTTCTTCATCGAGGAGCATTGCCGGCGCCTGGGCTACGAGCGCGCCAGCCTGAGCATCGAGGCCGAGCGCAAGCTGTTGGCGCACAGCTGGCCGGGCAACATCCGCGAGCTGGAGAACGCCATTCACCATGCGCTGCTGGTGTGCCGCCAGCAGCAGGTGGCGCCGGGCGACCTGCACCTGGTGGACATGCGCCCGCAGGCGCTGGGGCAGCCGGAAGTGGCCGGGTTGCCGGCGCCGGGCGCGGTGGCGCCGGTGAGCCTGGAAAGCGCCTTGCTGGCATTGTTCGAACAGAACATCCCGGACCTGTACGAGCATATCGAAGAGACCGTGTTCCGGGCGGCCTACCGGTATTGCCATGGCAATCAGTTGCAGACCGGACGGTTGCTGAACATCAGCCGCAATATCGTGCGGGCGCGGTTGGAGAAGATCGGGGAACTCGGAGGGCGCTGAGTGGGGTGGCAAATGACAGCCATACACGATTCCTGT
>NZ_JAOCDM010000094.1 GCF_029840925.1 Pseudomonas sp. GD03858
CGATATCCATTTAGACCTTCCGGCTATTACCCTCATATCCAAATGGTAGAAATCAAAGTGCCATTAATCAGGAAGGCTTAAACACGCGTTTCTATACTCCAGCAGGAACAGTCTCCATCCGTGCTTTTTGGGGACGAGTGAAGACTCGACGAAGAGGCCTGCAATGGAGTGGCTGGGACTGCAATTGTTCGCCGAGCTGCCGGCGACCGGACAGATCGTCCTCGACTGCCGACACAACCCTTTTCTGGTGCTGCTTGCCTTCTCGGTGGCCAGCGCCGCCTGTTTCGCCACGCTGGACATGAGCGAACGGCAAAGCCACTGCGAAGACCGCTTCGCCCGCAGGCAATGGCGCGTGCTCGGTGCCTGCTGCCTGGCCGGTGGCATCTGGGCCATGCATTTCATCAGCATGCTGGCCTTCGAAGCCCCCTTGGAAATGCACTATGACGCCCCGCTGACCGGCCTTTCGCTGCTGATCGCCCTGCTGGCCTCCTGGCTGGCGATGAACAGCCTCAACCGCGGCGAAATGCACCTGCGCCACTACGTGCAGACCGCGCTGTTCATCGGCCTGGGAATCAGCGCCATGCACTACACCGGCATGGCCGCCCTGCAGACCAGTGCCCAGCAGCACTACCAGACCGGCCTGCTGCTGGCCTCCATCGGCATCGCCGTGGTCACCAGCCTGGGCGCACTGTTGCTGGCCCGCTACTTCCACGAAGGCAGTGGCACCCTGCACCTGCTGATGAAATACGGCGCGAGCCTGCTGATGGCCGGCGGCATCGTGCTCACCCATTTCACCGGCATGGCCGCGATGACCCTGGTCATCCCCCAGGAGACCGCTCTGCACCTGTCCTCCGGTGACAACAGCCTGCAACTGGCGCTGACCATCGCCTTCATCACCTTGCTGATCAGCGGCAGCAGCATCAGCGCGGCCCTCGCCGACAAGAAGCTGCAGAGCAAGGAGCACGACCTGCGTCGGGTCAACGTGCTGCTCAGCCAGCTCGACCAGGCTCGCGCCTCGCTCCAGCAAGCGGCGCACTACGACGCCCTGACCAACCTGGTCAACCGCCGTGGCTTCAACCAGGTATTCGCCGAGCGCCTGGCCGAACAGTCCGTCCATGACGGCATGCTGGCGGTGATGTTCCTCGACATCGACCACTTCAAGCGCATCAACGACAGCCTCGGCCATGCCGCCGGCGACGAGCTGCTCAAGGTAATCGCCGGCCATATCAAGGCGGCGACCCGCGGCCAGGACCTGGTGTCGCGCTTCGGTGGCGACGAGTTCTGCATCGTCACCAGCCTCAACAGCCGTGATGAAGCCCGACACCTGGCCCAACGCATCATGCAGCGGATGAAAGAGCCGATCGACCTGGCCGGCCGACGCATGGTGATGACCACCAGCATCGGCATCAGCATCTTCCCCGACGACGGCCAGAGCACCGAGGAACTACTCAAGAACGCCGACCTTGCGCTCTACCAGTCCAAAGGCTGCGGGCGCAACAGCCTGAACTTCTTCAACAATGGCCTGAAGACCCGTGCCACCCTCGAACTGCAACTGGAAGAAGAGCTGCGCGTGGCACTATTCGAGGAGCGCGGCCTGTGCGTGCATTACCAGCCGATCTTCGACCTGCACAGCGGGCAGGTCGCCAAGCTCGAAGCCCTGGTGCGCTGGCAGCATCCGCAACACGGGCTGCTCAGCCCTGAGCGCTTCATCGGCATCGCCGAGGCCAACGGTTTGATCGCCGAGCTGGACCTCTGGGTGCTCCAGCGCGCCTGCGAGGATCTGGCAAAGCTGAACCAGCACGGCTACGCCGAACTGAGGGTCACGGTGAACTGCTCGGCGCTCACCCTCGGCCGCGAGGAACTGGCCACGGAAGTGGAAATGGCGCTGTTCCAGGCCGGTCTGGCGCCACGCCAACTGGAGCTGGAGGTCACCGAAAATGCCCTGATGGGCGACATCCACCACACCATCAATCTGCTCAAGCGTATCCGGGCCATGGGCGTGGCCCTGTCGATCGACGATTTCGGCACCGGC
This sequence comes from Pseudomonas sp. GD03858, assembly GCF_029840925.1. Taxonomy (GTDB): domain Bacteria; phylum Pseudomonadota; class Gammaproteobacteria; order Pseudomonadales; family Pseudomonadaceae; genus Aquipseudomonas. Next base: position 2,033 of record NZ_JAOCDM010000094.1, read on the forward strand.
TATTCATCGCTGGCCTACCTCAAGCGTCTGCCGCTGGATGTGCTGAAGATCGACCGTTCGTTCATCCAGGACGTGCCGGCCAGCCAGAAGGACCGCGAGATCGTCCAGGCGATCATCATGATGGCCCATACCCTGCACCTGAAAGTGGTCACCGAAGGTGTCGAGACCGCCGAGCAGCACAGCTTCCTCGCCAACCACGGCTGCGATTATCTGCAGGGCTACCTGCTCAGCCGCCCGGTGCCTCTGGCCGAGCTACGACCGATCCTCGACCGGCTCGATCGCCAGGACAACGATTTCAATCCTTGTTGCGATACAGCTCTACCAGGGTCGCCGGATCTTTTTGCAGATAACCCTGGCTACCGTGCAGGCGCATCAACTGCGCGGCGAGGCCACTGACGGGGGTGGCAGAGCCCTGCTCGCGGGAAAATTTCACTGCGCTATCGAGGTCCTTTAGCAGGGTGCGCACGTGCCACTTGATCGGTTCGAAGCGGCTCTCGGCCATTTGCGGGGCGAGAATCTGCAGGGGTCTGGAGTCGGCAAAACCGCCGGCCAAGGCTTCGGCGATCAGCCGTGCATCGACCCCTGACTGTTCGGCCAGCGCCACCACCTCGGCGATCACCAGGGCATTGCAGGCGACGATCATCTGGTTGCAGGCCTTGGTCACCTGCCCCGCGCCTACGCCCCCCATGTGCGTGACCCGTTGGCCGAGGGCCAGCAATACCGGCCGTGCCCGCTCCAGATCGTCCGCCTCGCCACCGACCATGATCGCCAGGGTCCCCGCCTCCGCGCCCGGCGTGCCGCCCGACACGGGCGCGTCGAGCCAGGCCATGCCGCACAGGGCCGCCAGCTCCGCGGCCATCTCCCGCGTGGCGGTGGGCTCGAGGCTGGAGAAGTCCACCAGCAACTGCCCGTTGCGTCCGCCACTGGCAATGCCCCGCTCACCGAACACCACCTCGCGCACCACCGCCGTGTCGGCCAGGCACAGCAACACCATGTCCGCCGCCTGGCACAGCTCGGCGGGGCTGCTGGCAAGGCGGGCACCGGCGGCGACCAGCTCGGCGCACTTGTCCGGGCTGCGGTTCCACACGGTCAGCGGGTAGCCGGCGGCCAACAGGCGACGGCACATCGGCAGGCCCATCAGGCCGATCCCGGCGAACCCCAGCGAAGGCAATGCAGTACTCATGTAGGACTCCAGATTAAAGAAGCGTGACAAACGGGCGATGCAGTGCGGGTGCGCGACAAAAACCCTAGAAGCACTAGGGGAAAACCCGATCGCGCAAGAAAAAGACGCACTGATAAAGTCGCGAGATTTTCCGTAATGGCCATATGACATGCGCCAGCGGAAAGCTACCAACACCAGGCAAATGGCGCACTATGACCTCTACGAACACTTCTGCCAACGCGGTCCCCGAGTCGTCGCTCATCCCCGCCGGGCTGACCGTCGGCAATGCTCGGGACCTTTCCGCCGCCCGCAGCATGCCGGCGCAGCAGTACCTGTACTTCACCGAGCAGGACATCCAGCGCATTCTCGACAATCTCGATGGCCTGCGTGACCTGGTGTTTCCAGCGAACCTGCATGTCGAGGACGAGGACCAGTTGCGCCTGGAACAGCAGTTCCCCTCGGTCTGCCTGATCGGCCTGGGCCGCTGTGGCTCGAACATCGCCCTGGATGTGGCGGAGCTGGTATACAACGCCCGCACTTTCTTCCTCAACGAGTTCAACAACGAGGACCGCATCAAGGGTGAGTCCGGCTACAGTCCGGCGCGCTGGATCCGCCAGAACCTGCGCCTGGTGCAGAACAAGGCCGCCAAGCCGGTGTTCCTGGTCGAGCCGCTGGTGATGCTCGGCGACCTCGACAAAGACATCGCCGGGCGTATCCGCTTCTCGCGCAAGGGCGAGCGCGGCGCCTTCCTGCGCGACTACAGCAAGATGAAGATCATGGACCTGTCCGAGGTGCATGCCGGCGGCGCCGGCAACGCGCCGATCCTCGGCCAGTACCTGGCCAAGATCATCCTCAACAAGGACACCCAGCGCTTCTCCAGCGCCGACTGGAAGCTGATCCACTCGTACCTGATCGACTCCTGTGGCATCAAGGCCAACCAGTCGCGCCTGTACTTCTATATCTTCAGCGCCGGCGGCGGCACCGGCTCGGGCATGGCCTCGGAATTCGGCCTGGCCCAGCAGTACTCGTACATGAACAAGACCTTCGACACCAAGCCGGCCGACGAGAACGACGGCAAGAGCGGGCATTCGTTCGTCTTCGAGCCGATCTTTACCAGCGGCATCTGCGTGCTGCCCAATGCCTCCGACCACCGCAGCGAAATGTCCGAGGCACTGCACATCAACGCCGGACGCCTACTGTGCAAGTACCTGTCGGAGGAATGGGACTTCTCGTACAACTTCGACAATGAAGACAGCAGCGAAGCCAGCGTCATGGGCCGGATCCGCCCGTGGAACGCGATGATGCTGATCTCCAACGACATCATGCGCTACGCCGAGGAGAGCGATGACGGCACGATCCAGAACATCGACGTCAATGCCATGGAGAAGCACGCCAACCAGTACATCTCCCAGCAGATCTTCAATATCCTTACCGCCCAGGCGGTGACCACCGACTACGACCAGAACTACTTCCGCCGTGCCGGCATCGACATCGGCGAGACCATCCGCCTGGACGCCAACGACCTGTTCATGAGCCTGGCCGGCCCCGTGGCCATCGCCTACGCCGAATCGGTGGTGCCGGAAGTGCCAGCGGCGGGGTCGGACAAGTTCAAGGTATTCGAGCGCGAGCAGCCGCGCCTGGACATCGACGATCTGTTCTTGCGCTCCATCGACCTGCCGCACTTCAACAAGCAGACCCAGGCCATCGAAGGCATCAGCCTGCTGCCGATCGAATCACGCCGCTACCGCGCGGCGCTCGAGCAATACAAGGCCTCGGGCTACGACGCCGCGGCCCTGCACGACCTGCATTTCTTCAAGAACTGTTCGTCGGTGGTGTCGATCGTGTCCCTGCCCAAGGACTACAAGCTGTCGTACATGGACTTGAACCGGCTCAAGACCCACCTCAACAGCCTGTTCCCCAACACCACGCTCAAGCGCTACGCCCTGGTTATCGGCGCCTCGGCCAACCTGTCGCTGACCACCCTGATCGCCAAGAGCCCGTGCCTGTCGGACGACTTCCTGACCCTGATCGTGGCGTTCATCAAGCGTTGCTTCGCGCGTACCCCGTACCGCTTCGACGACACCCTGGACAACGCCATCCTCGAATTCATCACCGGCGAGCACTTCGACGAGGCGCGCATCGACGAGCTGCTCAACGAGTTCGAGAATCCGGCGAAGATCCTCGATACCAACTGGTATGCGATCAAGCCGATGTACGAGAAGAAGTACCGCGAGCTGATCAACGACAAGAGCCGCTTCGTCTCGATCAACGACATCCGCCTGTCGCGCGAATGCGTGAAGAAGGCGGTGAAGTACCTGCGTGAGATCTTCCGCCACCGCATCGGCAAGACCCGGGTGATTTCGCTGAACAGCCATACCGGGCGCGTGGATTACTGAAAACCATCGCGGGGCAAGCCCGCTCCCACGAGGAGCCCTCGTGGGAGCGGGCTTGCCCCGCGATCATTTCGGCGGCTATTACGCATGCCGTAAACTGTTACCGCCCCGCCGAATCACCCCGCCACTGTTACCAACTTCCACCTTACGTGAGCGTCAACACGCACCGTATCGAGGCGTCTGCGCGTTTTCGCGCACTAAAAAAGCGCGCACTTATTCCGCTTTCTTCGCTTGAATCACGATGAACGGCGAAACCACCACCGCCCAGATCTCTGGATCGCGGGTTTGCAGGTCAAGCGCCTGCTCGGCGGAAACCGGCCCGACAGTGCCATCAGTACGCCACTTGGCGAAGATCTCGCTGCGATTCTCGGCCATCGCCTCGGCAACGGCGATCAGGTCAAGGCTGGGGTCGACCCAAATCAGGTCACCCTTGGCCCAGAAACGCTCCAAGGCTTTCCACTCGATGACAGCGGTCTCGCCGAGCAATTTGGCATAGAGGGTGCTTACTTGATCAGTCATGGGTTACCTGCGCAAAGCTCGTCCGAACGAAAATGGCCGATATTTTTGCAGAAAAACCTGGTTTCAAATACGTAATTTGGTCGATCAGGCCCGAACTTGTGGGGGCGGGCCAAGGATGCAGGCAAAGTGATGGCGCTTTTCTGTATCTTTCTGTCGATCACGCGACACCCTTGGAAACAGACGCTTTTCGCCCGCTTTTCAAGCGCTCGGACGGCGCTCTACACTGTACCGGTACAGTTCCGGGACATATTCCGGGGGAAGGCGGGGTTACGGCGTGGCGTAGCCAGGCCGCGAATCCCGCCCGGTCTGTAGCCCTGGCCTCAGGACTATAAGAATTACAACAGAATGAGTGGAGCACTATGATCAAGATTTCCAAGCTGTTTGCCGCGATGGTTCTGGCCGGAGTCGCCAGCCATTCGTTTGCCGCCGACACCATCAAGATCGGCATCGCCGGTCCCAAGACCGGGCCGGTGACCCAGTACGGCGACATGCAGTTCGTCGGCGCCAAACAGGCCATCAAGGACATCAACGCCAAGGGCGGCGTCGATGGCAAGATGCTCGAAGCCAAGGAATACGACGACGCGTGCGACCCTAAACAGGCCGTGGCCGTCGCCAACAAAGTGGTCAACGATGGCGTCAAGTACGTGATCGGCCACCTGTGCTCCAGCTCCACCCAGCCTGCGTCCGACATCTACGAGGACGAAGGCGTGATCATGATCACCCCCGCCGCCACCTCGCCGGAAATCACCGCCCGTGGCTACAAGATGGTCTTCCGCACCATCGGCCTGGACAGCGCCCAGGGCCCGGCCGCCGGCAACTACATCGCCGACCACGTCAAACCGAAGGTCGTCGCCGTCCTGCACGACAAGCAGCAGTACGGTGAAGGCATCGCCACCGCGGTCAAGCAGACCCTCGAGAAGAAAGGCACCAAGGTCGCCGTCTTCGAAGGCCTGAACGCCGGTGACAAGGACTTCTCCTCGATCATCCAGAAGCTCAAGCAGAACAACGTCGACTTCGTCTACTACGGCGGCTACCACCCGGAGCTGGGCCTGATCCTGCGCCAGGCGCAAGAGAAGGGCCTGAAAGCCAAGTTCATGGGCCCGGAAGGCGTGGGTAACGACTCCATCTCGCAGATCGCCCAGGGCGCTTCCGAAGGCCTGCTGGTCACCCTGCCGAAGTCGTTCGACGCCGACCCTGCGAACAAGGCCATCGTCGACGCCATCAAGGCCGACGGCAAGGACCCGAGTGGTCCGTTCGTGTTCCCGGCCTACTCGGCTGTCCAGCTGATCGCCGACGGCATCAAGGCCGCCAAGTCCGAAGACGCCGACAAGGTGGCTGCCGCCATCCACGCCGGTACCTTCAAGACCCCGACCGGCGACCTGTCCTACGACGAGAAAGGCGACCTGAAGGACTTCAAGTTCGTCGTCTACGAATGGCACTTCGGCAAGCCGAAGACCGAAGTCTCCCCTCAGTAACTGCGTGACTAATAGCTGACCGAGAAGCCCACTGTGCGAGCAGTGGGCTTTGTTTTACGAGGTTCTATGGACCTGATTCCCGCGATCCGGGAGTCGGTTCACCTGAAAATCTTAAAACCGTCACCCGCGGTTTCCTGGCAGTGCCCGCAAAAGATCACGTGGCGAAGACCGCGAGAACATGGGCCGGGGCCATCCCCCACCAGTGAAATGCAAATCAGGTTTTTAGGAGCGCTGTAATGCCTGAGATCTACCACTTCCTACAACAACTGGTTAACGGATTGACCATCGGCAGTACCTACGCGCTGATCGCCATCGGTTACACGATGGTGTACGGCATCATCGGCATGATCAACTTCGCCCATGGCGAGGTGTACATGATCGGTTCCTACGTGGCCTTCATCGCCCTCGCCGGGCTGGCCATGATGGGCATCCACTCGTTGCCGATCCTGATGACCGTGGCCTTTGTCGCCACGATCTGCGTCACCAGTGCCTACGGCTACAGCATCGAACGGGTCGCCTACCGGCCGCTGCGCAACAGCAACCGGCTGATCCCGCTGATCTCCGCCATCGGCATGTCGATCTTCCTGCAGAACACCGTCCTGCTCTCGCAGGACTCGAAGGACAAGTCCATCCCCAACCTGATCCCCGGCAGCTTCTCGTTCGGCCCGGGCGGCGCTGAGGAAGTACTGGTCTCGTACATGCAGATCCTGGTGTTCGTGGTGACCCTCGTCGCCATGACCTGCCTGACCCTGTTCATCTCCCGTTCCCGCCTGGGCCGCGCCTGCCGCGCCTGCGCCGAGGACATCAAGATGGCCAACCTGCTGGGCATCAACACCAACAACATCATCGCCCTGACCTTCGTCATCGGCGCCGCGCTGGCGGCGGTGGCGGCCGTGCTGCTGAGCATGCAGTACGGGGTGATCAACCCCAACGCCGGTTTCCTGGTGGGCCTGAAGGCCTTCACCGCGGCGGTACTGGGCGGCATCGGCAGCATCCCGGGCGCCATGCTCGGCGGGCTGGTGCTGGGCGTGGCCGAAGCGTTCGGCGCCGACATCTTCGGCGACCAGTACAAGGACGTGGTGGCATTCGGTCTTTTGGTTCTTGTCCTGCTGTTCCGGCCGACCGGCATCCTGGGCCGCCCGGAGGTTGAAAAAGTATGAACAGAAATCTCAAACAGGCGTTCTTCAGCGCCTTGCTGGTCTGGGCCGTGGCCTTCCCGGTGCTGGGCCTGAAACTCAGCATCGACGGCATCAGCCTGATCGTGCACAGCCAGGGCTCGTTCACCATCAGCATCATCGCCGCATGCTCGGTGCTGATGTTCCTGCGCGTATTGTTCGACAAGCAGTGGAGCGCGGTGATGGGCCGCCGCTCGGAGCGCAAGCTGGTACCGCCTTCGGTGACCAACTTCCTCACCCTGCCGAAGACCCAGCGCTGGGTCATCATGGGGCTGATCGTGGCGGCGCTGATCTGGCCGTTCTTCGGTTCGCGCGGCGCGGTCGACATCGCCACGCTGATCCTGATCTACGTGTTGCTGGGCCTGGGCCTGAACATCGTGGTCGGCCTGGCGGGCCTGCTCGACCTGGGTTACGTCGGTTTCTACGCCGTCGGCGCCTACAGCTACGCGATGCTCTCGCACTACCTGGGCTGGAGCTTCTGGGTGTGCCTGCCGATCGCCGGCCTGATGGCCGCCACCTTCGGTTTCCTGCTCGGTTTCCCGGTGCTGCGCCTGCGCGGCGACTACCTGGCGATCGTGACCCTGGGCTTCGGCGAGATCATTCGCCTGTTCCTGCGCAACCTCACCGACTGGACCGGCGGCCCCAACGGCATCAGCAACATCCCCAAGCCTGAGTTCTTCGGCCTGACCTTCGAACGTAAAGCTGCCGAAGGGATGCAGACCTTCCACGAGTTCTTCGGGCTGGAATACAACTCGATCAACAAGGTGATCTTCCTCTACCTGGTGGCCCTGCTGCTGGCACTGCTGGCGCTGTTCGTCATCAACCGCCTGCTGCGCATGCCGATCGGGCGTGCCTGGGAAGCGCTGCGTGAAGACGAGATCGCCTGCCGCGCGCTGGGCCTGAACCCCACCGTGATCAAGCTCTCGGCGTTCACCCTGGGCGCCTGCTTCGCCGGTTTCGCCGGCAGCTTCTTCGCCGCCCGCCAGGGTCTGGTGACACCGGAGTCGTTCACCTTCATCGAGTCGGCGATCATCCTCGCCATCGTCGTGCTGGGTGGCATGGGTTCGCAGCTGGGCGTGATTCTCGCGGCCGTGGTGATGATCCTGCTGCCGGAGATGATGCGTGAGTTCAGCGAATACCGGATGCTGATGTTCGGTGCGCTGATGGTGTTGATGATGATCTGGCGTCCGCAGGGCCTGCTGCCCATGCAACGTCCGCACATGGAGCTGCCTCGATGAGCCGCGAAATTCTGCAAGTCAGCGGCCTGAGCATGCGCTTCGGCGGCTTGTTGGCGGTCAACGGCGTGGGCCTGACCGTCAAGGAAAAACAGGTGGTGGCATTGATCGGCCCGAACGGCGCCGGCAAGACCACCGTGTTCAACTGCCTCACCGGCTTCTACAAGCCCAGCGGCGGCACCATCCTGCTCGACGGCCAGCCGATCCAGGGCCTGGCCGGCCATCAGATCGCCCGCAAGGGCGTGGTACGGACCTTCCAGAACGTGCGCCTGTTCAAGGAAATGACCGCGCTGGAAAACTTGCTGATCGCCCAGCACCGCCACCTGAACACCAACTTCTTCGCCGGCCTGTTCAAGACCCCGAGCTTCCGCCGCAGCGAGAAGGAGGCCATGGAGCGCGCGCAGTACTGGCTGGAGAAGGTCAACCTGACCGAGTTCGCCAACCGTACCGCCGGCACCCTCGCCTACGGCCAGCAACGGCGCCTGGAAATCGCCCGCTGCATGATGACCCAACCGCGGATCATCATGCTCGACGAACCGGCCGCCGGCCTCAACCCCAAGGAGACCGAGGACCTCAAGGCCCTCATCGCCTACCTGCGCGAATCCCACAACGTAACCGTGCTGCTGATCGAGCACGACATGAAGCTGGTGATGAGCATTTCCGACCACATCGTGGTGATCAACCAGGGCACGCCCCTGGCCGATGGCACGCCGGAAGAGATTCGCGGCAACCCTGATGTGATCAAGGCCTACCTGGGGGAGGCGTAAATGCTGAAGTTCGAGAACGTTTCCACCTTCTACGGCAAGATCCAGGCGCTGCACAGCGTCAACGTGGAGATCAACCAGGGCGAGATCGTCACCCTGATCGGCGCCAACGGTGCCGGCAAGTCGACCCTGCTGATGACCCTCTGCGGCTCGCCCCAGGCAAGCAGCGGCAGCATCAAGTACCTGGGCGAGGAGCTGGTCGGCCAGCCGTCCTCGCACATCATGCGCAAGAGCATCGCGGTGGTGCCGGAAGGCCGTCGCGTGTTCTCGCGCCTGACCGTCGAGGAAAACCTGGCCATGGGCGGTTTCTTCACCGACAAGGGCGACTACCAGGAACAGCTGGACAAGGTCCTGCAGCTGTTCCCGCGCCTGAAGGAGCGCTACATCCAGCGTGGCGGCACCATGTCCGGCGGCGAGCAGCAGATGTTGGCGATCGGCCGGGCGCTGATGAGCAAGCCCAAGCTGCTGCTGCTCGACGAGCCGTCGCTGGGTCTGGCGCCGATCATCATCCAGCAGATCTTCGACATCATCGAACAGCTGCGCCGCGATGGCGTGACCGTGTTCCTGGTGGAGCAGAATGCCAACCAGGCGCTGAAGATCGCCGACCGCGCGTATGTGCTGGAAAACGGCAAGGTGGTGATGCAGGGCACCGGTGAAGCGTTGCTGACCGACCCGAAGGTACGCGACGCGTATCTGGGGGGGTGAATGATCAAAGGGCCTTCGCAAGGCCCTTTTTTCTGCCTGCAAGGAATATATCGCCTATGCCGGCCTCTTCGCGGGTAAACCCGCTCCCACAGGTACATCACTGCATACAAGGGTGGTGGTGAACCTGTGGGAGCGGGTTTACCCGCGAAAGGGCCGACACACGGCCCACTTGTGATCAGCGCCCAGCCTGGGTACCGTGGCCCGTTATTGTGCAAAGTCTCCCGGAGCCCGCCCCATGCGCCTCACCCCTTCCCTGCTGCTCACCGCCTTGCTGCCCCTGTTCGCCGGCTGCCAGATGCTGGCCGAAAAACCAGCCGATCCGAACTTCGGCACCACCCGCATGCAGGGCGAACTGAGCGCGGCCGGCGGACACTTGCTGTTCAAACCCTGCAGCGAAAGCCGTCGCTTCATCGTCAACGACGTGGCGGCCACCGGCATCCTGCAAGAGGCGGCAACCCTTGCCGAAGATGCCGGCGACAAGCTGTTCGCCGACGTCCGCGGCCGCCTGACTGGCAGCAAGCAGGCCAGCACCGATGGCCAGCTCGACGTGACCCGCCTGTACCGCCTCGAGTCCTCCGAATACAGCGGCTGCGAAGACCCCAACTTCAAGCAGCTGACCCTGCGTGCTGGCGGCCATGAGCCAGACTGGGACATCAAGGCCAGCGGCAAGGGCATGGTGCTCAACCGCGTCGGCCAGGACCCACTGCCACTGCCCTACCTGGAAGAGGAAATCCCCGGCGGCGGCCTGAGCCTGTCCAGCGAAGCCAACGGCCAGCGCGTCGAGCTGTGGGTCGCGCCGCAGCGCTGCGTCGACGGCGCCACCGGTGCCATCCGCCACCTCAAGGCTGAGCTGCGCATCGACGGCAAGACCCTGCAAGGCTGCGCCTACTACGGCGGCGCCCGCGACCTCTGATCGCCAGGCGCTTTTATCCTGCCAGTCGGGGCGGCTAACAGCTTATACTTGGCGGTTTGTGTAAAGCCGCCGGCCGCCCCATGGCCGGGATACTGGACCCTGCCATGCTACGAATCACCGAACTGAAGCTGCCCCTGGACCACTCCGACGACGAGCTGCGCGCCGCCATCGTCCAGCGCCTGGGCATCAGCGATGAGCAACTGCTCGGTTTCACCCTGTTCAAGCGCAGCTACGACGCGCGCAAGAAGAACAGCGAAATGCTGTTCATCTACACCATCGATCTCGAAACCAGCAACGAAGACGAACTGCTGCGCCGCTTCGAGGACGACGGCAAGATCAGCGTCGCCCCGGATGTCAGCTACAAGTTCGTGGGGCAGGCACCGGCCGATCTGCGCGAGCGCCCAATCGTGGTCGGCTTCGGCCCCTGCGGCATCTTCGCAGGGTTGCTGCTGGCACAAATGGGCTTCAAGCCGATCGTGCTCGAGCGCGGCAAGGAAGTGCGCCAGCGCACCAAGGACACCTGGGGCCTGTGGCGCAAGAGCGTGCTCAACCCTGAATCCAACGTGCAGTTCGGCGAAGGCGGTGCCGGCACCTTCTCCGACGGCAAGCTGTACAGCCAGATCAAGGACCCGCACCACCACGGCCGCAAGGTACTGGAAGAGTTCGTCAAGGCCGGCGCGCCGGACGAGATCCTCTACATCAACAAGCCGCACATCGGCACCTTCCGCCTGACCAGCATGGTCGAGAAGATGCGCGAAGAGATCATCGCCCTGGGCGGCGAAGTGCGCTTCGAGCAAAAGGTCAGCGATCTGCTTGTCGATGGCGAACAGCTCACCGGCGTGGTGCTCGGCAGCGGCGAGCAGCTGCAATCGCGGCATGTGGTGCTGGCCCTGGGGCACAGCGCCCGCGACACCTTCCGCATGCTCCACGCCAAGGGCGTGTTCATGGAGGCCAAGCCATTCTCGGTCGGTTTCCGCATCGAGCACCCACAGTCGCTGATCGACAAGGCGCGCCTGGGCAAGTACGCCGGTCACCCGAAACTCGGCGCCGCCGACTACAAGCTGGTGCACCACGCCAAGAACGGCCGCTCGGTGTACAGCTTCTGCATGTGTCCCGGCGGCACCGTGGTCGCCGCCACCAGCGAGCCGGGCCGCGTGGTCACCAACGGCATGAGCCAGTACTCGCGCAACGAGCGCAACGCCAACTCCGGGATCGTCGTCGGCATCGACCCCGAGCGCGACTACCCGGGTGGCCCGCTGGCCGGCATCGAGCTGCAGGAGCGCCTGGAGGCCCATGCCTATGTGATGGGTGGCAGCAACTACCAGGCACCCGCGCAACTGGTCGGCGACTTCGTTGCGGGGCGCCCTTCCACCGCGCTGGGCAGCGTCGAGCCATCCTACAAGCCGGGGGTCACCCTGGGTGACCTGGCACCGAGCCTGCCGGACTTCGCCATCGAGGCTATCCGTGAGGCGCTGCCGGCCTTCGACCGCCAGATCAAGGGCTACAACCTGCACGATGCGGTGCTGACCGGGATCGAGACCCGCACCTCGTCGCCGCTGCGCATCACCCGTGACGCCAGCTTCCAGAGCCTCAACCTCAAGGGCCTGTTCCCGGCGGGAGAAGGTGCGGGCTATGCTGGCGGCATTCTTTCGGCCGGCGTGGATGGCATCCGTATCGCCGAAGCGGTAGCGAAGGACATGCTCGGCCTGTAAGCCTTTTCGCGGGGCAAGCCCGCTCCCACAATCGTGGGAGCGGGCTTGCCCCGCGATAGCGCAGGTACAGGCAAAAGAAAACCCCGAACAGGCCAGGCCCGTTCGGGGTTTCTTTTGTACGGCGATCAGTGAGTGACGCGGCTGGTGCCATCGACAGTCATGATGCGCACGCGCTCGCCGACACGGAAGATCTCGTTCTGCTGCACTTGCTGCACGTAGGCACGCATGCTGCCGTCGTCTTCACGCACGGTGATCTCGACGCCCTGGGTGCGGGTCAGACCCTCTTCGGCGGCGGAACCTGCCAGGCCACCGGCCACGGCACCGATCACCGCGGCGACGATGCTGCCACGGCCACCACCGACGGCGCTGCCGGCGACACCACCGACAATGGCGCCGGCGCCACCGCCGATCGGCGTCTTGGTGCCTTCGATCTTCACCGGACGCAGGGATTCGATGGTGCCCATGCGCACGGTCTGCACGCGGCGAGCCTCATCACGGGAGTAGCTGTCGCCGGTCAGCGACGACTGGCAGCCGCCCAGCAGCAGCGACACGGTGGTGAAGCTGGCCAGCAGCAAAGCGGATTTACGCATGGGGTCAATCTCCATAAGACAGGTGTCCATTAGACTCCGCACCTTGACAAGTGTCACGGCGCATTCGTTATAAAATTGTTTTCATTCAGCCCTGGTACAGCCAATGCCGACTGCCTGGCGGGCTTTCACGTGAGACCAAGGATAGCCATGGATTACTTCATCGTCGTCGTGGTGACTATCGCCGGCCTGTATTTTCACGGGTGGCTGTATGTGCGCATGCGTCGCTGGATGGACCGGGACCTGGCGCTGTCACTGGCCGGTGAGGATCCGGCGAAGCGCGATTTCATGCTCAAGGCGCTGGAGCGGGCACGGGGGGAGAAGGTGCGGCGCAAGGAGTTGGCGGCGTGGCTGGAGCGGGAAGCGGCAGGTTATCGGTAATGCTGGGGCTGCTTTGCAGCCCATCGCGACACAAGGCCGCTCCTACAGGGGTCACGCGGTTCCTGTAGGAGCGGCCTTGTGTCGCGATGGGCCGCGAAGCGGCCCCGGATATCAGGGCGCCAGGCGCTCGCGCAACCACTGGCCATCGACCAGCCGGTAGTTCAGGCGGTCATGCAAGCGACTGGCCCGCCCCTGCCAGAACTCGACACGCTCCGGCACCAGGCGATAACCGCCCCAGTGCTCAGGGCAATGGGGTTGCGTATCGGAAAAGCGCGCCTCGGTGGCCTTGACCAGCCCCTCCAGTTCCTCACGGTCGGCAATCACCCGGCTCTGCGGCGACGCCCAGGCCCCCAGCCGGCTGCCCAGCGGACGAACCTGGTAGTAGTCGTCCGACTCCTTGGCCGTGACCTTTTCCACCCGTCCCTCGATACGCACCTGGCGCTCCAGCGCCGGCCAGAAGAAGGTCATCGCGGCGAAGGGATTGGCCGCGATGTGCTGGCCCTTGGCGCTTTCGTAGTTGGTGAAGAAGGTGAACCCGCGCGCATCGAGGGCCTTGAGCAACAGCACCCGGCAATGCGGGCGACCATCGGCATCGACGGTCGCCAGGGTCATGGCGTTGGCTTCCACCGGCAGCTGCTCGGTCTTCACCGCGTCAGCGAACCATTGGTGGAACAGCGCGAACGGCTCTCCCGGGGCCTGGGCTTCGGCCAGGCCATCACGGGTGTAGTCGCGGCGCATATCGGCCAGGGATTGGGTCATGACTGCGTTTCCTTGACGATCAGTTGGTCTTCGCAGGGCTGTTGGCGGCGACTTTCTTGTCGGTGCTGGTCTTCTTCGCGGCCGGCTTGGCCGCTGCGGGTTTTTTCTTCGCGGCGGCGGTGGCCTTGGCCGGGGCCTTGGCTTTGGCGGCCGGTTTCTTCGCGGCCGGCTTGGCGGCGGCCTTGGCGGCTGGCTTGGCCGCTGGAGCCTTGACGTCCTGGGTGGCTACCATCGGCGTCGGAACCGGCGCCGGTGCCGCCTGCTGGTACTTGGCCAGCAACGCGATCATGGTGTTCTGCGGGGTCAGCAGCAGCTCGACACGGCGGTTCAAGGCGCGACCCTCGGCGCTGTCGTTGGCGGCACGTGGCATCACCGAGCCCATGCCCTTGAGCATCAGCCGGTCACGCTGCAGGCCACTGAGACGGAAAATGGCCGACACCGAGGCGGCACGCTCGAGGCTGAGTTTCTGGTTGGCGGCGGTGGCACCGCTGCTGTCGGCATGGCCGAGGACCAGCACGGCGGTCTTGGTGTCGGTCTCGACGACCTTGGCGACCTGGGTGATCGGGCCGAGGGTCACCGGCAGCAGCATGTTCGGACGATCCGGGTTGTAGGAGCTGTCCACCGGAATGGTCACCGCCAGTACATCCTCGCGGCGCTCCAGCTCGAACTTGCTGCCCTTGATGGCTTCGCGCACCTTGGGTTCGTACTGGTCGAGCCAGGCCTGGGTGGCCTTCTGGTCGATCTTCGGCACCGCCGCGACCTTGTCCTTCTTCTCGTCCGTGCCGAACGGCCACCACCAGCGGCTGCTGCTCTCGGACTTGGCGTCGGCCTTGGCGACGCTCTCGACGACGGCCTCCTTCACCTCCTGATCGGCAACCTTGTCCGAACCGAATGGCCACCAGTTCAGACCGGCGTCCTTGGAGCCATCCTGCGAGTGGCTGGCGCAACCGGTCATGGCCAGGCACAGGGCGAGTGCTAAGGTTTTATGTGAAGACATCAGCGATACACCATGAAATAGAAAGAAATTTTGCCCATACGCGTCAGGCGTTGGCATTGAGGATAGTCAAAGGGTCCGGGCAATACCCGCGTTACCCGATCAAAGGCAACTGCCAAGGACTCGCACCAGTTTCTGTGCGCGCGGATCCATCAGCACGTAGGGGCCAAGGGTATTGGTGACGAAGCCGAAGGCCACGTCATGCTCGGGGTCGGCGAAGCCGACCGAGCCTCCCGCGCCGGGATGGCCGAATGCCCGGCTTCCCAGACCGAAGGTGGCATTGGCCACTTGTGGCTGGTCGAGCATGCAGCCCAGGCCGAAGCGGGTCTGGGTCAGCAGCGTGCGATCCTGGCCGAGGCTGTGCTCGCGGGTCAGCTCGTCGAGCAGTTCGGATTCGAGCAGGCTGCCATCCAGCAGGCCGGCATAGAAACCCGCCAGGCTGCGGGCGTTGCCGTGGCCATTGGCCGCCGGCTGCTGCATGCGCCGCCATTCGGGCTTGTTAGTGCTGGTGAGGATCGCCGGTGGGTTGGTGAAGGCTCGGGTGGACAAGGCCTCGGGCTCGCGCATCGTGACCTGCAGCAGGCGCTGGGCCGCGGCATCGCCGGGATTGCCCTTGCCACGGGCGATGTGCGCCACGCGATGGAATTCTTCGTCGGCCAGGCCGACATGGAAATCCAGCCCCAATGGCCGGGCGGTGCGGGCCACGATCGACTCTCCCGGGCCACGCCCATCGGCGCGACGGATCAGCTCACCGATCAGCCAGCCATAGGTGATCGCCGCATAGCCATGTTCGCTGCCGGGTGTCCACCAGGGCGCCTCGGCGGCCAGGGCATCGACCATGGCCTGCCAGTCGTACAGCGCCTCGGCCGGCAGCAGTTCACGGATGGCCGGCAGGCCGGCGCGGTGGCTGAGCAACTGGCGCAGGGTGACCTGCTCCTTGCCGGCCTGGGCGAATTCGGGCCAGTAGCGCGCAACCGGGGCATCGAGGGCCAGCTTGCCCTCGCCCACCAGTTGCAGGGCGGTAACGGCGGTGAAGGTCTTGGTGCAGGAGAACAGGTTGGCGATGGTATCGCTGTGCCAGGCTTCGCGCCCATCCTTGTCGGCGCTGCCGGCCCACAGATCGACCACGGCTTGCCCGCCGACCTGGATGCACAGCGCCGCGCCACGCTCCTGGGGATCCTCGAACAGCGCGGCGAAGGCATCGCGCACCGCCTCGAACTTCAGCTCATAGTGACCCTGGATCTGCACCCGACTACCTCTCTGCACGGCCTGCTTTGCAAAAGCGTGCATTGTTCCAGTAGTTGGTCGATTTGCCTACTGAATATGGCTGGGTGGTTACCACCATCACGGCGCCGGCTTCTCCAGCTGGGCACGCAATTGGCCGAGCAGCTGCAGGTTGCTGCGGCGCACCGCCTCGACGAATCCTGCATAGGGCACATCAGTGATGGCCACCAGCCCCAGGTGCCCGTTCTCGCCATCGAGCAGCCGACCGCTGGCCGGCTGGTCGAGGTACTGGAACCAGTGCGCGCCAACGATCGTCGGCTGGGCCAGGGCGGCCTTGAGGAAGCGGGCATAGGCAGGACCACGATCCTCCTCGCGCGCCACTTCCAGCGGGCCGGGCCAGAACGGGCCGCGGTCACGGGAGCCGAACTGGAATTCCGAGACCAACACCGGCTTGTCCAGCTCGGCCAACCTGGCGAAGTCGTAGCCATCCTCAGGCTTGAGGGTGTAGAAGTTGAAGCTCAGCACATCGCAGAATTGGGCACAGGCCTTGACCGCCTCGGGCGTGCTGAGCGCATAGCGCCCGCCCAGCAGCAGATGGTTGGGCGCGTGCCATTTCAATGCATCGGAGATGGTCTTGAAGTAGGTTTCGGCGAACACCTGCTGGAAATACTGGTAGTCGCGTTCGATCTCCGGATGCTCAGGGTTGGGCAATGGCGCCTCGAACCCAGGATCCTCCATCAGCTCCCAGGCCGTCAGCTCGATGCCCCAGGCCTTGGACAGCCCTTCCTGGTTGCGGTACTTGTCGCGCAGCTGTTTGAGAAAAGCGCGCTTGGCTGGCACATCGGTGGTCAGGCGCAGGGTGCCGTAGGCCAGGCCGTAGCGTGCCTTGGGATCATCGCCGGGCGCGGCCCAGGCCAGTTCGTTGTCGGCGAAGTAGCCGATCAACCAAGGGTCGTCGCGATGATCACGGGCGGCGATGGCCACGGCACGTTCGGTGGCCATGGCAAAACGCGGGTCGAACGGGTCGGGCATGCGGCCCCACCAGTCCATGCCGGTGCTGATGCTGGCGTAGTCGCCGACGATCGACAGTGGCAGGGTGTACGGCAGGCGCTTGGCCTGGCCGAGCGTTGGATCGCTCCAGTTGCCGAGGGTATTGAAGCCCCAGGCCTGCAAACGGTCGAGGCTGTGGCCTTGCCAGCGCTGCGCGTCCAGCGCCAGTGGCGGGCAGGTCGGTGTCCCGTCGACCTCGGCACAGGGCGCGCCATAGGTACGCTGAAGGTTGGCGGCATAGAAGTCGAACCAGCGTCCCTGCTTGTAGTTGCGCCCCTTGGAAGAGGCATTGCCGTCATCGTTATTGCCTTCGCCGTAATAAGCGTTCAATGCATCCTGTTGGCCCGGCAGGGCATCGAACATGCTTTCGCGGCCAGCGACATAAGTACGCCCACCGTCAGCGGCGACGGCATTCACCCCGAGCGAGTAGAACGGGTGTCCGTCAGGCGTCACCAGGTACCAGCGGCCTTCTCGCTTTTCGGTGCGGAAGAAGCCTTTGGCCTCGAACGCCGGCCCTGCAAGCAAGCCTCCATAGGTGTCCAGCTTCAGCTTGTCGCGTTCAGCTTGCCAGACCTTGAGTTGCGCTTGCTCGCGGGTATCGGCGGCCTTGAGCTGGTCGTCACTGACGATTCGCTCGGGCCAGCGACCACGGGTGGACTGGCCGTAGCCATCGATCAGCCCGCTGTAGGCGGCGTTGAGGGCCTGGTCGTCATCCTGCAGGCCGACTTTCTCGATCAGCAGGCTCTGCGCCACCTTGGGGCTGGGGATCGAAAGGCTGACGGACGTGATCTGCGCCAGGTCGGCAGCCCCTTCGCTGCTGGTCAGCAACAGGCGCTGTCCCTCGAAGGTCCAGGGCATCGGCGGCCCGGCGCGCATGCCCTGGCTCAATGGCGAGCTGGCCTTGAGCGGAATCATCACGGTCTGCGCAGGCCCCGCCGGCAGGTCAATACGGCTGGTGAGCGTGCGCCCGTCACTGCTTTGCACCACCACATCGACGGTCAAGGCCCAGTCCATGCCGCTCTGCAGGCGCAAGGTCAGCGCCTGACCGGCGGACCAGTCCCACGCCCCGCTCTGCGGCGCGAGGCGCAGGGTCGGTCGAGCCACCGGATTGAATACCACCCTGCGCAGGACCTCGCCTTCGGCTGTCTGTTCCGCGTTGTACTGCGGCAGGCTGGCGTCCTGAGTGACCACGCTCACCACCGAAGCCGGGCGCACGAAGCTGAACAGCGTCTGTTGCCCGGCCAGCAAGGGCGCGCTGAACAACAGGGAGAACATGACAGGCAGGGTACGGCGGATCATAGGGCGGTAGCTCTCCTTCGGAGCCCGTCATGGGCTCGCGATCGAGTAATGGACAACGGGTCGGGCGTCTTGCTCCGGCAGTCAGCCGATTTCCCGCCGGAAGGGGGGTAGTGCGTTGAGAATAGCCTTGCCGTAGCGTTGAGTGACCAGGCGCCGGTCGAGCAAGGTGATGATGCCGCGATCCTGCTCGGTCCGCAGCAGGCGGCCACAGGCCTGGATCAGACGCAGCGAGGCATCGGGCACGGCGATCTCCATGAACGGGTTGCCGCCTCGGGCTTCGATCCACTCGGCCAGCGCGGCCTCGACCGGATCGTCCGGCACCGCGAAGGGGATCTTGGCGATCACCACGTGTTCGCAATAGGCACCTGGCAGGTCGACCCCCTCGGCAAAGCTGGCGAGGCCGAACAGCACGCTGTGCTGGCCGTCATCGACCCGTGCCTTGTGCTTGTTCAGGGTTTCCTGCTTGGACAGGTTGCCCTGGATGAGCACCAGCTTGCGCCAGTCGCGGTCCAGGCCGTCGAACACGTCCTGCATCTGCTTGCGCGAGGAGAACAACACCAGCGCGCCACGGGCCTCTTCGACGATGCTCGGCAGTTCACGGATGATCGCCGCAGTGTGCGCCGTCGCATCCCGCGGATCAGCACCCAGGTCGGGGACCCGCAACAGGCCGGCATCGCCATGCACGAACGGGCTGGGCACCACGCAGGTGACGGCGTCGCGCGGCAACCCCGAGCGCATGCGGAAGCGATCGAACTTGCCCAGGGCGGTGAGCGTCGCCGAGGTCACCAGGGCGCCGTGGGCGACGTTCCACAGGCTCTTGCGCAGCATCTCGGCGGCAAGAATGGGGCTGGCGTTGACTTCGATGTCGAACAGCGCACCGCTCTCGGCCAGGGTCAGCCAGCGCGCCATGGGCGGGTTGTCTTCGGGATCTTCGGCGGTAAAGGCGGTCCATAGCTCCCAGTTGCCCTGGGCACGGGTCACCAGGCTGCCAAACAACGGGTACCATTCCTCAGCCTGGTGGCTGGCGATGCCGATATTGTTCTCGCCGTCCATGCCTTCCTTGAGCAGGTCGGCCAGGCGGGTGAACAGGTCGTTGAGAC
Source organism: Pseudomonas sp. GD03858 (assembly GCF_029840925.1). Classification (GTDB taxonomy): domain Bacteria; phylum Pseudomonadota; class Gammaproteobacteria; order Pseudomonadales; family Pseudomonadaceae; genus Aquipseudomonas. Next base: position 21,480 of record NZ_JAOCDM010000094.1, read on the forward strand.
GGGCGAAGCCTTTCTTGAGCTCGATGCCGACTTCGCGGATCTGCTCCGGCACCACGCCGCCCTCGAAGCGGTAGCGCGGACGGTCACGACCTTCCATATCCTCGCCGACGCGAAAATCCGCCACCTGCTCGCACAGGGTGAACATGAACTGTTGCTGGGTACGGACCTCCCGCGCCAGTTCCGGGACCTGCTCGATGTAACGCCCCAGGTCGCCGGGCAGCGGATGCTGGGCCAGCAGCTTGGTCAGGTTCTTGGCCGTCTGCTCCAGCCAGTCGGCGGTGGAGCGCAGGCGCGAATAGTGGGCGAAATGGCCGATGGCCTTGTCCGGCAGGTGGTGGCCTTCGTCGAACACGTACATCGTCTCGCGCGGGTCGGGCAGCACGGCACCGCCGCCCAGGGCGAGGTCGGCCAGGACCATGTCATGGTTGGTGACGATCACGTCGACCTTGCCCATGCCCTCGCGCGCCTTGTAGAAGACGCATTGCTGGAAATTCGGGCAATGCCTGCCGGTGCACTGGCTGTGGTCAGTGGTCAGGCGCGCCCAGTCCTGGTCTTCGATGCTTTCGGACCAGCTGTCGCGATCGCCATCCCAGCGGTTGCCGGCGAGCTTCTCGATCATGCTGTTGAACAGCTTCTGGCTGCGCTCGTCCACCTCGATGCGAAAGCCCTCTTCCTCGAACAGCTGGGCGGTGGCCGACTGGGCGTGGCCTTCCTGCAGCAGGATGTCGAGCTTGGACAGGCACAGGTAGCGGCCACGCCCCTTGGCCAGGGCGAAGCTGAAGTTGAGCCCGCTGTTGCGCATCAGGTCGGGCAGGTCCTTGAAGACGATCTGCTCCTGCAGCGCCACGGTCGCGGTGGCGATCACCAGGCGCTTGCCGGCGGCCTTGGCGGCGGGAATCGCGGCCAGGCTGTAGGCGACGGTCTTGCCGGTACCGGTACCGGCCTCGACCGCCACCACGGCAGGCTCGCCGGCACGGCGACCTTCGTCGTCGCAGGCGATGTCGCCGAGCACCTTGGCCACTTCGGCGATCATCAGGCGCTGGCCATAGCGTGGCTTGAGGCTTTTGGCTTCGAGGAAACGCGAATAGGCGCCCTGGATAGTGGCTTTGAGTTCGTTGCTGATCATGGTCTGCGGGCGCCCGGAGGGCTGGATATATTTTCAGTGTTTCGCATGGGCCGGCTATCATACCCCGCTATTGCCCTTTGTGCCGCATGGAGATCCGGATGCTCGCCTTTGCCCTGCCCTACACCTTGCATGTCCTGGCCGCCCTCGTCTGGGTCGGCGGGATGTTCTTCGCCTGGCTGATCCTGCGCCCGGCCGCGGTCGCCGCGCTGGAAGGGCCTGCGCGGCTGCGGTTGTGGGTGGAGGTTTTCCAGCGGTTCTTCAGATGGGTCTGGCTGGCGGTGGTGGTACTGGCCGTCAGCGGGGTCGGGATGATTCACCTGCGGTTTGCCGGGTTCGAAACAGCGCCCCGTTACGTGCAAGTGATGATTGGCGGGGGGATCGTCATGTTTGCGTT
>NZ_JAOCDM010000095.1 GCF_029840925.1 Pseudomonas sp. GD03858
CACAAAGCCGTCTCGACCGGAACCACTCAGCAGTTCCGACCGCAGCAGGCCGGGAAAGTCCCGGCCAACCGATCAGAGGTTCTCGTAGCGGTTCATGTCCAGCACCCCCGCCTCCACCGGCTCGGTCTCCTTGATGTAGCTGTTCAGGTCGTGGAAGTAGCGCCAGAACTGCGGATGGCTACGGCGCACGCCCCAGCGCATGACGATACGCTCGAACTTGGCCGTGTCGTCGCGCGCCGCCTCCATGTCCTCGACGAACTCCGGCACATCCGCCGCCGGGATGTTGAAGATGAAATTGGGATAGCTGCTCAGCACACCCGGAACCAGGGTCAGGGTGTCCAGCCCCGGCTGGTAGCGGTAGGCCTCGCCGAGCAGGAACGCCACGTTGCTGTGGGCACGGTTGCGCAGCAGGCTGTAGACCTGGCGCTGGCCACCCTGCCCTTCGACGCGCAGCAGGGTCGCCTCGGGCAACTGGCCGATCACCTTGAGGCCCGCGGCCGGGCGCGACACCAGACGACTGAGCGACTGCTCGACATCGCGAAACTCCGGCGACATCTGCGGGCGGGAGCAATAGGCGCCCTGACAGCGGTTGATCGGATCGGGCGCGGCGTTCAGGCTGCCGGTACGCTGCAGAAGCTTCAGGCCGAAGTCACGCTTGGGGTCGTGCTTGTCCAGCTTCAGCGCGCTCGGGGTGCTGGTGTCGATGTCCTCGTAGTCCATCCACATCTTCACTTTGCCGCTGTTCTGGTACCAATCGCCGAGGATCTCGCCACGCTTGCTGGCCGGCATCAGGCGCAGGAAGTTGACCTCGGCGCCGTTGCGGATCAGGTCGAAGTACAGGCGCGTCTGCAACTGGTGCGAGACGTTGCCGAACACGTCGAAGTTCACCGCCAGTTGGTAGTAGGTGCGCTCGAACAGTGGGTAGTCGAACAGCCACATCGTCAGCGGCACATCACCGATCAGGCCCTTGGTCACCGAGGCACTGTCGAAGTGGCGGAAGATGCTCAGCAGCGCGTTGTCGTTGCCGGCCCACAGGGTCGACCAGCTCGGCGCCGGCTGCTCGGCATACGCCTCGCGGCGCAATGCCTCGTACTCGTTGCGCTTGTCGCGGTAGGCGTGCCACAGGCTCAGCACGCTGCCGACATCGTCGATCTGCCCGGGCATGGCCAGCAGCGGCGTGGCCTCGCCCCGGTACTGGGCATCGGTGATGTACAGGTCGTGGGCCGGCTCCTGGAACAGCGCCCAGAAGTTGTCGCGGATCACGTCGGTGGCGATCTGCCCTCGGCATACCGGACCGCGAATGAAGGTGCGGACGAAGTACTCGGCGTTGTCCAGCATGAACTGGTAGCGGGCCACCGCCGGAATTGCCTCGAAGGTCTCGAACGGGTTGGCGCGGTGACGCGGGCCGTAGCCGGGCAGCGACGAGGCATGCCAGTCGCCACTGTAGAACAGCTGCTTGACCCGCTTGAGTTTCTGCGGCCCCATCGGGTAGGTGATGTGGGTCTTGTGGACGATCACGCCCTGCACCGGGGTCAGCCGGTAGTAGAAATCGGTGCCCGGCGGATCGTTGGGACGGCGGGTGGCGATCAGGTCCACCGGCTGGCCGCTGGGCGTGCGCGAGCGCACCCACTGGAAGAAGTGGCCCGGCTCGCCGCCGACGAAGTGGATGTGCGCCAGGAACAGGTGCTCGTACAACCAGCGGCCGACCAGCGCCTCGGTCGAGCCTGGGCGGTTGAGCAGCTCTTCCCACTCGGCGATCTGCCTTGCCTCTGCCGCGCTGGGCTGGATCGGCGTCTTCTCGACCGGCGCGCCAGCGGCCAGCCAGCGTTGCAGGGTCTGGTACTCCTGGTCGGTCAGGCCGGTGACCGCCAGTGGCATGCCCTCTTTCGGATGCGCGCCGGCATAGGCGTCGAACTCGTGAGGTAGCGGGCACATGTTGTTGCGGTTGAGCCCCAGGACAATTTCTTCGGGCAGCTTGGCATTGGGCGTGAGCGGGGTCTTGTGGCCCAGCTCGAGCATGCGCGCCATCAGCGCCGCCTGGCTGCCCTGCTTGTCCAGAACCGAGTAGAAGCCCTGCTTGCGCCAGCCGGCTTCGTCGCGGGCATCGTAGAACAGCCGTGTGGTGGGCACCGCCTGGCTGCGTTCGCCCTGGTAGACCGGCACCTTGGAAGCACCGCGCTCGGCGCCCTCGGCGCTGCCCAGGTTGAGCTGGCAGGCGGCGTCGTTGCAGGCGTGGCAAGCCACGCACTTCTCGGTGAAGATCGGTTGGATGTCCCGCGTGTATGAAATCGTCGGGCTCGATTGGGGGGCCTGCCCGAACGCCGCGCCACTGATGAGCAAGGCGAAGGCGCTGGCAAGTATGCGATGCAGCATGTGCCGAATGTCCTGGTTACTTGAAGCCATCACGATGTGCCTGGCGGGTCCTGAGGTGTTGGGAGGGCGCCCACCTACATGAGGGAAATTCATGCAAATGGTCGATACGCCTAAAATCCATGCAGCTTTGTTATTATTCGGCACCTTCTGATATTTGCCCGACCAGGTAGTTCCTATGTCCGACCGCAGCGCTCGTTACCAAGCACTCCAGAAAGCACTCAAAGAGCGCATCCTGATCCTCGACGGCGGCATGGGTACTATGATCCAGAGTTACCGCCTCGAGGAACACGACTATCGTGGCACGCGCTTCGCCGATTGGCCAAGCGATGTCAAAGGCAACAACGATCTGCTGCTGCTCAGCCGCCCGGATGTCATCGCCGCGATCGAGAAGGCCTACCTCGACGCCGGCGCCGATATCCTCGAAACCAACACCTTCAACGCCACGCAGATTTCCCAGGCCGACTACGGCATGGAGTCGCTGGTGTACGAGCTGAACGTCGAAGGCGCGCGCATCGCCCGCCAGGTGGCCGACGCCAAGACCCTCGAGACCCCGGACAAACCGCGCTTCGTCGCCGGCGTGCTCGGCCCGACCAGCCGCACCTGCTCGATCTCCCCCGATGTCAACGACCCAGGCTATCGCAACGTCACCTTCGACGAACTGGTGGAAAACTACACCGAGGCCACCCGTGGCCTGATCGAGGGCGGCGCCGACCTGATCCTGATCGAGACCATCTTCGACACGCTCAACGCCAAGGCAGCGATCTTCGCCGTGCAGCAGGTGTTCGAGGAAGACGACGTCGAGCTGCCGATCATGATCTCCGGCACCATCACCGACGCCTCCGGCCGTACCCTGTCGGGCCAGACCACCGAAGCCTTCTGGAACTCGGTGCGCCACGCCAAGCCGATCTCCGTGGGCCTTAACTGCGCCCTCGGCGCCAAGGACCTGCGTCCATACCTGGAAGAGCTGGCGACCAAGGCCGACACCCATGTGTCCGCCCACCCCAACGCCGGCCTGCCCAATGCCTTCGGCGAGTACGACGAGACCCCGGCGGAAATGGCCGCGGTGGTCGAGGAGTTCGCCGCCAGCGGCTTCCTCAACATCATCGGTGGCTGCTGCGGCACCACCCCGCCGCACATCCAGGCCATCGCCGAGGCCGTGGCCAAGTACAAGCCACGGGAAATCCCGGAGATCCCCAAGGCCTGCCGCCTGTCGGGCCTGGAGCCGTTCACCATCGATCGCCAGTCGCTGTTCGTCAACGTCGGCGAACGCACCAACATCACCGGCTCCGCCAAGTTCGCCCGACTGATCCGCGAGGAGAACTACACCGAGGCCCTGGAAGTCGCCCTGCAGCAGGTCGAGGCCGGCGCCCAGGTGATCGATATCAACATGGACGAAGGGATGCTCGACTCCCAGGCCGCCATGGTCCGCTTCCTCAACCTGATCGCCGGCGAGCCGGACATCTCCCGCGTGCCGATCATGATCGACTCCTCCAAGTGGGAGGTGATCGAGGCGGGCCTGAAGTGCATCCAGGGCAAGGGCATCGTCAACTCCATCTCCATGAAGGAAGGTGTCGAGCAGTTCAAGCACCACGCCCGCCTGTGCAAGCGCTACGGCGCCGCCGTGGTGGTGATGGCCTTCGACGAGGTCGGCCAGGCCGATACCGCCGCGCGCAAGAAAGAAATCTGCCAGCGCAGCTACGACATCCTGGTCAACGAAGTGGGCTTCCCAGCAGAAGACATCATCTTCGACCCGAACATCTTCGCCGTGGCCACCGGCATCGAGGAACACAACAACTACGCCGTCGACTTCATCGAGGCCTGTGCCTATATCCGCGACCACCTGCCACACGCCCTGAGTTCCGGCGGGGTATCCAACGTGTCGTTCTCGTTCCGCGGCAACAACCCGGTGCGCGAGGCGATCCACTCGGTATTCCTCTACCACGCCATCCGCAACGGCCTGACCATGGGCATCGTCAACGCCGGCCAGCTGGAGATCTACGACGAGATTCCCGCCGCGCTGCGCGAAAAGGTCGAGGACGTGGTGCTCAACCGCACCCCGGAAGGCACCGACGCCCTGCTGGCGATCGCCGACGACTACAAGGGCGGCGGCGCGACCAAGGAAGTAGAGAACGAAGAGTGGCGCTCGCTGCCGGTGGAAAAGCGCCTGGAACACGCACTGGTCAAGGGCATCACCGCGTTCATCGTCGAGGACACCGAGCAGTGCCGCCAGCAGTGCGCGCGCCCCATCGAGGTCATCGAAGGCCCGCTGATGAGCGGCATGAACGTGGTCGGCGACCTGTTCGGCGCCGGCAAGATGTTCCTGCCCCAGGTGGTCAAGTCGGCCCGGGTGATGAAGCAGGCGGTGGCCCACCTGATCCCGTTCATCGAGGCCGAGAAAGGCGACAAGCCCGAGGCCAAGGGCAAGATCCTCATGGCCACGGTCAAGGGCGACGTGCACGACATCGGCAAGAACATCGTCGGCGTGGTGCTCGGCTGCAACGGCTACGACATCGTCGACCTCGGCGTGATGGTACCGGCCGAGAAGATCCTGCAGACCGCCCGCGAGCAGAAGTGCGACATCATCGGCCTGTCCGGGCTGATCACCCCGTCGCTGGACGAGATGGTCCACGTCGCCCGCGAGATGCAGCGCCAGGACTTCCACCTGCCGCTGATGATCGGTGGCGCCACCACCTCCAAGGCGCACACGGCGGTGAAGATCGAACCCAAGTACTCCAACGACGCCGTGGTCTACGTCACCGACGCCTCGCGCGCGGTCGGCGTGGCCACCCAGCTGTTGTCCCGCGAGCTCAAGGCCGGTTTCGTCGAGAAAACCCGCGAGGAATACGTCGAGGTGCGCGAACGCACCGCCAACCGCAGTGCCCGCACCGAGCGCCTGAGCCATGCCCAGGCCATCGCCGCCAAGCCGCAGTACGACTGGGCCGGCTACCAGGCCGCGGTGCCCTCCTTCACCGGCGTCAAGGTGCTGGAGGACATCGACCTGCGCACCCTGGCCGAGTACATCGACTGGACCCCGTTCTTCATTTCCTGGGACCTGGCCGGCAAGTTCCCGCGCATCCTCACCGACGAAGTGGTCGGCGAAGCGGCCACGGCGCTGTACAAGGATGCCCGTGAAATGCTCGACAAGCTGATCGACGAAAAACTGATCAGTGCCCGCGCGGTGTTCGGTTTCTGGCCGGCCAACCAGGTGGCTGACGACGACATCGAGGTGTATGGCGAGGACGGCCAGACGCTGGCCACGCTGCACCACCTGCGCCAGCAGACCATCAAGCCCGACGGCAAGCCAAACTTCTCCCTGGCCGACTTCGTCGCGCCGAAGGACAGTGGCGTGACCGACTATGTCGGCGGCTTCATCACCACCGCCGGCATCGGCGCCGAGGAGGTGGCCAAGGCCTACCAGGACAAGGGCGACGACTACAGCTCGATCATGGTCAAGGCCCTGGCCGACCGCCTGGCCGAGGCCTGCGCCGAGTGGCTGCACGAGCAGGTGCGCAAAGAGCACTGGGGCTACGCCAAGGACGAACACCTGGACAACGAGGCGCTGATCAAGGAGCAGTACAGCGGCATCCGCCCCGCGCCTGGCTATCCGGCCTGCCCGGACCACACGGAGAAGGAAACGCTGTTCCGCCTGCTCGACGGCACTGCAATTGGCGAGACCGGCCCGAGCGGCGTATTCCTCACCGAACACTTCGCCATGTTCCCCGCGGCGGCGGTCAGCGGCTGGTACTTTGCCCACCCACAGGCGCAGTACTTCGCCGTGGGCAAGGTGGACAAGGACCAGATCGAGCGCTACAGCGCGCGCAAGGGCCAGGACATCAGCGTGAGCGAACGCTGGCTGGCGCCGAACCTGGGCTACGACAGCTGATCCCGTGGGAGCGGCGGTACGCCGCTCCCACCACGGCGGCATTCCTCTCGAGATTACCTACACTGTCCCTGATTGCCTCTGACCAAGGAGCCACTCATGGACGACCGCAACTCGGGCAAACCGCCCACCTTCTGGCAGATGCTGCAAAGCATCCTCGCCGCCGCCTTCGGCGTGCAGAGCGGCAAGAACCGCGCGCGCGACTTCACCTACGGCAAGGCCAGCCACTTCATCGTGATGGGCACGCTGTTCACCCTGGTGTTCATCCTGGTGCTGATCGGGCTGGTGCAACTGGCGATGCACCTGACGGCGCGCTAGCACGCGCAGATAAAGGCAAGCCGCCCGCGGATATCCCTTCCGCGGGCGGTTCAGGTGTGTTTCACGGTCTGAAGCGGTATCCGCTACTGATGGCTGACCCAATACACGGCAGTGACCACCACCAGCACGATCAGGCACAGGATCGCCCAGGCATCGACGCTGCTGTCAGCTTTGCGGACCTTGGTAGAGTTTCCCATTGCATTGCCTCTTGTAGTGTTTATGGGAATGCACTTCAAGCAGCAGTTAAGTCCAGCAATGCCCTTCGCTCAAGCAGGGTCTTTCAATAGTCGACGGGTGACGTGAGAAACGGGTAGCGAAAGCCAGCCGCGCGCCCCTCGGCGCTGTAGCGCCGAAAATCGATGCCGTAGTCATCCTGCTCCAGCAATCGCAACCAGCGGCGCGCCTTGACCGGGTCGATCAACTGCAACGCCGGCACGCGATGCTGGCGCAGGCCGCCACGATCCAACGCCAGCCCCTGGGCATCATCATGCAGCATCACCATGGCCCAGCCACCCAGGCTGAAGTGGCCACCCATCAGCACGCTCAAGCGGCCATCGATGCGCGCGCGCAAGGCCTCGGGCGAGCTGTTGACCGCGCTGAACAGCGCATCGCGCCCTGGCACCTTGCCAGCGGCCTCGAACGCCCGCATGGCGCCGAACGCCATCTCATCGTTAGCCGACCACACCAGCTTGGTGTCCGGATAACGCTGCAGCAGCATCTGCGCCTGCTCGAAAGCCCGCTGACGGCTCCAGCCGCCGTACACCACCTGCCGCAGATGCACTCGCGGATGCTCCGCCAGCGCCCGGCGCATGCCCTGCTCGCGCAAGCGCGAGGCCGGCGTGGTGCTGACCCCGGCAAAGGCCAGCAGCTCCACGCGCTCGGTCGTCGCCGGCAATTGCGCGATCATCGCGCCGAGCATCTGGTAGCCGGCCTCCTCGTCGTTGCCGGTGAGCGTGCCAAGCACCTGGGCGTACTTCTGCGGCTGCGCCTGGATGCTGCTGGCCTGGCTGTCGGTCAGGCCGTTGTTGACCAGGAACAGCTTGACCCCGCTGCCATGGGAAAGACGGATGATCTCCGGCGCCACGTACTGTTCATTGACCAGCACCAGATAGTCCGGGCGCCGCGCGCCCTGCAGCAGCGCCCGGGCCTGGGACAGGGCGAGATCGGCGCGGCGCTCGCTGTACTGCACGCGCAGGTCCATGCCCAGGTCCGTCGCGGCGGCCTGCATGAAACGCGAATAGTCAACCCAGAAGGTTTCGTTGGAATAGCCCGGATTGAGAAACACCACCGAAGCGGCCTGTGCGCTCGCCGCCAGCGGCAGACTCAAGCACAGGCTCTGGCACAAGGCCTTGAGCATGCCGTTACATCCCTGCGGTACAAACGCCGGATTATAGCCATGCAACCCCCTGAAGCGGACAAATGCCAGTCAGTCTCACTTAGTCCAAATGGTTCTTTTCATATGCAAAAACATCACTTTAGCGCATAAACCCACTCTGCTATCGTTCCCCCGCTCCGACCCGGAGTGCGCGGCCGTGCGCGCGATTAGCTGCATGCAGCCTGAGACAGGACTTATATGTACGTATACGACGAGTACGATCAGCGGATCATCGAGGACCGCGTCAAGCAGTTCCGTGATCAGACCCGCCGCTACCTGGCCGGTGAGCTGAGCGAAGAAGAATTCCGCCCTCTGCGCCTGCAGAACGGCCTGTATATCCAACGTTTCGCGCCGATGCTGCGTGTCGCCGTGCCCTATGGCCAGTTGAACGCGCGCCAGGTCCGCATGCTGGCGAAGATCGCCCGTGACTACGACAAGGGCTACGCGCACATCAGTACCCGCCAGAACGTGCAGTACAACTGGCCGGCACTGGAGGACATCCCGGAGATCCTCGCGGAGCTGGCCACCGTGCAGATGCACGCCATCCAGACCAGCGGCAACTGCCTGCGCAACGTCACCACCGACCAGTTCGCCGGCGTCGCCGCAGACGAACTGGTGGACCCGCGCCCATGGTGCGAGATCGTGCGCCAGTGGACCACCTTCCACCCGGAATTCGCCTACCTGCCGCGCAAGTTCAAGATCGCGGTCAACGGCTCGAAGGACGACCGCGCCGCCATCGAAGTGCATGACATCGGCCTGGAGCCGGTGCGCAACGAAGCTGGCGAGCTGGGCTTCCGTGTGCTGGTCGGCGGCGGCCTGGGCCGCACCCCGGTGGTCGGCTCGTTCATCAACGAGTTCCTGCCCTGGCAGGACCTGCTCAGCTACCTGGACGCCATCCTGCGCGTGTACAACCGTTACGGTCGCCGTGACAACAAGTACAAGGCGCGGATCAAGATCCTGGTCAAGGCCCTCACGCCGGAAGTGTTCGCCGAAAAGGTCGAGGCCGAGATGGCTCACCTGCGCGGCGGCAGCACCACCCTGACCGAGGCCGAGGTGCAGCGCGTCGCCCGCCACTTCGTCGACCCCGAGTACCTGGCCCTGGACAACGTCGACTACGCCGCCCTGGATGCCGAGCACCCCGGCTTCGCCCGCTGGCGTTCGCGCAATACCCGCGCGCACAAGCAGCCAGGCTATGTCGCCGTCACCCTGTCGCTCAAGCCTACCGGCGTCGCCCCGGGCGACCTGACCGACAAGCAGCTGGACGCCGTCGCCGACCTGGCCGAGCGCTTCAGCTTCGGCTACCTGCGCACGTCCCACGAGCAGAACATCATTCTCGCCGACGTCGAGCAGCGCCAGCTGCACGCGCTCTGGCTGGAACTGCGCGAGCAAGGCTTCGCCACCCCGAACATCGGCCTGCTGACCGACATCATCTGCTGCCCGGGCGGTGACTTCTGCTCGCTGGCTAACGCCAAGTCGATCCCGATCGCCGAATCCATCCAGCGTCGCTTCGACGACCTGGACTACCTGTTCGACATCGGCGAGCTCGACCTGAACATTTCCGGCTGCATGAACGCCTGCGGCCACCACCACGTCGGCCACATCGGCATTCTTGGCGTGGACAAGAAGGGCGAGGAGTTCTACCAGGTCTCGCTGGGCGGCAATGCCGCGCGTGATGCCAGCCTGGGCAAGATCCTTGGGCCCTCCTTCGCCCAGGACGACATGGCCGACGTGATCGAGAAACTGATCAGCGTGTACGTCGAGCAGCGCACCGAAGACGAGCGCTTCATCGACACCTACCAGCGGATCGGCATCGACCCTTTCAAGGAACGCGTCTATGCAGCGAATCATTAAGAACAACCAGATCGTCGACGAAACCTGGCACCTGCTGCCCAAGGACGTGTCGATCGACGAGCTGACCAACTGCGACGACTACATCGTGCCGCTGCAGCTGTGGCGCGATCATCCGAGCCTGCTCAAGGCCCGCGACGGCGGCCTGGGCATCTGGCTGGACAGCGACGAGGAAGCCGAGGAAATCGGCGAGGACGTCGCGCACTTCCAGGTCATCGCCCTGAACTTCCCGGCCTTCACCGACGGGCGCAACTACTCCAACGCGCGCCTGCTGCGTGACCGCTACAAGTTCAAAGGCGAACTTCGCGCCATTGGTGACGTGTTGCGCGACCAGCTGTTCTACATGGCGCGATGCGGCTTCGATGCATTCGCCATCCGCGCCGACAAGGACCCGGAAGACGCGCTGCAAAGCCTGAAGGACTTCTCGGTGACCTACCAGGGCGCCACCGACGAACCGCTGCCGCTGTTCCGCCGCCGCTGATCGTCATGCGCGACAATGAAACGACCCGCCACCTGGCGGGTCGTTTCATTTGGCGGCCAGTGCCCCTGCGGGAGCAGGCGGCTGCACGCCCCTCGCACATTCATGAACAGCTCAGCGCAACGGCACGTAGATATCCGTCTGCCACTGCTCCAGCGGGGTCTGCGGATGAATGCTCAGGTAATGGAAGAACAGCGGATGATCACGCAACTCCTCACCACTGGCAGGCAGCCAGTCGCGATAGAGCGGGTAGATCGTCTCGCCAATATGGTCCGGCGAGCCCACATGCCGCACCACCGCGCAGCGACCGCCCGGCAGGCTCAGTTCCCGCACGCCCGAGGCGTTCGGCACCACGACCTCGTGGATCTCCCCGCAAATGGCGAAACGGAAATCTTCCGGCGCGGTGGTGTCGGGGTTGTTGTAAGGGATGCCGAAGCTGCGGCTGCTGGCCACGGGCGATTGCCCGCTGCTCATGCGCCAGTCGATGAAACGCCGCACGGTCTCGCTGACCTGACTGGGCGGCCCACGATGCTCGAGCGCGGCGACACGGACGGAGGCGAAATCGACGATTCGTACCTGCATGGTGATGCTCCTGGAAAAATGAGGGATGGCAAACACCGTATTCCATACTTGCCAGTCGGGCTGGCGCCTGAATCCACCGGGCGCTTGCCCAAAGGCCCGCTTGAATGCCCTGCTGAACGCCTCGGGGCTTTCGAAACCAGCTTCCAGCGTGGCGTCCAGCACCGAGTAGCCAGGTCGACCGACCAGCCGGTGCGCGGCACGGCGCAGACGCATCAGTTGCACATAACGGGCAACCGGCACGCCCACATAGGCACTGAACTGCCGATGAAAATGAAACGCCGAGAAGTGCGCCACGGCGCTCAGGGCCTCCACCGACAGGTCCCCTTCGAGGTTGTTTTCGATATAGGCGAGCACGGCAGCGAAGCGCTGCTGGTAGAGGGCATTGACTGGCAAGTTCGCTTGCTCCTGGAAATACGATCAGCCGCAGGTTCGTCGATTCTCACCGGACCGCGCCTAGCCGTCCTTGCTCATTGGTCGATTGCTTCGATTTCGCTCACAAGCCATGCATGAACTATTGACTTAAAGTCAAAGGACCTTGGCCCATCGGCCTCTTAATCAAAACACGCCAACCCCTCAAACTGCACCCACTCGATCGAACCCGCGCCATCCTGTCGAAGGTCCGATCTCAAACCATCCACCAGGAGCAGATTCATGAGCATTCCATCCTTTGGCCTTGGCACCTTCCGTCTCACCGGCCAGGTCGTCATCGATTCGGTCAAGTCGGCCCTGGAGCTGGGCTATCGCGCCATCGACACCGCGCAGATCTACAAGAACGAAGCCGAAGTCGGGCAAGCCATCGCCGAAAGCGGCGTGCCACGCGGCGAACTGTTCATCACCACCAAGATCTGGGTCGACAACTACGCCGCCGACAAACTGATCCCGAGCCTGCGCGACAGCCTGGCCAAGCTGCGCACCGACTACGTCGACCTGCTGCTGATCCACTGGCCAGCGCCTGGCAACGGCGTCGAATTGAACGAGTTCATGCTAGTCCTTGCCGAAGCCAAGAAACTGGGGCTGACTCGCCAGATCGGCATCTCCAACTTCAATATCGAGCTGACCCGCCAGGCGATTGCAGCGGTAGGCCAGGGCGAGATCGCCACCAACCAGATCGAACTCAGCCCGTACCTGCAAAACAGCAAGCTGACCGCTTTCCTGAAGGAGCAAGGCATCACCACCACCTCCTACATGACCCTGGCCTACGGCAAGGTCCTGAAGGACCCGCTGCTGGCCGAGATCGCCGCCAAGCACCAGGCCACCGTCGCCCAGGTTGCCCTCGCCTGGGCCCTGCAACTGGGCCATGCGGTGATCCCGTCGTCCACCAAGCGCGAAAACCTGGCCAGCAACCTGTTGGCCCGTGACCTGCACCTGGACGCCGACGACATGGCACGCATCGCCACGCTGGAGCGCAACGGCCGCGAAGTCAGCCCTGATGGCCTGGCGCCGAACTGGGACTGATTGCTACCGCCGGTGCCGTGCGGATCCGCACGGCACCTGAAACCCAGCCACCGATCACAACACGGAGCTCTCGATGAGCACGCTTTCCCCCAAACGGGTCCTTTTCGCCCTGGCCATCGGCGCCTTCGGCATCGGCACCACGGAATTCACCCCCATGGGCTTGCTGCCCGTCATCGCCGAAGGCGTCGACGCCAGCATCCCCAGCGCTGGCATGCTGATCACCGCCTATGCGATCGGTGTGATGGTCGGCGCACCGATCATGACCCTGCTGTTCAGCCGCTTCGGCAAGCGCGCCGCACTGATGATGCTGATGGGCATCTTCACCGTCGGCAACCTGCTCTCGGCCCTCGCGCCGGACTACTACACCCTGCTGGCCTCGCGCCTGATCACCAGCCTCAACCATGGCGCCTTCTTCGGTCTCGGCGCGGTGGTCGCCGCCAGTGTCGTGCCGAAGGACAAGCAGGCCAGCGCCATCGCCACCATGTTCATGGGCCTGACCATTGCCAACATCGGCGGAGTGCCGGCCGCCACCTGGCTGGGCCAGCAGATCGGCTGGCGCATGGCCTTCGCCGGTACTGCCGTGCTCGGTGTGCTGGCCATCGCCGCATTGTGGTATGCCCTGCCCAAGGGTGAACGCGGCAGCGTGCCTCACGTGCGCAAGGAGCTCGCGGTGATCGCCCGCCCCAACGTGTTGCTGGCCATGGCCACGACCGTACTCGGCGCAGGCGCCATGTTCACCCTGTACACCTATGTCGCCCCGGTACTTGCAGAACTGACGGGCGCTTCCGACGCGTTCGTCACCCTTGGCCTGGTGTTGATCGGAGTCGGCTTCACCCTCGGCAACAGCCTGGGCGGCAAGTTGGCGGACTGGTCGCTGGATGGCGCGGCACGGATTTTCCTCGCGACCCTGGCAGCGATCATGCTGCTGATGCCGCTGGTGCTGGGCAGCCACATCGGTGCGGCGATTGCCCTGCTGGTCTGGGGCGTGTTCACCTTCGCCGTGGTGCCGCCACTGCAGATGCGGGTGATGATCGCCGCGGTCGAAGCGCCGGGGCTGGCCTCGTCGATCAACGTCGGCGCGTTCAATTTGGGCAATGCGGTGGGCGCCGCGCTGGGCGGGGCCGTGATCAGCATGAACCTGGGCTACGCCGCGGTGCCGATGGCCGGTGGGCTGCTGGCGGCGGGAGGATTGCTGCTGGTGTGGCTCGGCGGACGCGGCAAGGCCACGGCGAGAGCCTTGGACGGCGCGGTATAGAGACTCATTCGGGGGCGCATCGCGCCCCTTCTTCGTTTTCGTCCGAGAAACCCATAGCAAAAAGGGCGATCCTTGCGGATCGCCCTTTTCGATGTTTGGTAGGCACAATTGGACTCGAACCAACGACCCCCACCATGTCAAGGTGGTGCTCTAACCAACTGAGCTATGTGCCTGTCGTGTGGGGCGCATATTAGAGATCAATCGCATACCTGTAAAGCGTTTTTTTCAAAAAAATCAAAAACTTTGCGCAACAGCTTAATGCGAGCTCTGTTCAGATGGTCCGTGGAACATCGATCCCACGGGAATTGCGCATGACCTGAAGCTTTGCACAGGGCCGGAATGCAAAAAGGGCGATCCTTGCGGATCGCCCTTCTCGATGTTTGGTAGGCACAATTGGACTCGAACCAACGACCCCCACCATGTCAAGGTGGTGCTCTAACCAACTGAGCTATGTGCCTGTCGTGTGGGGCGCATTCTACGCGCTCCAAGAGCAGTGTCAACTGTTTTTTTCACGCTAACCTACTGAATATTAAAAATATTTGCAGCGCGACCGGGAACTGGGCGTCTGTCAGGGATTTTCACCGGACGACTAGCGGGTGTTTATTATTATTGATAGCATCGGTACATTCGTTAAAAATATAAAACACGAGGTTCCTCGAGCATGGCTAACACCCCCTACCCCCAGTCCTACTACGCCGCCTCGGCCAACCCGGTGCCGCCACGTCCGGCGCTGCAGGGTGAGGTGGAAACCGATGTATGCATCATCGGTGCCGGCTACACCGGCCTGTCCAGCGCCCTGTTCCTGCTGGAGAACGGCTTCAAGGTGAGCGTCGTCGAGGCCGCCAAGGTCGGCTTCGGTGCCTCGGGTCGCAACGGCGGCCAGATCGTCAACAGCTACAGCCGCGACATCGACGTCATCGAGCGCACCGTCGGCCCCAAGCAGGCGCAACTGCTGGGCCAGATGGCCTTCGAGGGCGGACGCATCATCCGTGAGCGCGTGGCCAAGTACAACATCCAGTGCGACCTGAAGGACGGTGGCGTGTTCGCCGCGCTGACCAGCAAGCAGATGGGTCACCTGGAATCGCAAAAACGTCTGTGGGAGCGCTTCGGCCACACCCAGCTGGAACTGATGGACCAGAAGCGCATCCGCGAAGTGGTGGCCTGCGACAACTATCTGGGCGGCATGCTCGACATGAGCGGCGGCCACATCCACCCACTGAACCTGGCCTTGGGCGAAGCCGCCGCAGTCGAGTCGCTGGGCGGCATCATCTATGAACAGACCCCGGCCGTGCGCATCGAGCGTGGCGCCAACCCTGTCGTGCACACCCCGCAGGGCAAGGTCCGCGCCAAGTTCATCATCGTCGCCGGCAACGCCTACCTGGGCAACCTGGTGCCGGAACTGGCCGCCAAGTCCATGCCATGCGGCACCCAGGTGATCACCACCGAGCCGTTGGGCGACGAACTGGCCCGTACCCTGCTGCCGCAGGACTACTGCGTCGAGGACTGCAACTACCTGCTCGACTACTACCGCCTGACCAGCGACAAGCGCCTGATCTTCGGCGGCGGCGTGGTCTATGGCGCGCGTGACCCGGCGAACATCGAGGCGATCATCCGTCCGAAGATGCTCAAGGCCTTCCCGCAGCTGAAGAACGTCAAGATCGACTACGCCTGGACCGGCAACTTCCTGCTGACCCTGTCGCGCCTGCCGCAGGTCGGCCGGATCGGCGACAACATCTACTACTCGCAGGGCTGCTCGGGCCACGGCGTCACCTACACCCACCTGGCGGGCAAGGTGCTGGCCGAGGCGCTGCGCGGCCAGGCCGAGCGCTTCGATGCGTTCGCCGGCCTGCCGCACTACCCGTTCCCGGGTGGGCAGATGCTGCGCGTGCCGTTCAGTGCCATCGGTGCCTGGTACTACAGCCTGCGCGATCGTCTGGGCTTCTGATGTGAATCCATCGCGGGGCAAGCCCGCTCCCACGACGAATCGTGGGAGCGGGCTTGCCCCGCGATCATTTCGGCCTCAGTGCCCGAGGCTGGTGACCGCCTGCTTCGCCGCAATCTCCTGCCCCGCACGGGCCAGTTCATCCGCCGCCTGCAACCAGCGTTGGCGATCGACCTGGGCCGGCAGTTGCCGTGGCGACTGCAGCAACACCGCCCAGTTGCCCTCCTTGGCCCAGGCCGACTCGAAATCATCGAACGCCATCAACTGGCGTCGATGCATGCCCGAACGCAGCAGCACCCGCTGCTTGTAGCGGTCGTAGCCGATCAGCACGGCATAGCGCGGCTCGCTCCACCACGCCGAACCTTCCTGATAACGCAGCAGCACCGGATAGCCGGCGGCCACCTGCGCGAGCAGCGCGTCCAGGTGCTTGTCCAGCGGGTAGACCACCCGACCGTACTCGCGGGCTACCCGGGGAATGCCGGTGTCCAGCGACTCGGCAGCCTTGGGCAGGCCCAGCGCCTTGTCGAGCAGGCCTGGGGTGATCGGCGCGCCTCGCTGCGACAGCACCGCGGCCAAGGCCATCGAGCCACTGTGGTTGGCGTTGCCGCGATAGAACGGCACGCTGCTGAGCTCGACGCGCTGCGGTAGCCCCTTGAGCGTGGCAGGTGGGGCGCTGGCGCAGCCGGACAGGGTCGCGGCCAGCAGGCAGGCGGCCAGCAGGCGGCGTGGGCCGAAGGCCCGAAACATGGGGAACTTTTGCAACTTGGGCACTCGCTTGTTCCGCGGCCAGGCAGGCAGCGCCCGGCCAAGAGCCCCGATCATAGGACGCCGGCGCCTGCGGGTATAGCCCGGCGCGGGCTTGGAACGAAACGGCCCAAGGACTAGACCTTCGGTCAATGGAACGTCACAGCCGACAAGCTAGACTGAAGCTGTGTCTGGATGGCGAGCCCGGCTCGCCAGAGAGAAGGAGGCACACATGAGCCTGACAATGGCAATACTCCTGCTGGTCGGCATGTGGCTCAGCGTCGCGGCGGCCATGCTCTGGGGCGTGCTGCGCATCGTGCGCCGGCATTCACACCCTCACCATCTGCCACCCCAGGCCCTGGCCAAGCCGATGCGCCGTGTCCGTCGGCATGCAGGAGCGCATTGACGACAGCGACACGCGCCAAGCCATAAGCGAAAAGAGGAAGCCTAGGCTTCCTCTTGCTTTTCACTTGCAGCGTGCAGCTCAGTGCCCCTCGGCTGCCTCACGCTTCAAGCGCGCCCGGCGCGCCATGATGTTGAGGATCTCGATCGCGGTCGAGAACGCCATCGCGGCATACACATAACCCTTCGGTACATGGGCGCCGAAGCCTTCGGCGATCAGGGTCATGCCGATCATGATCAGGAAGCCCAGCGCCAGCATCACCACGGTCGGGTTGTCGTTGATGAACTTGGCCAGCGGGTCGGCGGCCACCAGCATCACGATCACGGCGCTGATCACGGCGATGATCATGATCGGCAGGTGCTCGGTCATGCCCACGGCGGTGATGATGCTGTCGATCGAGAAAACGATATCCAGCAGCAGGATCTGGAAGATTGCCGCGGTGAAACCGATGGTCACGGTGCTGCCGACCTTGGACTCTTCCTTGGCGCCATGGGGGTCGACGCTTTCATGGATCTCCTTGGTCGCCTTCCACAGCAGGAACAGGCCACCGGCGATGAGGATCATGTCCTTCCACGAGAACGTGTGGCCGAACACCTCGATCACCGGCTCGGTCAGCTGGACGATCCAGGCCACGGTGCTGAGCAGCGCCAGGCGCATGACCAGGGCCATGCTGATACCGATACGGCGGGCCTTGGAGCGGTATTGCTCGGGCAGCTTGTTGGTGAGGATGGAGATGAAGATCAGGTTGTCGATGCCCAGCACGACCTCCATGGCCACCAGGGTGGCGAGGGCAACCCAGGCGGTGGGGCTTGCGGCGAGTTCCAGCAAATATTCCATTGGTCAGTCCTGCTCTCAGATGTCCTGGGTGTCTTTCTTGTCTGCTTCGGCCTTGGCCTTCTCGGCATCGCTGCCGATGGCGTCGCTCAGGGCCTGCTGAGCCGCATCGTTGGTCTTGTCGATGGCCTGCTTGGCCGTTTCCGCAGCCTGGTCGAGCATCTGCTGGGCGGATTTCTCGGCCTGGTCGCAACCAGACATGGCGAACAGCGCCAGTGCCAGCACCAACGGTGTGCCAATGGATTTGAGTTGTAGCATGAGGTCCTCGCTTGTCGAATTCCGGCGGCGCTCGATGCGCCTGATGGGGTCGCATTCTAGAGCGCCTGAAACATCCGGAAAATTCGTATTTTCAGCGTGTATACTTCGGTTTTTACGAACATGGAAGCAACATGCTCAACTACCGTCAGCTCCATTACTTCTGGGCTGTGGCCAAGACCGGCAGCATCGCCCGCGCCAGTGAGCAGTTGAACCTTACCCCACAGACCATCAGCGGCCAGATCAGCCTGTTCGAGCAGACCTGGAATCTTGAATTGTTCCAGCGTGTCGGGCGCCAGCTGGAACTGACCGAGACCGGCCGCCAGGCGCTGGTCTACGCCGAGCAGATGTTCCAGATCGGCGGGGAGCTGGAAGCCATGCTCAGGGCCGGTCCGCAGGAGCAGATCCTGTTTCGCGTCGGGGTGGCCGACGTGGTGCCCAAGTCCATCGTCTATCGCCTGCTGGCCCCGACCATGGAGCTGGACGAGGTGCTGCGCATCAACTGCCGCGAAGACAAGCTCGAGCGCCTGCTGGCGGACCTGGCGATCCAGCGCCTGGACCTGGTGATCTCCGACAGTCCGATGCCCAGCCACCTGGATATCAAGGGCTACAGCCAGAAGCTGGGCGAATGTGGCCTGAGCTTCTTCGCCACGCCCATGCTCGCCGCACGGCTGAACAAGCCCTTCCCCGCCTGCCTGGACGACGCGCCATTGCTGGTTCCCGGCCCGGAAACCGTGGTGCGCAGCCGCCTGCTACGCTGGCTGGCCGAGCAGCAGGTGCAACCGCGGATCGTCGGCGAATTCGATGACAGCGCATTGATGCAGGCCTTCGGCCAGTCAGGCAGCGGCATCTTCGTCGCCCCCAGCGTGATCGCCGAGGAGGTCCGCAGGCAGTGCGGCGTGCGGCTGATCGGCCAGACCGAGGCGGTGAACGAGTCGTTCTACGCCATTTCGGTGGAGCGCAAGGTCAAGCACCCGGGGATCCTGGCGATCACCGAAGGCGCGCGGCGGGAGTTGTTCCACTGGTAGGCCCGCCGCCGCGATATGCCCCATGGGTCTGTGGTAAAGTCGCGCCCTTTCACGTAACTGGATTGCGCTGCACATGACCCCCATTCTCCGCCTCATCAACCGCACCGGCCTGGTGACGCAGATCTGCATCGGCCTGGTGGCCGGCATCGCCCTGGCCCTGCTCGCCCCCGCCGTGGCCCGCGACCTGGGGTTCCTCGGCAAGGTCTTCGTCAGTGCCCTGAAGGCCGTGGCACCCGTGCTGGTGTTCATCCTGGTGATGGCCTCGATCGCCAACCACCGTCACGGCCAGGAAACCCACATCCGCCCGATCCTCTGGCTGTACCTGCTCGGCACCTTCGCTGCCGCGGCAGTCGCCGTGGCGGCGAGCATGCTGTTCCCTTCGAATCTGGCGCTGACCAGCGGCGAAGCCACGCTCAGCGCCCCCGGTGGCATCAGTGAAGTGCTGCAGAATCTGCTGCTCAGCGCCGTGGACAACCCCATCAACGCACTGCTCAACGCCAACTTCATCGGCGTGCTGACCTGGGCCGTCGGCCTGGGCGTCGCCCTGCGCCACGCCGGCGAAACCACCCGTACCGTGGTCGCGGACCTGTCCAACGGCGTGACCCTGATCGTGCGCGTGGTGATCCGCTTCGCCCCGCTGGGCATCTTCGGCCTGGTCAGCGCCACCCTCGCGCAATCGGGCCTGGACGCGCTGCTCGGCTACCTGCACCTGCTCGCGGTGCTGATCGGCTGCATGCTGTTCGTGGCGCTGGTGATGAACCCGTTGATAGTGTTCTGGAAAATCCGCCGCAACCCCTATCCGCTGACCCTGCTGTGCCTGCGTGAAAGCGGTATCACCGCGTTCTTCACCCGCAGCTCGGCAGCCAACATCCCGGTCAACCTGGCGCTGTCGGAAAAGCTCGGCTTGCACGAGGACACCTACTCGGTGTCGATTCCGCTGGGCGCGACCATCAACATGGCCGGCGCGGCGATCACCATCACCGTGCTGACCCTGGCCGCCGTGCACACCCTGGGCATCCCGGTGGACCTGCCGACCGCGGTGCTGCTCAGCGTGGTGGCGGCCGTGTGCGCCTGTGGCGCCTCGGGCGTGGCCGGCGGCTCGCTGCTGCTGATCCCGCTGGCCTGCAGCCTGTTCGGCATCCCCAGCGAGATCGCCATGCAGGTGGTCGCGGTCGGCTTCATCATCGGCGTGCTGCAGGATTCGGCGGAAACCGCGCTGAACTCCTCCACCGACGTGCTGTTCACCGCGGCGGCGTGCCAGGCCATGGAGCGGCGCGGCGCCTGAGATTGCCGGGGCCGCCCTGCGGCCCCGTTCTGACCAGCGATTGCTTAAGCCCGGCGCTTTACCTAGGCTAGTGGCCTTTTCCTCGCAATGAGACAGGGCCATGTCAGAACACGAAACCATCGGCGAAGGCCGTTTCAGCAGCATCGAGATCCGCGTGCTCGGTTCGCTGATCGAGAAGCAGGCCACCAGCCCGGAAACCTACCCCCTGACCCTCAATGCCCTGGTCCTGGCCTGCAACCAGAAGACCAGCCGCGAACCCGTCATGAACCTCTCCCCCGGCCAGGTCGGCCAGGCCCTGCGCAGCCTTGAGAACCAGGAGATGGCACGCCTGCAGATGGGCAGCCGCGCCGACCGCTGGGAGCAACGGGTGGACAAGGCGCTGGAGCTGGTGCCGGCACAGTTGGTGCTGATGGGGCTGATGTTCCTGCGTGGTCCACAAACCCTCAGCGAACTGCTGACACGCAGCGGCCGCCTGCATGAGTTCGAGGATGTCGAGCAAGTCCAGCATCAGCTGGAGCGTCTGATTTTACGCCAACTGGCCCTGCACCTGCCACGCCAGGCCGGCCAACGCGAAGACCGCTACACCCACGCCCTGGGCGACCCGGCCGAGATCGAGGCGATTCTCGCCGCCCGCCAGCAGGAGGGCGGCAGCCGCTCCACCAGCGCGGCGGACGAGCGCATCGAAGCATTGGAGGCGCGGGTGACGGCTCTGGAGGCACGCCTGGCCCAGCTCGAAGGTTGACTCAGCGTTTGTCGGCGTCGGGGAAATTGCGGCAACTCTTGCGCTCGGCCAGCTCTCGGTCACTGGGGCGCTGGTCGACGAACACCGTACGGCCGTCAGCGTAGATTTCCAGGTAGCCCCAGTGCAGGTCCTGCTCGGTCTGACCGGGCTTGGGCGGGACGAGCCACCAGGGTTCGCGGCTGATCAGGGTCATGGCTGGGCTCCAGCGAAGGTCTGGGGGTAACTATAGACAGCGCGGCCATCACGCCTGTCGGGATTGTTCCGCCAAGAACAATTATGAAGTGCTCCCTGCACCGATTCTTCCCGTCGACCGGCAGGACTAATCTCGATCGTGCCAACCCACCTCCGTGAGGATCGACCACGATGCCCCGTCCACCCCTGCCCCCCTTCACCCGTGAAACCGCCATCGAAAAGGTCCGCCTGGCCGAAGACGGCTGGAACAGTCGCGACGCCGCCAAGGTGGCCCTGGCCTACACCCTCGACACCCGCTGGCGCAACCGCGTCGAGTTCTGCAGCAGCCGAGAACAGGCCCAGGCCTTCCTTGCTCGCAAGTGGAACCGCGAGTTGGAGTACCGCCTGATCAAGGAACTCTGGGCCTTCACCGACAACCGCATCGCCGTGCGCTACGCCTACGAGTACCGCGACGACAGCGGCCAGTGGTACCGCGCCTATGGCAACGAGAACTGGGAGTTCGCCGAGGACGGCCTGATGCGCAACCGCCACGCCAGCATCAACGAACAGCCCATCAGCGAAGCCGAGCGCAAGTTCCGCTGGCCGCTGGGGCGCCGCCCGGACGATCACCCAGGGCTGAGCGACTTCGGCTTCTGAGGGGCGACGCCGGATCTGCGGGGCCGCTCGACGGCCCCGTTTCAGGTTTAGGAGACAGACTACGCGGACCTGGGAAACAGTGAGGGCAGCATCGTGCCAGACTGCATGGCAACTCCACTCCAGGACAGCCCGATGACCCTTCTTGATGCCTTTTTACAGTGTCGGCGCTATGATGCCTCCCACGTGCGCAAGCGGTTTCGCCTTGCGCGGAGGTGTCCAGCGATGGCAGCAAAAGCGAAGAAAGTCTCCGAACGAGACCTCGATGCCCTTGAGCAACAGATCCCCCTGCACGCCAGCGAGGCCACGCATTCGGCCTATCTGCGTGCCCTGCAGGCCAATCAGGGCGGCGTCCTGTGTGTCGATGAAGGCGAACTGGTGCGCGTCGGGGCCGATGGTGCCCGAACCGTGCTGGGCAAGGCCGGCCCCCGGCGCAAGGTCCGGGTCGGCGAGGTGATCAGCGTGCGCAGGGTCGATGACGAAACGGCCGGCGGGCGTGCCTAGGCTGCGTGTCTTCGCGGGGCCCAACGGCTCGGGCAAGAGCACCATCAAGGCCAGCCTGCCTGCGGCGCTGACACGTCTTTTCGTCAATGCCGACGAGCTCGAGCACGAAGCGAAAGACACCGGCTTCATCGACCTCACCCCGTTCGGCATTCAGGCCACCCTGGCCGAACTACTGACGTTCCATCTCGAGCATCATCTGATCGCATCCCGGCAGCTGGCTGCACAGGCCCGGCACCTGCGACTGCTCGACAACCGGATCGACTATCGGGCAGTGCCGGTGGACTCGTACTTCGCCTCGGTGATCGCCGATTTCATTCGCCAGCGCCTGCTGGAGGCGAAGCAGAGCTTCACCTTCGAAAGCGTCATGTCGCACCCGAGCAAGATCGAATTCATGCGCCAAGCCCAGGCCCAGGGCTATCGCACCTACCTCTACTTCGTCTCGACCGAAAACCCGCGGATCAATATCGAGCGGGTCGCCATTCGTGTGCGCGCCGGCGGGCATCCGGTCAGGGACGATCTGGTGCGCAAACGCTACGAGCGCTCCCTGGACCTGCTGCCCGAGGCCATCGCCGCCAGCCATCGAGCCTACGTGTTCGACAACTCCGGCCAGAGCGCGGTGTGGCTGGCGGAAATCACCGATGGCGTGCAGCTGGAATACCGTAACGAGGAGATTCCCGACTGGTTCTTCGAATCCTATGTGGATGAAGTCGAGCAGCCGGCAGACGTGTAACGATACCCCAAGCCATCCACGAATCTTGTAGGAGCGGCCTTGTGTCGCGAAAGGGCTGCGAAGCAGTCCCGGTGA
>NZ_JAOCDM010000096.1 GCF_029840925.1 Pseudomonas sp. GD03858
GGTTTGCGGCGGACACCTTGCGGCGCTCACTCGATTCCTCGCTGGCCCAGTCGACGACCACCACCTCGATATGTAGGACTTCAGCCTTGGTTGAAGTAGGAAAACCTTGGCGTAACTGTATATTTATCCAGTATTCATTGGACATTCCTCCGCCAAAGTAGGAAAACGCGAAAAAAGCGCCCGTGGACGGAAAATCCTGCTCGGTTAGTTTGAAGGCCTCTCCTTTGGAAAGGGAGAGTTCTCAAATCAAATGGAGCAATACCCATGAACCAACCACAAACCCAGAACCCACTGCGTCACGGCCGTGTCACCTCGCCAGCATCGCGCGGCGCCGTCGCCATCGACCTTGGCGTGCTCAGCGGCTGGCAGGTCGATGAAATGGAAGGCGGCAAGAACTTCCCGGCCCTGGTGGCCGGCCCGTTCCCCGCGCCGTTCCAGACCGACAACCCCAGCGTCGCGCCGCCTGCCGATGGCCATATTCTCAGCGGCGGCAAGGCCGACGCCCGCGACTGCGTCAACTTCACCGACGAGGAAATGAGCAAGAAGCTCAACCGCGCCTTCACCTGGCCGGCGATCAACGTCGACCCTGGCCAGGTGTTCAAGGTGACCTGGCGCTACACCGCGCCGCACACCACCCGTGGCTATCGTTGGCTTATCACCAAGGACGGCTGGGATCCGCAACAGCGCATCAGCCGCGGGCAGCTGGAGGCGCAACCGTTCGCCGAGGACTTCTACCCGCAGGTGCCGTACTACAGCCATGCCGGCGAGCTGAAGGCCAAGGTCGAGCACGAAGTGCAGCTGCCGGCCACCAAGAAAGGCCGCCACGTGATCGTGCTGATGTGGATCGTGGCCAACACCGGCAACGCCTTCTATCAGGCCTTCGACGTCGACTTCAAATAGCTCGGCGGATGCTCAACACGTTCTGAGGGACCGGAACATGACAACGATCGACTTCACATCACTCAAGGCGCCACAGGAGGACGCGGCATCGTCGATGCCGAACCTGGCCGGCAGACAGATCCTCATGGGCTACTGGCACAACTGGCCGGCAGGCCCCGCCGACGGCTACCAGCGCGGCCAGTTCGCCAACATGAGCCTGGAGGATGTGCCACGGGACTATAACGTAGTGGCCGTGGCGTTCATGAAAGGCAGCGGCATTCCGACGTTCAAGCCGTACAACCTGTCCGACGCCGAGTTCCGCCGTCAGGTGGGCGTGCTCAACAGCCAGGGCAGGGCGGTACTGATGTCCCTGGGCGGCGCTGATGCGCATATCGCGTTGAACCCAGGCCATGAACAGCCCCTGGCCAATGAAATCATCCGCCTGGTGGAAACCTACGGGTTCGACGGGCTGGACATCGATCTTGAGCAAAGCGCGATTGATTTCGCCAGCAACAAGACCGTGCTGCCAGCCGCGTTGAAACGGGTGAAGGATCACTACGCCGCCGAAGGCAAGCATTTCATCATCAGCATGGCGCCGGAGTTTCCCTATCTGACCCGTGCGGGCAAGTACATCGACTACCTGAATGCACTGGAGGGGTATTACGACTTCATCGCCCCGCAGTTCTACAACCAGGGGGGCGACGGTGTCTGGGTCGAGGAAGCCAACAATGGCAAGGGGGCCTGGATCGCGCAGAACAACGATGCGTTGAAGGAGGACTTCCTCTACTACCTGAGCGAAAGCCTGGCGAACGGCACCCGTGGTTTCACGCGGATTGCGCCCGACAGGTTGGTCATTGGCCTGCCCGCCAACGTCGATGCGGCCGCCACCGGATATGTGATCGAGCCGACGGCGGTTGCCAACGCGTTCCGCCGCCTGGCGTCCAAGGGACTGGCGATCAGGGGGCTGATGACCTGGTCGGTGAACTGGGACAGCGGGGTCGACAGGAACCATGTGCCGTACAACCAGGCATTCAGCCGGCGTTATGGGCAGTTGATCCATGGTGCCACGCAGGCTGCCGACTAGCGCTCGGTCAACACGATATCCGGCAGACGTGCCTGATTGAAGTGTTCTCTCCGGGCTGGCAAACGAGGCAATGAAAAGCACCGGCGCCTACAGGCGCCGGTGCTTTTTTTATCAACCTGAAGGGGCGGACGATGAAGTTCACCAAGCAGCTTGGCACCACGATCATCCTGCCACCGTATCAGATCACTTTCACCGCGCGGCCAATGAACTGCACGGGACCGGTCGGTCGCCCACTCGCCGAGCCACCCAGGTTCTCCAGCGTCAGCTCGAACAGTTGGTTGGGTTCGAGCGCCGGCAAGTGCTCCAGCGGCACGGTGACCTGCTCTCCGGGCTTGACCAGCCCAAGGGAGATCGGTGCTTGCCACTGCTCACCCTTGGTCCAGAACTGCAGCACCTTGTCCGCCGGGACTTCGGCCTTGCCCAGCGGAATCAGCTGGATCTGGCGCGCGTCGCGGGCCTGGACCACCCAGCCAGGCGCCTGTGTGGCGGGTGCCACCAGTACCACCAGGTAAGTGGTGGCCGGCGGCTGCGCCGTCAGTAGCGCCAGAGCCAGCACCAGGCTTGCCGCCAGGCCTGTGCCGGCCAAACCTTGCCACAGCCCCAGGCGTTGCCACCACGAGGGGCGAGCGGGGCGTTGGCCCAGGCTGCGGTTGATCCGCTGCCACAACCGCGCACTGGGCGATTGGGGCGGTGCCAGTGCATTGAGCCCCAGCAGACGGTTCTCCCAGGCATCCACCGCGTCCCGCAAGGCGCGGTCGCTGTCCAGGCGTCTGAGCACGGCATCCTGCTGTTCGGCCGACAACGTGCCCAGTACATACTCCCCGGCCAGATGGTCGAGGTCATCGGCGTTTTCGCCACCAGATTCGTTAGTCATCCCATGCACTCGCGCAAAGCCTTGAGGCTGCGCTTGATCCACGCTTTGACCGTGCCCAGCGGTGTATCGAGCAGGCGTGCGATCTCGGCATGGCTACAGCCGTCGACGTAGGCATGCAGGATGCACCGGCGCGGCGCGGGTTCGAGTTGCTCGAGGCAGCGGTGAACCTTGCTCGAGTCGGCCAGCAGGGCCATGTCGTCGTGGTAGGGCGCCATGGCCGCGATATCCGCCAGGCCAGCATCGTCCAGCACGACTTCACGGCGGGTATCGCGTATGAAGTTCAGCGCCAGGTGGCGGGTCAGGCTGTAGACCCAGCCGCGCGCCGAACCACGCGCAGGGTCGAAGCTGGCCGCGCGGGTCCAGATGCGGATGAAGGCATCGTGGACAATGTCTTCGGCGGTGGCCTCGTCGCGGGCGATGCGCCGTGCCACGCCGAGCAGTCGGGCGCCTTCCTGGTCGTAGAGCGCCTGCAAGGCGCTGCGATCACCCATGGCGCAGGCCTGGAGGCAGCGCTGGAAATCGAACGGTGTCGTGGGCAGGTTCAAGGTCGGGCCGATCCTTCTGCTGACGGATACCCCCGGCCCTTTGGCCGGGGGTGTCGATGAGCGTAGCCGAAGGATGCCGGCGCGGTGATCAGTTGCTGACCCAGAAGATATAGTCGGCCTGGTACTTGACGATTTGCTTCTCACCTTTGTTCTGCGCCGTGCAGGCGGCTTGCGGGGCGACACCGCCACGGGTGGCCAGGCGCTGGACGTAGCTGATGCCGCTCATCGCACCCTTGCCTTCGGCGGGGTTGGCCTTGACCAACTGGTACGGCAGGTCGCCCTTGGCTGCCGGGGCGATGGCCAGTTGAGCGCCGGTGATCTTCGAGCCATCCTTCGCCTGCCAGGTCGCGGGCGGGCCGAAATAGTCGCCCACCGCCATGCCGGCGCGATCCTTGAGCACGGCCTTGGGGCCGACGAAGGCCCATTCGGTCTGTCCGGGAGCGTCGGCCTTGTCACGGCATTCGTAGGTGATCTCGCCAACGCCGACGGTTTCCAGTGCCACTTTGTGGCCGTCGGGCACCTTGACGGCATCGGGGACTCCGGTCTGGGCCTGGGCAGTCGGTAGCGCAATGGCCAGCGCAAGGCCGGAGGCGAGCAGGAACGAGAAACGAGTGATGTTCATCGAGCGAACTCCTGGTGGGGGTATCGGCAGGGCAATCGTGTATTACCCTGAGGTAATACCCGCCGAGGAGCCATCTGGATGCGGCCACACGAAAAAAACCGGTCTCCCGCCGCCGGCGACGCCAGGCGTGCTTGGCCACGGTTTGCGCCATATGGCCCGGGTTTCAGCTGCGCCGCTCGATCTTGGTCGCCTGGCGCTTCATCGAAGGTTTTCCAGGTTTGGCGAGCCGGCGCTCGAACAGACTGATGAGTGTTCCTGTGATTGCCACCAGTGCCAGTATGAACAGTCCGATGTCTGAGTTTTCCATTGCAACCTGCCTGCGGGGAGTCTGTAGGGGCGTGATACGTCCGGGGGGCCAAGCATCACCCCGTGTGGCCCTGCCGGGCCTTGAATGACGTGGTGAAAGACTATGGTTTTTGCAGGTCAAGTTGCTGTCGGTTTCCTGCCGGTTGGCGTAAAGACTCGATAAATTCCGGCAAGCAGGTGTTTCGACGGTGCCACTGACCCCGCGGTCCCTGGCACCGGATTTGCTCGCTATGAAGCAGTGGGGGCGGCGCGGGCAATGAAGGGGCGCGAGCTCACGGGATTGCCGTGCTGAACGCGCCGGCACTCGGTTGCCGCCATCGGTCGCGCGGCCCCCGAATGTGGGGAAGGCTCACCCGCTGGAGAGCGATGATCCGGCACAGATCCTCGGAGGGGCGATGAGAGCATTTTCGCAAGGGTGGCCCGGGCGCAAGGTGAGCGCGCCGCTCGGCGACATTGTCGAACCGTTCAATCTGATGCGCAGGTTCTCGCTGACCAGCTTCGTCATCATCAGCTGCGTGGCGATAGGGCTGGCCTGGTATTCGACGCGCTTTCTGGTCAACGAAAGCCTGGAGCGCGATGCGCTGCTGTCCGCCCAGTTCATTCAGTCGATCGCCACTGGCGAAATCCGCCACCATGACCTGTCGGGGATGAAGATGGGCGATGTGCTGTCTTCGGCGCGTTACGGCATGCTCGATCCGCAGACCCTGCAGAACCGCCATCGGGCGCGGTCGGAGTTCCTCGACCACCTGGCCAACCTGCCGGACCTGCTGCTGGCGAGCATCTTCTCCCCGGAGCGCGAGGTCATCTGGTCGACCAACCCAGGGCTGATCGGGCGCAGGGTGCATGAGGATGGCCCGCTGGAGGTGGCGTTCAATTCCGGCGGACGGGTCAGCGCCCGCTACGATGAAGTCGACCCGGATCGCTCCGAACAGCAGTTCACCCGGCCGGCCAAGATGTTCTTCGTCGAAAACTACATTCCACTGCTGGACGATCAAGGCAAGGTCCTGGCCATGGTGGAAATCTACAAGGAACCGGTCGACCTGATAGAGCGTCTGGAGCGTGGGCGCAAGCAGATCTGGGGCGCCACGGCGGTCGGTGGCCTGATCATCTATTTCGGGCTGTTCTGGATCGTACTGCGCGCCGCTCGGCTGCTGGCCCAGCAGCAGGACCAGCTGGTCGCCAACAAGACCTACGGCGGGCTGGTGGAGATGTCCACCGCGGTCGCTCACAGCCTGCGCAACCCTCTGGCCAGCATCCGCAGCAGCGCCGAACTGGCGCAGGCGCTGCCAGGCCAGCCGGCGAGCAGGAACATCAACGACATCATTGCCCAGGTCGACCGAATGGCGAGCTGGGTGGGCGAACTGCTCCATTGCCTGCGGCCATTGCAAGGCGAAGCGGAATCGGTCGACCTGGCGCCGAGCATCCATCAGGCCCTGGGGGCGCTCGCACCTCGGATGCAGCAGTTGCGAATAACGCCGCAGGTGGATATCGAAGGCCCGGTTGTGGTCATCAGTCACCGGCTGCTGCTCGGCCAGGTGTTGAACAGCGTGCTCGCCAATGCCATCGAGGCGATGCCCGACGGCGGATCATTGCGCCTGACACTGCAGCGCACGGGCAGCGACGTGTTGCTGTGCATCGACGATTCAGGCCTGGGCATGACGCGACAGCAGGAGCTGTCGGCATTCAAGTCGTTCTATTCGACCAAGCAGGGGGGGCTGGGTATCGGGCTGGCGATGGTCAGGCAGGTCATGGAACGCTTCGGTGGCGCTGCCACGCTGGAAAGCCTGGAGCCCAGGGGAACCCGGGCCTGTCTGCGTTTTCGCTGCTGACCTGCTCGGGCTGGGCACGTTGTGGATGGCACCGGCTACGCCGGTGTTCGCGGCTAAAGCCGCTCCCACAGGGTGGGCGCTGCGCCTAGCTGCTGAGAACCCCCCGAGAATGCCGGGAAAGCCTCGACTGGCCGGCATTGTGGGGCTGCTAATTTTACGCTTTCTTTATGTTCGGCATTGCTGCCAGAGCCGATACTGGCGGCCGTTTTTCGAACCTGCCGCCTATCTGCCTGCACTCAGTATTTACGCGATGTTGACGAGAAGTTACCAGTGAGCCAATCCGTGATCGTTGAGCAACAATCCCATCCAGACAAGAGCACGGGCGTCGGCCTGTTGGTCGCGGCCGTAGGGGTGGTCTATGGCGACATCGGCACCAGCCCGCTGTATACCCTCAAGGAGGTCTTCAACGGTCACTTCGGTGTGCAGGCCAATATCGAGGGGGTGCTGGGCATCCTGTCGCTGGTGTTCTGGTCGCTGGTCTGGGTCGTGACGGTCAAGTACGTGCTGTTCATTCTGCGCGCCAGCAACCAGGGTGAGGGCGGCATCATGGCCCTGACCGCTTTGGCCAGGCGGGCGGCACGTCCCTATCCACGGCTGAGCAAGGTCCTGGTGCTGCTGGGGCTGTTCGGCGCGGCGCTGTTCTACGGCGATAGCATGATCACCCCGGCCATTTCGGTGCTGTCGGCGGTGGAAGGGCTGCAGTTGGGCATCGATGGCATCGATCACTGGGTCGTGCCACTGTCGGTGGTGGTGCTGGTCGGGCTGTTCGTGATCCAGAAGCACGGCACGGCGCGCATCGGCATCCTGTTCGGGCCGGTGATGGTGGTGTGGTTCGTGGTGCTGGGCGCGCTCGGTATCTATGGCATCGTCCAGCGACCCGAGGTGCTACAGGCGCTGAGCCCCGCCTGGGCCGTGCATTTCTTCGTCGCCCATCCGGGCGTGGGCGTGGCGATCCTGGGGGCGGTGGTACTGGCCCTGACCGGTGCCGAGGCCCTTTACGCCGACATGGGGCATTTTGGCCGCAAGCCGATTTCCCGGGCCTGGTTCATGCTGGTGCTGCCGGGCTTGGTGCTGAACTACTTCGGCCAGGGGGCATTGATCCTCAACAACCCGGCAGCGGTGCGCAACCCGTTCTACCTGCTGGCCCCCGAGTGGGCATTGTTGCCGATGGTCGCACTGGCCACGCTGGCCACCATCATCGCCTCGCAGGCGGTGATCTCCGGTGCGTTTTCGCTGACTCGCCAGGCCATCCAGCTCGGCTATGTGCCGCGCATGTTCATCCAGCACACTTCCAGCGAGGAACAGGGGCAGATCTACATCGGCATGGTCAACTGGGCGCTGATGATCGGCGTCGTGCTGCTGGTGGTCGGTTTCGAATCCTCCAGCGCCCTGGCGGCCGCCTATGGCGTGGCGGTGACTGGCACCATGCTCATCACCACGCTGCTGGCCTCGGCGGTGGTGTTGCTGTTGTGGAAAACACCACGCTGGCTAGCTATCCCTCTGCTGCTGGGGTTCTTGCTGGTAGATAGCCTGTACTTCGCCGCCAACGCGCCGAAGATCCTGCAGGGCGGTGCCTTCCCGGTGATCGCCGGCCTGGCCTTGTTCGTGCTGATGACCACCTGGAAGCGTGGCCGCAGCATCATCGTCGAGCGGCTGGATGAAACCGCGCTGCCGCTGCCGTTGTTCATCGGCAGCGTCCAGGCGCAGCCGCCCCATCGTGTGCAGGGCACCGCGGTGTTCCTCACCGCCCGTACCGACGCGGTGCCCCATGCCTTGTTGCACAACCTGCTGCACAACCAGGTATTGCACGAGCAGGTGGTGTTGCTGACGGTGGTCTCGGAGGATTCGCCACGGATCAGCGCCGACAAGCGCTTCGAGGTCGAGGCTTTCGGTGAAGGCTTCTTCCGGGTCAGCCTGCACTTCGGCTTCATGGAAGAACCCGACGTGCCGCTCGCCCTGAGCCAGTCCAGCACGCCTGAGCTGGACTTCAGCCCCATGCGCACCACCTATTTCCTGAGCCGGGAAACCGTGGTGCCGACCAAGCGCATTGGCATGGCCAAGTGGCGCGAGCACCTGTTCGCCTTCCTGCTGAAGAACGCCAACAGCAACCTCAAGTACTTCAAGCTGCCACTGAACCGGGTGATCGAGCTGGGGACCCAGGTCGAGATGTAACGCCACACGGCGTTTCACTCATACACTCGATTGCAGGTACTCGCGCTCCCAGGTGCTGATGACCTGCCGGTAGTGGCGGTGCTCGGTGCGCTTCACCGCGACATAGCCTTGCACGAAGCGATCTCCCAGGTACGTCTTGAGCGTGTCGCATGCCTCCATCCGGGCCAGCGCCTCCTCGAGCGTGTGCGACAGGCTCAGGCCGTCGTGACCGTAGGCGCGCCCGGAGAGTGGAGGGGTCGGTTCGAGCTGTTCATGCAGGCCGAGATAGCCGCACAACAAGGTGGCGGCCAACGCCAGGTAGGGGTTGGCATCGGCGCCGGGCAGGCGGTTTTCCACGCGCATGGCCGCGACCGAGGTTGTTGGCACGCGCAGGCCGACGGTGCGGTTGTCGTGTCCCCAGGCGACGTTGACCGGTGCGCAGTTATCCGGCAGGAAGCGGCGGAACGCGTTCACGTTGGGCGCGAACAGGGGCAGCAGGTGCGGGATGTAGCGCTGCAGACCGCCAATGTAATGCAGGAATTGCTCGCTCATGGCGCCGTCGTCGGTGGCGAAGAGGTTCTTGCCGCTGTCCAGGCTCTGCACGCTCTGGTGAATATGCATCGCGCTGCCCGGCTGGCAGGCGATGGGCTTGGCCATGAACGTCGCGCCGATACCATGCTTGAGCGCGGCTTCGTGCAGGGTACGCTTGAACACGATGAGCTGGTCGGCCAGGCGCAAGGCATCGCCGTGGCGGAAGTTGACCTCCATTTGCGCGGGGCCGCTTTCGTGGCTCAGGGTGTCCAGGTCCAACCCCTGGGCATCGCACCAGTGGTAAAGGTCCTCGAATAGCGGCGCGAATTCGTGGGTGGCATCGATGGAAAAGCTTTGCCGCCCGCGCTCCGGGCGGCCGGAGCGGCCATCGGGCGCCTCCAGTGGCAAGTCCGGGTCGTGGCTGCGCCGCGTCAGGTAGAACTCAAGTTCAGGCGCAACCACCGGCTTCCAGCCCTCGTTGGCATACAGGCCGAGCACCTGCTTGAGCACGTTGCGGGGCGCCATATCGATAGGTTTGCCAGTCTTGTCGAAGGGGTCGTGGATGACCATGGCGGTCGGCTCGGCCAGCCAGGGCAGGATGAAGCAGGCCTGCGGGTCGGGGCGGCAGAACATGTCGGCGCCGGCCTCGTTGAGCAGGGCATCGAACACCTGGTCGTCGACGAAGTCGCCGGTCACCGTCTGCAGCAGCACACTTTCCGGCAAGCGCATGCCGCCTTCTTCGAGGAACCTGGCGGTGGCGGTGATCTTGCCGCGGCCGATGCCGCAGAAATCGCTGACCGTGCATTCGATTTCGCTGATGCCACGCTGCCTGAGCTGCTGTTGCAGTCGTTCGAGGGGTGTATTCACGCAAACCTCGGGAATTTGATCGTCACATGCTCTTGGGCGTGCCCGCGAGATCCTGCGCGGCTGCAGGGGCTGTGGCTCAGCACCGTGGCAAGCCCGGTGTGGAAGGGCCGCAAGGCGAGTTTCCCGGCCTTGTCGACACGCGTGAACGAGACGGGTTTGACCGGGTGAATGAGGGTATTGACGTACAGGAACATGTCACTCTCTCGATACTGCGAAGACGTGGCGAAAGGGTATTGGTTCGCGTATCAAGTTGCTGTCGGTTTACTTCCCTGCCTCGTAAATTCTTGATAAAGCGCCCTGACCAGGCGCTCCTGGATGAAACCGCGCATTGCCACGCAATGATTTTCGATGCGCGCACGAAATCGCGCAGGCGATGAAGTCGGGTGGCCTTTTGGCCCTGGCGGACAATACTTCTCTGTACAGGCGGGTGGCGCGACCCGCGGGAGGTGCGAGGTGAACAAGCTATCAATCGTGGGTGCTGGCATGGTGGGCGAGGCGGCGGCCCAGGTCCTCGCCCGGGACGAGATCTGCCGTGAGCTGGCGTTGATCGATGTGCAGGGCGAGTTGGCGCGGGGCAAGGCACTGGACGTCTGGCAGGCGGCAGTCGAGTCGGGTTCCGATACCAGGGTTTACGGCGGGTCCGATGCCGAATTGCTGCAGGGTTCGGACCTGGTGGTGATCACGGCGGGCGTCCCGCGCAAACCAGGTCAGTCGCGCCAGGATGTATTGAGCATCAATTTGCCCATTCTCGACGGCATCATGCAGGACATCAATCGTCATGCTCCGGCGGCGACGGTATTGGTGGTGTCGAACCCGGTCGATGTACTGACCTATCGAGCCTGGAGCCTCAGTGGGTTGGGGCGCGACAAGGTGTTCGGCCAGGCGGGGGTACTGGATACCGCGCGCATGAAGTGTTTCATCGCCGAGCAGACAGGGTATTGCGCTCGGGATATCACCGCGCTGGTCCTGGGAGGGCATGGCGACAGCATGGTGCCGCTGATGCGCTACTGTGCGATTGGTTCGGTGCCGCTGTCGCACTTTCTGTCCAGCGAGCAGATCGAGAGCATCGTGCAGCGTACGCGTCAGGGCGGTGGCGAGATCCTGGGCTTGAAGAAGCTGGGCAGTGCCTGCGATGCACCGGGTGTGGCAATCGCGCAGATGGTCGATGCCATCGCCAATGGGCGAAACCGCATCTTGCCGACGGTGGCGATTCTCGAGGGCGAATATGGGCGAACCGATATTGCCATGGGCGTTCCCTGTGTGCTGGCGCAGGAGGGGCTCGCACGGGTTATCGAGTTGCCCCTGGACGCTGGGGAGCAGGCGATGTTCGACCGGTCCGCGGATCAAGTGGTGAGCGATATTGCTGAAATGAATGCCTTGTGCAAAGCCACCCCATGACCTTCAACGGGAGTATCGCGGTGATCAGCGAGCTGTCTGTGCACTTCGTTTTCCGAGCATTGTGCTATCCGCTGGGGTGGCCTGTGGTGAAGCTGGCCACGCTTGGCAGGTACCCATCGCCAGGCAGTTGGTTCGCCGAGCGCGTCGAGGCCGAGTGGACTGCCGCGACTGGTCTGATCCCGCTGGGGCTGGCGATGATGCTGTTTGCCGCACAGTTCGGTTCAGGTTAGTGCCTCATGTCGCCAGCCCCGACACGACGTTGACACCCTCCAGGGTCGCTACCTGCTCGGCCAGTTGCAACAGCTTGAGGCCAGCACTGGTGAAGCGCACCGGCTTGGACTTGCGCACGAACAGCTGCATGCCGATGCGCTCTTCCAGTTCGCGGAACTGGTGCGACAGGGCGGATTGGGTGAGGTGCAGGCGTTCAGCGGCGTCGTGCAGGCTATCGGTATCGCGCAGGGCGTGGATGGTGCGCAGGTGCCTTAGATCGATCATGAGAAAAATTAAAGATCAGTTCAAAAAAAATGAGTTTGTCTCATGACGGTCGTTTATTGACAATCCCCTCATTGAATTCTTCCTTCGAAGCCGAGCAGGCAAGCAGGCAAGCAGGAAGTATTTTCAGGATCTACTTCGGGAATCAGGGTGCCGGGTCACAATGAATAAAGCCTTCACGTTCGCCATCAAAAGCATTCGTTTCGACGAGGACTATCTGCCTGCGGACAACACGCGCATCACCACCAACTTTGCCAACCTGGCCAGGGGCGAGAGCCGCCAGCAGAACCTGCGCAACACGCTGGCGATGATCGACAATCGCTTCAATGCCCTGGCGCATTGGGACAACCCCAAGGGTGACCGTTATTCGGTAGAACTCGATATCGTTTCCGTCGAGATGAAGATCGCGGATGAAAAGGCGGGCGATGCCTTGCCGTTGATTGAAATCCTGAAAACTAGCATTGTCGATCACCAGACCAACGAGCGCATCGAAGGCATTGTCGGGAACAATTTTTCCTCTTACGTGCGGGACTATGACTTCAGCGTGCTGTTGCTGGACCACAACAAAGGGCAATCCGGCTTCAGCACGCCGGAGGCGTTTGGCGAGCTGCACGGGAAACTGTTCAAGTGCTTCGTGAACTCGAGCGCTTTCAAGGAGCACTTCAACAAACTGCCGGTCATCTGTCTGAGCGTTTCCAGCAGCAAGACCTATCACCGCACTGAAAATCAGCACCCGGTCCTGGGTTATGAATACCAGCAGGATGAGTACTCATTGACCGATGAGTACTTCGCCAAGATGGGCCTGAAGGTGCGCTATTTCATGCCGCCGAACAGTGTTGCGCCGTTGGCGTTCTACTTTGCCGGCGACCTGCTGGGCGATTACACCAATCTCGAGCTGATCAGCACCATCAGCACGATGGACACCTTCCAGAAGATCTACCGCCCCGAGATCTACAACGCGAACTCGGTGGCTGGGAAATCCTATCAGCCCAGCCTGAAGCATCAGGACTACTCGTTGACTCGAATTGTCTACGATCGCGAAGAACGCAGTCGTCTGGCCATCGAGCAAGGCAAGTACGCAGAAGAACAATTCATCAAGCCGTACCACGCTGTGCTGCAGCAATGGTCCGCTCATTACGCTGTTTGATTGATCGAATACACAAGGCCTTGCGTCATGAAAAAACTACTCCCTACTTCGACTGCCGGCAGTCTGCCTAAACCGTCCTGGCTGGCACAGCCGGAAACCCTCTGGTCGCCTTGGAAACTGCAAGACCAGGTGTTGGTCGAGGGCAAGCAGGATGCGCTGCGCCTGTCGCTGCATGAACAACAGCTCGCCGGTATCGATATCGTCAGTGACGGTGAGCAGACCCGTCAGCATTTCGTGACGACCTTCATCGAACACCTGCATGGCGTTGACTTTGAAAAGCGCGAAACCGTGCGGATCCGCGACCGTTACGATGCCAGCGTGCCGACGGTGGTCGGTGCGGTTTCTCGTCAGAAACCGGTGTTCGTCGAAGATGCCAGGTTCCTGCGTCAGCAGACCACGCAACCGATCAAATGGGCGTTGCCTGGTCCCATGACCATGATCGACACCCTGTACGACAGCCACTACAAGAGCCGTGAAAAACTGGCTTGGGAATTCGCCAAGATCCTCAATGAGGAAGCCCGGGAACTGGAGGCTGCCGGTGTCGATATCATCCAGTTCGATGAGCCGGCCTTCAACGTGTTCTTCGACGAGGTGAACGACTGGGGCGTTGCCACCCTGGAGCGGGCCATCGAAGGCCTCAAGTGCGAAACGGCCGTGCATATCTGCTATGGCTATGGCATCAAGGCCAACACCGACTGGAAGAAGACCCTGGGCTCGGAGTGGCGCCAGTATGAGGAGGCGTTCCCCAAACTGCAGAAGTCCAAGATCGATATCGTCTCGCTGGAGTGCCACAACTCCCACGTCCCCATGGAGTTGATCGAGCTGATCCGTGGCAAGAAAGTGATGGTCGGGGCCATCGACGTGGCCAACCATGCCATCGAAACCCCAGAGGAAGTGGCCAACACCTTGCGCAAGGCCCTTCAATTCGTCGATGCCGACAAGCTCTACCCGTGCACCAACTGCGGCATGGCACCGTTGCCGCGCGCCGTGGCACGCGGCAAGCTCAATGCATTGAGTGCAGGTGCAGAAATCGTGCGCCGGGAGCTCTTGAAGTAAAACCGAGCGCGGTGTGAGAGGGCAGGGGCGTGCAGCTCCAGCCCTTTCCCATTGTTGGCGGGTTGTACCTAACATTCAGGATTT
Organism: Pseudomonas sp. GD03858; assembly: GCF_029840925.1. Classification (GTDB taxonomy): domain Bacteria; phylum Pseudomonadota; class Gammaproteobacteria; order Pseudomonadales; family Pseudomonadaceae; genus Aquipseudomonas. Next base: position 13,866 of record NZ_JAOCDM010000096.1, read on the forward strand.
ACTATGTCGCTTCCCTGTACTGCTATCGAGCCATTGCGCTTTCGCGAAGCGCTCGGGCATTACGCCTCCGGCATCACGGTGATCACCTCGCACAGTGATGGCGAGCCGCTTGGCTTTACCTGCCAGTCGTTCTACAGCGTGTCGATGAGCCCACCGCTGGTGTCATTCAGCGTCATGTCCAACTCGGCCAGCTACCCCGGGATTCGCCAGGCCGGTCGCTTCGCGGTCAATATCCTGTCGGGCGAGCAGGCCGGGATTTCCAACCAGTTCGCACGGCGCGGCACGGACAAGTGGCAAGGCATCGACTGGCAGGCCTCGCCGCTGGGCAACCCGATCATCGCCGGTAGCCTGCACTGGTTCGATTGCGAGATCCACGCCGAACACGCCGCCGGGGATCACCTGATCGTGATTGGCGAAGTAAAGGCGTTGAACCTGCAAGAAGCCGATGCCGCCCAGCCTTTGCTGTACTTCAAGGGGCAATACCGTAACCTTGCCGAACTCAGTGCGGTCTGAGCATTGCCAGGCCCAGCCAAGAAATCGTGCCTGCCGCGCCCAGGCGCAGGACCGAGCGTGAACGAACGCCCCGCCTCGGCTCGCACGTTCGAGGCAGGGCGCGCACGCTACTCGTGGTGCGGCTCACCCAGGAACGTCAGTGAACTGAACAGGCTCTGTTGCGCCACCGATTCGCCTTCGGGCATTGGCAGCGTGGTTTGGGCGGCGATGATGTTCAGCCCCTCGTTGCGTACGGTGATCCGTGCCCGGCCTTGTTTGTCGGTGGTGGCATTGATCTGGTGGGGCGCGCCGCGGTAGTCACCTTGCAGCGGGATATCCGCAGCCGGTTTGCCATCGAGTAGCACCTGCACTTCCAGAGGCTTGCCTGGACCGGCCTTCAGCGGGTCGCTCAGGGGGATGATCGCCAGGCGCAGCATGTCCAGTTTCGGCAGGCGGGCACCGCTCTGATAAATGGCCAGGCTGTACTTCAGGCTGTGGGTAGAGGCGATCGCGTCCTTGACCTGGGTGCGGTCCTGGTTGACCCACTGCTTGTCCGGGCGTTGCGACCAAGGCCCGTTGTCCAGCAACACGGCAAGCGTCGCAGGCGGGGCGAGCGGTTGCAGGACGGCATGATCCGTCAGGCGCTCGACCGTGACCGGGACCATCTTGCCGGCGGCGTCGAACGCCCAGGCACGCTTGATCTTTTCCGGTTTGTAGGCGCTATCCTCGGCGCCGTGGCCGTACACCGCCTCGATATTGCCACGTCGCTCCTCGGTCCACAGACCGTGGGCGCCAGCGTCGACGCTGATCATCATGGTGAGCAGGGTGGCGGCTTTCAACGATGGATGCATGATGTTTCCTTGGTTCAAAGATTCAGGGTCAGTCCCGGCACTGGTTGTCTGCCTGCGGGAGTCTTCAGTACGATAATGCTGGAAATGTTATAATGTATCTTTTTTGAAAGGCCAGCAATATTGCCTGGGTCTTCGCTGGCCCGCAGGCCAATTGGAGTTCGCATGGATCGACGCCGTGTCTTGAAATTGTTGCTGGCATGCCTGGCGCTGCCGCTGCCCTTTGCGGCGCAGGCGGCGCAAGCTGTCAGAAACGTTCGCGTGAGCCGGGTGGGCAATGTCACCAAGGTGATGCTGGATCTGACCGGGCCAGTGGCGGCCAGGCATTTCAACCTCGCCGCGCCACCGCGGCTGGTGCTCGATCTTCCCCAGACCGCCCTTCGGGCGTCGCTGGCCGACCTTGCCCTGCAAGGCAGCGCGGTCACGGCGATTCGCAGCGGGATCACCGCGACCGGAGACCTGCGTATCGTCGTGGATCTGGCCGACGCGGCCTTGCGTAGCGAGGTTCGCACGGTCCAGACCGGCGGGCACGGGTTCGAGCTGTCGCTCACCGGGCCTGTTCTGGCTGCCGCTCCGGTGGCGGCACAACCACCATCGGCGCGCCTGCGTGACCTGCTGATCGTGGTGGATGCCGGGCATGGCGGCAAGGACCCTGGCGCAGTGGGGGCCAAGGGCGAGCAGGAAAAGCTCGTCGCCTTGCAGATTGCCAAGTTGCTGGCCAGGCGTATCGACGCGCAGAAGGGCTACAAGGCACGCTTGGTGCGCAGCGATGATGTGTTCATCCCGCTGCGCAAGCGCGCCGAACTCGCCCAGCGGCTGAATGCCGATCTGTTCGTCTCGGTGCACGCGGACGCGGCGCCCCGGCTTACCGCCTCGGGCGCCTCTGTCTATGCCTTGTCCCAGGGCGGCGCGACGTCATCGATGGCGCGCTGGATGGCGCAGCGGGAAAACGAGGCGGACAAGGTCGGTGGCGGTCTGCCGGTGAAACTGCGCCAGCCCGACCCCATGGTGGCGGGCGTGCTGCTGGACATGTCCGTGAGCTCGACCATCGCCGCCAGCCTGGACCTGGGGCATCAGGTGCTCGGCCAGTTGGGGCAGGTGTCGGGCCTGCACCAGGCGCGGGTGGAGCAGGCCGGGTTCGCGGTGCTCAAATCGGCGGCTGTGCCTTCGATTCTTGTCGAAACGGGGTTCATTTCCAATGCCGGCGATTGCAAGCGTCTGCATGATGTTCGGCATCAGCGCAAGGTGGCCGCAGCGATCTTTGCCGGGCTGGACGGCTATTTCCGCCAGCAGCCGCCCGCTGGCAGCCTGATTGCGGCCAAGGGGCAAGCCTAGGGGCAACGGTGGCCTGCGCCGTAGGGCAGAAGAGCATCAAGCACGCGAAGTCGGTAGGTTGATCTATTTCATATAGGGCAACGACGGCAATGTCCCTGCGGGGGCTGCACAGTGGTTGATTCGTGCAAAAACCTTCATCATTGCCCGGAGCATGACGGCAGTGCCGATGGAGAAACGCATGACCCGCCTCGAGTCCCCCCGCGACCCCGTCGAATCAGGCCTGCCAGGCCTGAGCGCATTGATCGCCCGACACGTACCCAGCGCAGGGGACCTGGTCACCCGGCTACCGGCCCTGAGCCTGCACCGCCGCGCCTCGCCCACCGAGCCGATGCCCTGTATCTACGGCCTGGGCCTGGGCGTGGTGGCGCAGGGCAGCAAGCAGGTCATGCAACAGGAGGTCGTGCTGCATTACCAGGCGGGGCAGGGCATGCTGACCAGCATCGACCAGCCCGTGGTCTCCCATGTCGCCCTGGCCACACCCGCCAGGCCCTTCCTGGGGCTGATGCTGACCCTCGACCCCAGCCAGGTCATGCGCACGGTCGAAGACCTGCAGCTGCCACCGCCGCCGAAGGCCGGCACCCACCAAGCCATCGTCATCGCCGAACTCGACAGCGGCGTGGTGCGCGCGCTGGAGCGCCTGCTCGGGCTGCTGGACGAGCCGGCGTTGTTCGAACATCTCGCCCCGCTGATACAACAGGAAATCATCGTCAGGCTGCTGGTCGGCCAGCACGGTGTCGCCCTGCGTCACCTGGTTGCCGCCGGCTCGCCGATGCAGCAGATCGCCAAGGTGGTCGCCTGGCTGAAACAGCACCTGGCCGAACCGATGCGCATCGACGACCTGGCCGAGCGGGTGCATATGAGCCCGTCAACCTTCCGCCAGCATTTTCGCGAGCTGACCGGCGTCAGCCCGTTGCAGTTCCACAAGCAATTGCGCTTGCAGGAGGCCCGGCAATTGATGCTCAACCAGCACATGGACGCGGGCCAGGCCGCTGGAAGGGTGGGCTACGAAAGCGCCTCGCAGTTCAGCCGCGAGTACAGCCGGGCCTTTGGCGCACCGCCGCAGCGGGATGTTCGGCGCATGCGCCAGCAAGGCTGAGCGCTATGTAATAGGCAATCCAACCATGGTGCATCTTGGGGCTCCATGGTGGTCTTCCTGCGCTTAAGCGCTAGATATTGCCGAGGTCCGGTCTGGCTCTGGCAATGCTCGATGACTGCGCACTTTCCTTGAAACGTGCAAGCAAGGCATCGAATCAGGCAAAACCGCAGTCCCCCTGCTTCCTATACTTGTCTCCAACGAAGGGTGGTTGCATCAGCCACCCCGCGCAAGCACCTCGCGCTGCCCACCCGGAGGCAACACCATGCAAGACGTCCAGTTCAACAACCGCAACATCGTGATGGCCGGCCACCTTTACCTGCCGAGCGCATTCGATGAAAGCAAGCAGTACCCTGCGATCGTCACCGTCCACCCAGGCGGCGGCGTCAAGGAGCAGACCGCCGGCACCTACGCCCGGTTGCTGGCCGAGCAAGGCTTTGTCACCTTGGCCTTCGACGCCTCCTACCAGGGCGCCAGCGGCGGCGAACCGCACTTTCTCGATGAGCCGATGAACCGGGTGGCCGATGTGTACAGCGCCGTCGACTACCTGACCACCCTCGGTTTCGTCGACGCCCAGCGCATCGGCGTGCTGGGGATCTGCGCCGGTGGCGGCTTCGCGGCCAAGGCAGCCTCGGTCGACCGCCGCATCAAGGCGCTGGCCACCGCCAGCGCGGTCAACGTCGGCACCGCCACCCGCAAAGGTTGGGAGGGCAAGGGCTCGATCAACGACCTGCTGCCGGTACTCGACGCCCTGGCCGGCCAGCGCACGGCCGAAGCGGCCGGTGCAGCGCCTGTCTACGCGCCTTATGTGCCGCAACTGGGCGACACCAGTGCGCCGCGCGACCTGCAGGAAGCCGCCGACTACTACCTGACACCCCGCGCCCAGCACCCCAACGCGCAGAACAAGATGCTGATGAACGGCCTGGGCGCCTGGGTCGCCTTCGATGCCTTCGACCTGGTCGAGCAGTTGCTGACCCAGCCCACGCTGGTCATCGCCGGCAGCGAAGCCGGTTCGCTGTGGCACAGCCAGGAGCTGCACGCCAAGGCGCTGGGCAAGAAAGAGCTGGTGGTACTGGACGGCCTGGCGCACATGGACCTGTACGACGGTCCGGGGGTCAATACGGCCATGCAACACCTTACGCCGTTTTTCCAGGCCAACCTCTGATCACTCGCTACTCCCTGTTCATACGACCTATCTGGAGAAACCCATGAGCGATATCACCATCAAGCACGTCCGTTACCAGAACCTGGGCTGGGAGACCGCCGCAGACCTGTACCTGCCGCCAGGCTTCGACCCTGCCAAACAGTATCCGGCCATCGTCAGTACCCACCCGATCGGCAGTTGCAAGGAGCAGACCTCAGGCAACGTCTATGGCGCGGGCCTGGCCAAGGAGGGCTTCGTGGTGATCGCCTTCGACGCCAGCTTCCAGGGCGCCAGCGGCGGTGAGCCGCGCTTCATGGAAGACCCGTCGATCCGCGTGTCCGATATCCGCTACGCCATCGACTACCTGGTGACGCTGCCCTACGTCGACCCGGCGCGCATCGGCGCCATCGGCATCTGCGGCGGTGGTGCCTACACCGTGCATGCGGCCATCACCGACCACCGCATCAAGGCATTGGTGTCGATCACTGGGGTCAACTTCGGCCGCCTGATCCGCGAAGGCTTCAGCAACTTCCAGCCGGTCGCTGCGCTGCAGGCCATGGCCGCCCAGCGCACCGCCGAGGCCCAGGGCGGCGCGCGCAACGTGATCAACTACCTGCCGAACTCGGTCGAGGAGGGGCGCCAGGCGGGCATCACCGATATCGACGTGCTCGAAGCGACCGACTACTACAAGACCCCGCGTGGCCAACAGCCCAACGGCGCCACCAGCGGCCTGTTCTCGTTCAACAGCGCGGCATTCGGCTGGGATGCCTTCCTCCATGCCGAATCGCTGCTGACCCAGCCGCTGCTGGTGGTCATTGGCGACAAGCCGGGTGCTTTCGGCGCGTACCGTGATGGCTGGGAAATCTACGGCCGGGCGGCCTCCACCGACAAGCAGATCTACGTGGCCGAAGGCTGGTCGCACTACGACCTGTACGACAAGCCCGAACCTGTCGCGCTGGCCATGGCGCAGGCCGTGCCCTTCCTGCGTAAGCATCTGCAGTGATGCCATCGGCTGGCCAGCCTGATCGGGTTGCCTGCGCGGCCCCAGCAAAACGTCCACCGAGGTAGCCCATGAACGCGCCTTTCGAACCGTTGCGGCCGTCTTTTGTCGACAGTCGCGCCCTGGCCCAGGCCATCGCCCGCGTCGCGCCCTCGGACGGCGACTACGAGACGGCCATTCCCGGCCTGACCTTGCACCGCCGCCGGGCTGTCACTCAACCCATGCACTGCATCTACGGCCTGGGACTGGGGATCACCGCCCAGGGCGAGAAGCAGGTCGTGTCCGGCGAGCAAGTCCTGCGTTTCGGGCCGGGCCAGTCATTGCTGACCGCTGTCGATCTACCCGTGGTATCCGCGGTGGTCGAGGGCTGCCACACCGAGCCGTTTCTTGGCCTGATGCTGAACCTGGTGCCACAGGACATCCTGCAACTGGCCACTGAACTGCGCCTGCCTTCGCCCAGCCGCGACTGTGGCTTCTGCTCGATGGCCGTGGAGCCCTTGGCCGAGGGGTTGCTGGATGCCGTGCTGCGCCTGGTGCAGTTGCTCTCGGACCCGGTGCTGCTGCCGTACCTGGCCCCGCTGATCCAGCGCGAGATCACCTACCGCCTGCTGACCGGGCCCCATGGCGCGCAACTGCGCCACCTGATCAACCAGGAAGCGCCCAGCCAGCAGATCGCCGGCGCCATCAACTGGCTCAAGCGCCACTTCGCCGAACCACTGAAGATCGAGCAACTGGCCGCCAGCTGCCATATGAGCCCTTCGACGTTGCGCCAGCACTTTCGCACGATCACCGGCTTGAGTCCGCTGCAGTACCAGAAGCAACTACGCCTGCAGGAAGCCCGTCAGTTGATGCTCACGCAGAACCTGGATGCCAGCGTGACCGCTGCGCGGGTCGGCTATGAAAGCGCCTCGCAGTTCAGTCGTGAATATGCCCGGCTTTTTGGCGAACCGCCCCAACGCGACATTCGCCGCTTGCGCCTTAACTGAGTCTCACGTCATTGGCTGGCATTGACGCTTGCGCGGCGCAGGTGCGGCGGATTGTCCAGGCAGTGTCGGGCGTGCACGGGCGCAGAATCGGGCATGGACCTCGTTGGATTGGGCAAGGTCGTCACGGCGAGGGTTCTTATACTGTCGGCTCCCCCCTTGCGCTCGTATGAGGTCTGCACCTTGAAACGCCATGCACCGGTCTTCCAGCACCGCGACTCTGCGCAGTCCCGCGAAGGGCGCTTTCACAACCTGTCACCGCGCCCGGCGGACATGCCTGAGCCCGATGCCAGGACGATCTGGAACGCGCTGTTCAACAAACCGAAGTTCACGGTACCGCGCGCGCCGGTGCCGGTGCTGCAGCTGACCCGCGCACAGCTCGACGCCGCGCCGGATGCCAGCCTGTTCCGCCTGGGCCACTCCACGGTGCTGTTCAAGCTCGAAGGTGGCTGGTGGCTGACGGACCCGGTGTTTTCCAAGCGCGCCTCGCCGTTCTCGTTCGCCGGCCCCAAGCGCTTCCATGCGCCACCCCTGACCCTGGACGAGCTGCCGCCGATTCGCGGGGTCATCCTCTCCCATGACCATTACGACCACCTGGATCGGGCGACGATCAAGGCCCTGGCGCCCAAGGTCGAGCGCTTTCTCACCCCGCTGGGCGTGGGTGACCGCCTGCTGGCCTGGGGCGTGCCGGCCGCGAAGGTCCACCAACTGGACTGGTGGCAAGGGCTGGAAGCGGGCGGTTTGCGCCTGACTGCGACCCCGGCCCAGCATTTCTCCGGCCGGGGGCTGCGCGACGGCAACCGGACGCTGTGGTGCTCGTGGGTGATCGAGGCGCCGCGGCTGCGGATGTTCTTCAGCGGCGATACCGGCTATTTCGATGGTTTCGCCGAGATTGGCCGGCGCTTCGGGCCGTTCGACCTGACGCTGATGGAAACCGGCGCCTACGACGAGCACTGGCCCTATGTGCACATGCACCCTCGGCAGACGGTGCAGGCTCACCTGGACCTGGGCGGGGGCTGGCTGCTGCCGATCCATAACGGCACCTTCGACCTGGCGTTGCATGCCTGGTATGCGCCCTTCGAGCAGGTGCTGGAGTGGGCGGAGCATGAGGGTGTGCCGGTGGCCACTCCGAAGATGGGCGAGCGGGTCGACCTGCGCCTGCCGCGTACGGGCGAGCGCTGGTGGCGCGAGGTGGTGAGCCAGGAAGCGTCGAGCAAACCCCGCGGTTGCCGGCTGCGCTGGGCGAGCCAGTAA
>NZ_JAOCDM010000097.1 GCF_029840925.1 Pseudomonas sp. GD03858
CGCGACACAAGGCCGCTCCTACAGGGGATCGTCATTAGCAGGCAAAAAGATAGGGCGCCGAGGCGCCCTTGGTTGTTGCTGTGGGGTCAGAGGAATACGAACTTGGCAATGAAGATCACGCACAGTACCCACAAGCTCGCCGAGATCTCCTTGAACTTGCCGGTCCCGGCTTTCAGCGCCACAAAGCTGATGAAGCCCAGGGCGATGCCATCGGCCACCGAGAAGGTCAGCGGCATCATGATCACCGTGACGATCGCCGGAATGCTGTCGGTGGCTTCATCCCAGTTGATGTGCGCCATGCTGCCCATCATCAGCATCGCCACATAGATCAGCGCGCCGGCGGTGGCGTAGGCCGGAATCATACCGGCCAGCGGGGCGAAGAACATCGCGGCGATGAACAGCAGGCCAACCACCACAGCCGTCAGGCCGGTACGCCCGCCCGCCGCCACGCCTGCGGCACTTTCCACATAGCTGGTCACCGGTGGCACGCCGACCACGGCGCCGAACACGCTGGAGGTACTGTCGGCCTTGAGCGCTCGCGACAGGTTCTCGATGCGCCCGTCCGGCGCCACCAGGTTGGCGCGCTGCGCCACGCCCATCAGCGTGCCGGCGGTGTCGAACATGTGCACGAACAGGAAGGCCAGCACCACGCTGATCATGCTGACGTTGAACACGCCGGCCACGTCCATGGCCATCCAGGTCGGCGCCAGGCTCGGAGGCATCGACATCACCCCGCCGAACTTCACCAGGCCCAGGCCCCAGCCGGCCATGGTGACGCCGATGATGCTGATCAAAATCGCGCCGAACACCCGCTTGTAGCTGAGGATGGCGATCAGCAGGAAGCACAGCGCCGCCAGCAGCGGGCCAGGCTCATGCAGTGAGCCCAGCTTGACCAGGGTGGCCGGGCTGTCGACGATGATGCCGGCGGTCTTCAGGCCGATCAGCCCGAGGAACAATCCGACGCCGGCCCCCATGGCATGGCGCAGGCTCACCGGGATGCTGTTGAGCAGCCACTCGCGCACGCGCGACACGGTCAGGAACATGAACAGCACGCCCGAGACGAACACCGCCCCCAGCGCGGTTTCCCAGCTGTAGCCCATGGTTCCGACCACGGTGTAGGTGAAGAAGGCATTGAGCCCCATGCCCGGTGCCAGCCCCACCGGCCAGTTGGCGTACAGGCCCATCAGCAGGCAGCCGAGCGCGGCGGCGATGCAGGTGGCGACGAATGCCGCGCCGTGGTCGATGCCGGCGTCGGCCATGATGTTGGGGTTGACGAAGATGATGTAGGCCATGGTGATGAAGGTGGTCACCCCGGCGATCAGTTCGGTCCTGACGGTAGTGCCGTGTCGCTTGAGTTTGAAAATCCGCTCCAGCCAGCCCGTTTCGAGCGGTGGGGCGAGATCCAGCGTAGGTGCTTCGGATTTGCGGCTTTCCACAGCGAGTACTCCTCAAGTCTTTCTTGTTGTTCGAAGCCTGGTCCTGAGCCTGCGCACTTGGGGGCTTCGCGAGGGAGGGTGTGGCAGACGTCCGACCATTTTGTTGACTTCTGGGTCAGGAAGTTGCTCGCAGGATTATGCGTTTGTGTACAAATAATGCAAATAATGTTTTATCTTTTGTGCGCGCAAACCGCCGTACAACGGCTATATAGGTAAAAGGCTATCTGCAGAAACGGGTCAGCCTGTGTACAATGGCGCCATACCTTGGCCCATCATCTTCTTCCCGGACTTGCCATCCCCCCGCTGACAGGTATTACAGTCACGGTCCGACTGGCAGATCCTTCGTGCTCGAGAGCCCATGAACGAACAGCTGCAACCCCTGAAAAAACCTGCGCGCACCGGCAAGGCCGGCCGCAGCGGTACCCAGGACGACATCGTCTACGCGCATATCTTCGAGGCGATCCTCGAGCAGCGCCTGGCTCCGGGCACCAAGTTGAGCGAGGAAGCGCTGGGCGAGATCTTCGGCGTCAGCCGTACCATCATTCGTCGTGCGCTGTCGCGCCTGGCCCACGAAAGCGTGGTGCTGCTGCGACCCAACCGCGGCGCCGTGGTGGCCAGCCCGACCGTCGAAGAGGCGCGCCAGGTGTTCTTCTCCCGGCGCATGGTCGAGCGCGCCATCACCGAACTGGCCGTGCAGCACGCCACCCTCGATCAACTCAACGAACTGCGCCAGATGGTCCGCGAGGAGCGCGACAGCTTCTCGCGCGGTGACCGGGGCGCCGGCATCCGCCTGTCCGGTGAGTTCCACCTCAAGCTGGCCGAAGCCGCAGGCAATGCGCCGCTGGTGAGCTTCCAGCGCAGCCTGGTATCACAGACCTCGCTAATCATCGCCCAGTACGAGAGCGGCAATCGCTCGCACTGCTCGTACGACGAGCACATGCAACTGATCGATGCCATCGAGGCGCGCGATGCCGAACAAGCGGTGAGCCTGATGATGCATCACATGGACCATATCGACAGCAAGCTCAACCTCGACGAGGAAAGCGCGTCGGACGACCTGCATGCGGTGTTCTCGCATTTGCTGAAAAAGCCCAAGGCCGCCGCCAAGGGTTGAACGTTTGCCTGAATGATCAAGGGGCTGCTTTGCAGCCCCTTGTCGTTTCTGGCCATTTGCCGGGTCCCTGATAGATTTACTAGTTGCAAACCCCTGTTCAATGTAGTTGGGCTTGCGCAGTCGTTGCGTCCAATTACTTGAGGAGAGGTCCATGACCATGTCTCTGGGTGTGCGCATGGGTGCCGAGCTGGTCGGCACCTTCTGGTTGGTTCTGGGGGGGTGTGGCAGCGCCGTGCTGGCCGCCAGCTCACCCGTCGGTATCGGTGTGCTCGGTGTCGCCTTTGCCTTTGGCCTGACGGTCCTGACCATGGCCTTCGCCATCGGCCATATCTCCGGTTGCCATCTCAATCCCGCCGTATCGTTCGGCCTGGTGGTGGGTGGGCGCTTTCCAGCCAGGGAGTTGCTGCCCTACGTCATCGCCCAAGTGATCGGTGCCATCCTTGCGGCTGGCGTGATCTACCTCATCGCCAGTGGCAAGGCGGGTTTCGAAGTGGCCAACGGCATGGCGTCCAATGGCTATGGCGAGCACTCGCCGGGGGGCTACACCCTGGCGGCTGGTTTCGTCAGCGAAGTGGTGATGACGGCGATGTTCCTGGTGATCATCATGGGCGCCACGGATGCCCGGGCGCCGGCGGGGTTCGCGCCGATCGCCATCGGCCTGGGGCTGACCTTGATCCACCTGATCTCGATCCCGGTGACCAACACCTCGGTGAACCCGGCGCGTAGCACCGGGCCTGCGCTGTTCGTTGGCGGTTGGGCCTTGCAGCAGCTGTGGCTGTTCTGGCTGGCGCCGCTGATCGGGGCTGCGATCGGCGGCGCGCTGTACCGTGGCCTGGCGAAACAGCCTTAGCGCTGGTGCACGCAACGCCCGGCGGCGTAGGTCTCGCGCACGGTGCGGTCGTCGCCCAGGGTGGTGAGCACGAACAGGGTCTCCTCGATGTTCTTCGACTGCTGCAGGCGGTAGTCCAGCAGCGGGGTGGCCTTGTAGTCGAGCACCACGAAGTCGGCGTCGTTGCCGGGGCGCAGGCTGCCGATGCGATCGTCCAGGCGCAGGGCGCGGGCGCCGCCGAGGGTGGCCAGGTACAGCGACTTGTACGGGTGCAGGCGCGCGCCCTGCAGCTGCATCACCTTGTACGCCTCGTTCAGGGTATTGAGCAGCGAGAAGCTGGTGCCGGCGCCGACGTCGGTGCCCAGGCCGACGTTGACCTTGAAGCGCTCGGCCTGGGGCAGGTTGAACAGGCCGCTGCCGAGGAACAGGTTGGACGTCGGGCAGAAAGCGATGGCCGAACCGGTCTCGGCCAGGCGCTGGCACTCGTCGTCGCACAGGTGCACGCCGTGGGCGAACACCGAGCGCTCGCCGAGCAGCTCGAAGTGGTCGTAGACGTCGAGGTAGCCTTTTTGCTCGGGGAACAGCGACTTGACCCAGTCGATTTCCTTGAGGTTCTCCGACAGGTGGGTGTGCATGTACACGCCCGGGTGCTCCTTGAGCAACTGGCCGGCCACGCTCAACTGCTCCGGCGTGCTGGTCGGCGCGAAACGCGGGGTGACCGCGTAGTGCAGGCGGCCCTTGCCGTGCCAGCGCTCGATCAGCGCCTTGCTGTCGCGGTAGCTGGATTCGGCGGTGTCGGTCAGGTAGTCGGGGGCGTTGCGGTCCATCATCACCTTGCCGGCGATCATACGCAGGTCCAGGCGCTCGGCCTCCTCGAACAGGGCGTTGACCGACTCCGGGTGCACGCTGCCGAACACCAGCGCGGTGGTGGTGCCGTTGCGCAGCAGTTCCTTGAGGAAGATCTTCGCCACCTGGTCGGCATGAGCCTTGTCGGCGAACTGCTTCTCGCAGGGGAAGGTATAGGTGTTGAGCCAGTCCAGCAGCTGCTCGCCGTACGAACCGATCATGCCGGTCTGCGGGAAGTGGATATGGGTGTCGATGAAGCCCGGGGTGATCAGGGCATCCTGGTAGTGTTCGACCGGGATGTCGGCAGCGAGGGTCGGCAGCAGCTCGCTGGCATGGCCCAGGGCGCTGATGCGACCGTCGTCGACCACCAGCAGGCCGTCTTCATAGTATTCGCAGGACGCCTCCAGGCCGACCTCGGCAGGGTCGGCGATGCTGTGCAGGATGGCGGCTCGGTAGGCTTTGCGGGTTGCGCTCATGGGGCTCTCGTCAAAGGGTCTGGCTGCGTCGCGAGGACGGCAGCAACTGGGCGATGGGGCCTGAATTGGCGGCAGCGTCGTGCTGGCCGAAGCAGGCGTTGTAGGTGGCAATGATCTCGGCGGCGATGGACACGGCGATCTCGATCGGCAGCTTGCCCTTGACCTCGGCCAGGCCCATCGGGCAGCGCATGCGCGCCGTCAGCGCGTCGTCGAAACCCCGCTCGCGCAGGCGGTGCTCGAACTTGACCCGCTTGGTCTTCGAACCGATCAGGCCGAACCAGGTGAAATCGTTGCGCTTGAGGATCGCGGCGGTCAGTTCCAGGTCCAGCTGGTGGTTGTGGGTCATGACGATGCAGTAGCTGCCGGCGGGCAGGTCGGCGACTTCGTCGACCGGCTCTTCGCTGACGATCTTGCTCACCCCGTTGGCGATGACGTCGGGGAACTCCTGCTCGCGCGAATCGATCCAGCGCACCCGGCAGGGTAGCGCGGCGAGCAAGGGTACCAGAGCGCGGCCGACATGGCCCGCGCCGAACACGGCGATCTCGGCCTGCACGCCGGTCATCGGCTCGAACAGCAGCACGGTGGCGCCGCCGCAGCACTGGCCGAGGCTGGCGCCGAGACTGAAGCGCTCCAGGTGCGGGGTGCTGCGGTGTTGCTCGAGCATCTGCCGGGCGATGTGCAGGGCCTTGAACTCCAGGTGGCCACCGCCGATGGTGTCGTACAGCGCACTGGCGCTGACCACCATCTTCGAGCCGGCGTTGCGTGGCGTGGAGCCGCGTTCCTCGATGATGGTCACCAGGACGCAGGGTTCGCCGCGGGCTTGATGGTCGGCGAGGGCGTTGATCCATTGGTGCATGTCTTCAATCCTCCTCGTGCCCCTGTAGGAGCGGCCTTGTGTCGCGAAAGGGCTGCGTAGCAGCCCCAGAAATCTTGATTGCGGCACAGATCGTGGGGCCGCTGCGCGCCCCTTTCCGACCGGTCCGACGCCTCGGCAAGGCCGCTCCTACAGGGTCCCGCGTTGTCAGTGGGTGACGGTTTCCAATGCGGGCTCCACAGGCTGCGTAGCAGCCATCGCCTTGCGCATCTGCTCGCAGCCCCACAGCACTCGCTCCGGCGTCGACGGCGCGTCGATCTCGGGCTGCACGCGGTAGTCGGCGATGCTCGCCACGGCGTCCTTGATCGCGCACCAGGCGGCGATGCCGAGCATGAACGGTGGCTCGCCCACGGCCTTGGAATGGAACACCGTGTCCTCGGGGTTCTTGCGGTTCTCCACCAGCTTGACGCGCATGTCGATCGGCATGTCGGCCACCGCCGGGATCTTGTAGCTGGCTGGGCCGTTGGTCATCAGCTTGCCCTTGGCGTTCCAAACCAGTTCCTCGGTGGTCAGCCAGCCCATGCCCTGGACGAAGCCGCCCTCGACCTGGCCGATGTCGATGGCTGGGTTCAGCGAGTCACCGACATCGTGCAGGATATCGGCGCGCAGCATCTTGTACTCGCCGGTCAGGGTGTCGACGATCACTTCCACGCAGGCGGCGCCGAAGGCGTAGTAATAGAACGGCCGGCCACGGGCCTGGGCGCGGTCGTAGAAGATCTTCGGCGTGCGATAGAAGCCGGTGGTCGACAGCGATACCTGGGCGAAGTACGCCTGCTGCACCAGTTGCTCGAAGCTGACGATCTGGTCGCGCATGCGCACATGGCCATTGCGAAATTCGACGTCTTCCTCGGTCACGTTGTAATGCCGGGCAGCGAACTCGGTCAGGCGCTTCTTGAGGATTTCGGCGGCGTTCTGCGCGGCTTTGCCGTTCAGGTCGGCGCCGCTGGAGGCCGCGGTCGGAGAGGTGTTGGGTACTTTGTCGGTGTTGGTGGCGGTGATCTGGATACGGTTGAAATCGACCTGGAACACCTGCGCCACCACCTGGGCCACCTTGGTATTCAGGCCCTGGCCCATCTCGGTGCCGCCGTGGTTGAGGTGGATGCTGCCGTCGGTGTAGATGTGGATCAGGGCACCGGCCTGGTTGAGGAAGGTGGCGGTGAACGAGATGCCGAACTTCACCGGGGTCAGCGCCAGGCCTTTCTTCAGTACCGGACTGTTGGCGTTGAAGCGGCGGATCGACTCGCGGCGTTCATGGTAGTCGCTGCTCGCCTCGATCTCGGCGGTCATCTCCTCGAGCATGTTGTGCTCGACGGTCTGGTAGTAGTGGGTGACGTTGCGCTCGGTCTTGCCGTAGTAGTTGGCCTTGCGCACGGCCAGCGGGTCGAGGGCCAGGTGGCGGGCGATATGGTCCATCACCTGCTCGATGGCGACCATGCCCTGTGGTCCGCCGAAACCGCGGTAGGCGGTATTGGAGGCGGTGTTGGTCTTGCAGCGGTGGCCGTGCACCGTGGCGTCGCCCAGGTAGTAGGCGTTGTCGGAGTGGAACATGGCGCGGTCGACGATCGAGCCGGAAAGGTCGGGTGAGTAGCCGCAGTTGCCGGCCAGGTCGAAGTTGATCCCGTGCAGGCGGCCAGTGTCGTCGAAGCCGACGTCGTACTCGACGTAGAACGGGTGGCGCTTGCCGGTCATCATCATGTCTTCGACGCGGGGCAGGCGCATCTTGGTCGGCTGGCCGGTCAGGCGCGCGATCACCGCGCACAGACAGGCGGGGCTGGCGGCCTGGGTCTCCTTGCCGCCGAAGCCACCGCCCATGCGGCGCATGTCGACGACGATCTTGTGCATCGGCACGTCGAGCACCTCGGCGACCAGCTTCTGCACCTCGGTGGGGTTCTGCGTGGAGCAGTAGACGATCATGCCGCCGTCTTCGCCGGGCATCACCGAGCTGATCTGGGTTTCCAGGTAGAAGTGCTCCTGGCCGCCGATGTGCAGGCTGCCCTGGATACGGTGCGGGGCGCTGGCCAGGGCGGCGGCCGAGTCGCCGCGCTGGTGGGTGTGGCTGTCGAGCACGAAGTGCTTCTTGCGCAGAGCTTCGACCACGTCCAGCACCGGTTCCAGGTCTTCGTACTCGACGATGGCGGCCATGGCGGCGCGACGGGCGGTGTCCAGGTCGTGGGCGGCCACGGCGAGCACCGGCTGGCCGAAGAACTCGACCTTGTCGATGGCCAGCAGCGGGTCGCCGGCCACCACCGGGCCGATGTCCTTGAGCCCCGGGATGTCCTCGTGGGTGATGGCGATGCGCACCCCCTCGAACTGGTAGCAGGGCGTGGTGTCGATGCGCAGGATGCGCGCATGGGCGCGGTCCGCAGTGCGGGCATAGACGTGCAGCTGGTTGGGGAATTCCAGGCGGTCGTCGATGTACACCGCCTCGCCCGCCACGTGCTTGTCGGCGCTGTCGTGCTTGAGGCTGCGGCCGACCCCGGTGGTCAGGTCCTGGCTGAACAGTGCGGCCATCTCGGCCTGGCTCTTGACGGCGTGATGGTTAGACATAGGCGGTCACCCGGGTTTCGATGTGCGGCGATTGCAGTTCGATGAAGTACTTGCGCAGCAAATTCTGCGCGGTCAGCAGGCGGTACTCGCGGCTGGCGCGGAAGTCGCTGAGGGGGGTGAAGTCCTCGGCCAGGGCCTGGCAGGCACGCTCGACGCTGGCCTGGTTCCACGCCTTGCCGCGTAGCGCGGCTTCGCAGGCGCGGGCGCGCTTGGGGATCGCCGCCATGCCGCCGAAGGCGATGCGCACGCCGCTGACCACGCCGTTCTCGATGCTCAGGTTGAACGCAGCGCACACGGCGGAGATATCGTCGTCCAGGCGCTTGGACACCTTGTAGGCACGGAACGCCCAGTCGCTGCTGGCGCGCGGCACGATGATCTTCTCGATGAACTCGCTGTCCTGGCGCGCGGTGATGCGATAGTCGATGAAGTAGTCTTCCAGGGCCAGGGTACGCTGGCGCTCGCCCTGGCGCAGGACGATCTGCGCATCGAGGGCGATCAGCAGGGGGGGCGAGTCGCCGATCGGCGAGGCGTTGCCGATGTTGCCGCCCAGGGTGCCCTGGTTGCGGATCTGCAGCGAGGCGAAGCGGTGCAGCAGGTCGCCGAAGTCGGGGTATTCCTCGTTGAGCGCGGTGTAGCAGTCGGTCAGCGGGGTGGCGGCACCGATTTCCAGATGGGTGGCGGTTTTGTCGATACGCTTGAGCTCGGCGACATGGCCGACGTAGATCATCACCGGCAGGGTGCGGTGGAACTGGGTGACCTCCAGCGCCAGGTCGGTGCCGCCGGCTAGCAGGCGCGCCTCGGGGTGCGAGCTGTACAGGTCGGCCAGGTCGGCCACGGTCAGTGGCACCAGGCAGCGCTTGTCGCCGCTGTTGAGCTCGCCGGTCTGTTGCGGCGCGATGGCCTTGAGGCGGGCGATGGTCTGTGCCTGTTGGGCGTCGAACTGGTCGCGACAGGGTTGCGCGCAGCTCTGCTCGGCGGCGGCCAGGATCGGCCGGTAGCCGGTGCAGCGGCACAGGTTGCCGGCCAGGGCCTCCTGGGCCTGGTGCAGGTCGTGGCCCTCGCTGTTCTTCTGCAGGGCGAACAGCGACATGACGAAACCGGGGGTACAGAAACCGCACTGCGAACCATGGCAGTCGGCCATGGCTTTCTGCACGCTGTGCAGCTCGCCCTGGTGCTTGAGGCCCTCGACGCTGATCAGCTGCTTGCCGTGCAGCGAAGACACGAACGTCAGGCACGAATTGAGGCTTCGGTAGCGGATACCGTCGCCGCCGTTATCGTCCTGGACGAGTTCGCCGACGACCACGGTGCAGGCGCCGCAGTCGCCGCTGGCGCAGCCTTCCTTGGTGCCGGGTTTGCCCAGGTGCTCGCGCAGGTATTGCAGCACCGTCATGTTCGGGTCCAGGGCGTGCTCGCTGCGCAGCTCCTGGTTGACGAGAAACTGGATCACGGGGGAGGGCCTCGCAATGGTTTTATTGTTGTTCGGGCGGACTCTAAGCAACGCCTGACCTCGTGGTCAATAAATTTCTGACTCAAAGGTCAAGATTTTGCTCAAGCCCCTGCCGAACTGCCTCAAGGAGCCTTTCCAAAGCATAGTTCGCGCCGCGTGGGAAAGTTGACCCGGCAGTCGCACAAAGCACGTCGTCCTGCTGCGCGAGGGCCTGGCAAGTGCGCTACAATCGCGCCCTTGTGCACTGCCATCCAGATTTCGAAGGAAAACCATGACGTTCAAGGCGCCGGACAGCCTCTCCGAGCAAATTGCCCACTACCTGGCCGAGCGGATCATTCGCGGCGAACTCGCGCCCGGCGAGCGCATCCAGGAGCAGAAGGTCACCCAGGCCCTCAACGTCAGCCGCGGCTCGGTGCGCGAGGCGCTGCTCATTCTCGAACGTCGTCACCTGGTGGCGATTTTGCCGCGACGTGGCGCCCATGTGACCGAACTCGACGAGAACAGCGTGCGCAGCCTGTGCACGCTGATGGGCGAGTTCTATATCCTGCTGGGCAATTCCGTCGCCCAGCATTGGCGCACTGAAAGCGACCTGCGCCCGTTCCTGGACATCCAGCATCGCCTGGAACAGGCGCACGCCAGGCAGGACATCAAGACCTTCGTCGCCGACAGCTTCGCGGTGATGCGCGCGGCTTACCCGTTCGCGAACAATCCCTACTTGCAGGAAACCGTCGAGAACCTGCAGCCGGCCATGAGCCGTGCCTATTACCTCGCCCTCGATCAGCGCCAGGCCAACATGATCGATTACCTGGAGCTGTTCGCCCGCCTGCTCGAAGCCGTGGTCGCCCGCGACCTGCCGCGCATCCGCGAGGTGCTCGCCGCCTACTGCCAGCGCAGCTGCGAACTGGTGCTGGCGGCGCTGGCGCGGACCTGACCGATGCGCCTCAAGTGCATTCGCCTGGCTGGGTTCAAGTCGTTCGTCGACCCGACCACGGTCAATTTCCCCAGCAACATGGCCGCCGTGGTCGGCCCCAACGGCTGTGGCAAGTCCAATATCATCGATGCGGTGCGCTGGGTGATGGGCGAGAGTTCGGCGAAGAACCTGCGGGGCGAGTCGATGACCGATGTCATCTTCAACGGCTCCACCAGTCGCAAGCCGGTCAGCCAGGCCAGCATCGAACTGGTGTTCGACAACAGCGACAACTCCCTGGTCGGCGAGTACGCCGCCTACGCCGAGATCTCGATCCGGCGCAAGGTCACCCGCGACGGTCAGAACACTTACTACCTCAACGGCACCAAGTGCAGGCGCCGCGATATCACCGACATTTTCCTCGGGACCGGTCTGGGGCCGCGCAGTTATTCGATCATCGAGCAGGGCATGATCAGCAAGCTGATCGAGGCCAAGCCCGAGGAGTTGCGCAACTTCATCGAAGAGGCGGCGGGCATTTCCAAGTATAAGGAGCGCCGCCGCGAGACCGAGAACCGTATCCGTCGCACCCAGGAGAACCTGGCGCGCCTGACCGACCTGCGCGAAGAGCTGGAGCGCCAGCTCGAACGCCTGCACCGCCAGGCCCAGGCCGCCGAGAAGTATCGCGAATACAAGGCCGAGGAGCGCCAGCTCAAGGCGCGTCTGGCAGCCTTGCGCTGGCGCGACCTGGATGAGCGCGTGCGCCAGCGCGAGACGGTGATCGGCGATCAGGAGATCGCCTTCGAGGCGCTGGTGGCCGAGCAGCGCAATGCCGACGCCAGCATCGAGCGACTGCGCGATGGCCACCATGAATTGTCCGAGCGCTTCAACCAGGTGCAGGGCCGCTTCTACTCCGTGGCCGGTGACATCGCTCGGGTCGAGCAGAGCATTCAGCATGGCCAGCAGCGTCTGCGCCAGTTGCAAGATGACCTGAAAGAGGCCGAGCGCACCCGGCTGGAGACCGAGTCGCATCTGGGGCACGACCGCACCTTGCTGGCGACCCTCGGCGAAGAGCTGGCCATGCTCGAGCCGGAACAGGGCATGACCCTGGCAGCGGCCGAGGAGGCCGCGGCGACCCTGGAGGAAGCCGAGCAGGGCATGCACGCCTGGCAGGAGCAGTGGGACAGCTTCAACACTCGCTCCGCCGAGCCGCGCCGCCAGGCCGAAGTGCAGCAGGCGCGACTGGCGCAGCTCGAATCCAGCCTGGAGCGCCTGGCCGAGCGCCAGCGCAAGCTCGGCGAGGAGAGCGAGCAGCTCGGTGCCGATCCGCAGGACGTCGAGCTGCTCGACCTGGCCGAGCAGGTGGCCAGCAGCGAGCTGTCGCTCGAAGATTTGCAGGTGCAAGAGCAGCAGGTGGTCGAACGCCTCGAGGCCGTGCGCGAGCAGTTGCAGCACGCGACCCAGGCGCAGCAGCAACAGCAGGGGGACCTGCAGCGTCTGGGCGGTCGGCTGGCGTCGCTGGAGGCCCTGCAGCAAGCGGCCCTCGAACCCGGCGTTGGCGCCGCCCAATGGCTGCGCGCGCAAGGCCTGGAGCAGCGCCCGCGCCTGGCGCAAGGCCTGCGAGTCGAGCCGGGCTGGGAGTTGGCGGTGGAAACGGTGCTTGGCGCCGATCTGCAAGCGGTACTGCTCGAGGACTTCGACTCGCTCGACTTCGGCACGCTGGAGCAGGGCGAGTTGCGCCTGCTGCTGGGTGGTGGTGACGGTGTCCGGATTGCCGGCAGCCTGCTCGACAAGGTCGAGGGGCATACCGATCTCTCCCCCTGGCTGGGGCAGGTCAAGCCGGTGGACACCCTGGAGCATGCGCTGGCCCTGCGCTCGACACTGAGCGGCGGGCACAGCCTGGTCAGCCGCGACGGTTACTGGGTCGGGCGGCATTTCCTGCGGGTCAGCCGGGGCGGCGATTCACAGGGCGGCGTGCTGGCCCGCGGCCAGGAAATCGAGCGCCTGGGGCAAGAGCAGTTGGAGCACGAAGCCCTGCTGGAGCAGCAGGATGCGTTGCTCCAGCGCCTGCGCGAGCAGCAACTCGATCAGGAAGAGCAGCGCGAGCAATTGCGTCGGCGCAGCCAGGACGAGAGCCGCCATCACGGTGAGCTCAAGGCGCGCCTTTCCGCTGGCCAGGCACGGGCCGAGCAGGTCGAGCTGCGTCGGCGTCGGTTGCAGGAAGAACAGGCTGAATTGCAGGAGCAGCGCGCTGTCGAGCACGAACAGCTAGGCGAGGCACGCCTGATGCTGCAGGAAGCCCTCGATCTGATGGCTCACGACACCGAGCAGCGCGAGGCCTTGATGGCGCGTCGCGACACCCTGCGCGAAGGACTCGACCGTATTCGCCAGGAGGCCCGCCAGCACAAGGATCATGCTCACCAGCTGGCCGTGCGCCAGGGCTCGTTGCGTGCCCAGCACGACTCCACCCGCCAGGCGCTCGAGCGCCTGGAGCAGCAGGCCGCGCGCCTGAGCGAGCGTCAGGAGCAACTGAACCTGAACCTGGAGGAGGGCGAAGCGCCGCTGGAGGAGCTGCGTCTGAAGCTCGAGGAGTTGCTCGAGCGGCGCATGAGCGTTGACGAGGAAATGCGCCAGGCCCGCCTGCACATGGACGAAGCCGATCGCGAACTGCGCGACGCCGAGCGCCGTCGTACCCAGGCCGAACAGCAGTCGATGCTGCTGCGCGGCCAGCTGGAGCAGCAGCGCCTTGAATCGCAGGGGTTGGACGTGCGTCGCAAGACCCTGCAGGAACAATTGCACGCCGACGGCTACGATCTTCAGGGCGTGCTCGCCACGTTGGATGCCGATGCCAGCGAACAGGGCACCGAGCAGGCGCTCGAGCAGCTCGAGGCGCGGATCCAGCGCCTGGGCGCGATCAACCTGGCGGCGATCGAAGAGTACGAGCAGCAGTCCGAGCGCAAGCGCTACCTGGACGCCCAGGACGCCGACCTGGTCGAGGCGCTGGAGACCCTGGAAAACGTCATTCGCAAGATCGACAAGGAAACCCGTAACCGCTTCAAGGATACCTTTGATCAGATAAATGCCGGATTGCAGGCACTTTTCCCAAAAGTTTTCGGTGGCGGCAGCGCTTATCTGGAACTGACGGGCGAAGATCCACTCGATACAGGGGTGACGATCATGGCGCGTCCGCCGGGCAAGAAGAACAGCACCATCCATCTGCTGTCCGGTGGCGAGAAGGCATTGACCGCGCTCGCATTGGTGTTCGCCATCTTCAAGCTGAATCCGGCGCCGTTCTGCATGCTCGACGAGGTCGACGCACCGCTGGACGACGCCAACGTCGGGCGCTATGCCCGCCTGGTCAAGGAGATGAGTGAAACCGTGCAGTTCATCTACATCACTCACAACAAGATCGCCATGGAAATGGCCGATCAATTGATGGGGGTGACCATGCACGAACCGGGCTGTTCACGTCTTGTTGCAGTTGATGTGGAGGAAGCTATGGCCATGGTCGACGCCTAAAAGGTAAAGAAAGGCATGATCATGTAGGTAAAAGCCCCAGGCAGGTGCGACAGACGGTGTAAAGTTGCCTTTGGTCGTGCTAGCTTTATGTCACTTGTTTTTTGCGTGGGTAAAACGCCTGTCAGAACATAGAGTTGGCGCCACGTGTTAAAGGCCTTTGAAGCCTTTGTTTTCAAGCATATTTTTATAGAGGCACGGGATTACATGGAAATCGGTCTGCGCGAGTGGCTGATCGTCATCGGCATCATTGTCATCGCCGGTATTCTTTTCGACGGCTGGCGCCGCATGCGCGGCGGCAAGGGCAAGTTGAAGTTCCGCCTGGACCGTAGCTACGCCAACGCCCCGGACGACGACGGCGGCGCCGAGGTGCTGGGCCCCTCGCGGGTGCTGGAAACCCATAAGGAGCCCGAACTGGACGAGAGCGACCTGCCCTCGCTCAGCGCCCCGGTGCGTGAGCGCGAGCCCAAGCCGGCCAAGGCGTCCAAGCGCGGCAAGCGCAACAACAGCGAATCGCAGCAGGGCGATCTGAACCTGGCCGCGGAACCGCGTGAGCCGGATCTGTTCGATGGCAGCGACGACGACTTTGCCGCCGACAACAACCGCAACGCAGGTTTCAGTGCTTCCTCCGCGCCAGCCAAGGAGCTGCCGCCGGCCGAAGAAGTACTGGTGATCAGTGTCATCTCCCGTGACGAAGGCGGTTTCAAGGGCCCGGCCCTGCTGCAGAACATCCTGGAAAGCGGTCTGCGCTTCGGTGAGATGGATATCTTCCACCGTCACGAGAGCATGGCCGGTCACGGCGAAGTGCTGTTCTCCATGGCCAACGCCGTCAAGCCCGGCGTGTTCGATCTGGATGACATCGACCACTTCAGCACTCGTGCGGTGAGCTTCTTCCTCGGTCTGCCCGGCCCGCGTCATCCCAAGCAGGCCTTCGACGTGATGGTCGCCGCCGCCCGCAAGCTGGCCCACGAGCTCAACGGTGAGCTCAAGGACGACCAGCGCAGCGTGCTGACTGCCCAGACCATCGAGCACTATCGCCAGCGCATCGTCGAGTTCGAGCGCCGCGCCCTGACCCAGAAACGCTGATGTGTACGAGTGGGCGGATCCAGCCTCGATCCGCGCCGCGATGATTCAAGCAAAAGAGCAGCCAGGGGCTGCTCTTTTGCTTTGCAAGAGAAGACGACCCATGACCACCGAATCCCGAATCCATGCCCTGCGCGCCGAACTCGACCAGCACAACTACCGGTACTACGTGCTCGATGAACCCAGTGTGCCCGATGCCGAATACGACCGCCTGTTCAACGAGCTCAAGGCGCTGGAGGCCGAGCACCCGCACCTGGTGACCACGGACTCGCCGACCCAACGCGTCGGTGGCGCGGCACTGGCGGCTTTCAGCCAGGTCCGTCACGAAGTGCCCATGCTCAGTCTGGGCAATGCCTTCGAGGAAGACGACCTGCGCGACTTTGCTCGCCGCGTGGTGGAAGGCCTGGATTTGCCCGGCGGCGATCAGGCAGCGGTGGACTACAGCTGCGAGCCGAAGCTCGACGGCCTGGCGGTCAGTCTGCTGTACCGCGATGGCCAGTTGGTGCAGGGCGCCACCCGGGGTGATGGCACCACTGGAGAGGACATCAGCACCAATGTGCGCACTGTGCGCAACATCCCGCTCAAGCTGCAGGGAGAGGGCTGGCCGGCGCTGCTCGAGGTGCGCGGCGAGGTGTACATGAGCAAGGCCGGTTTCGAAAAGCTCAACGCCGCCCAGGCCGAGGCCGGTGGCAAGACCTTCGCCAACCCGCGTAACGCCGCGGCCGGCAGCCTGCGTCAGCTGGACTCGAAGATCACCGCCAGCCGCCCACTGGAATTCTGCTGCTACGGCGTCGGCCAGGTGTCCGAGCCCTTCGGCGACAGCCATATCGGTATTCTCGAGAAGCTCAAGACCTGGGGGCTGCCGATCAGTCGCGAGCTGCGCCATGCGGCCGGTATAGAAGAATGCCTGGCCTACTATCGTGATATCGGTGCCCGTCGCAACGACCTGCCCTATGAGATCGACGGCGTGGTGTTCAAGGTCAACAGCCTGGCGTCGCAGCGTGAATTGGGCTTCCGTGCGCGCGAGCCGCGCTGGGCGATCGCCCACAAGTTCCCGGCCATGGAAGAGCTCACCGAGGTGCTCGACGTCGAGTTCCAGGTTGGGCGCACCGGCGCGGTCACGCCGGTGGCGCGTCTCAAGCCGGTCAAGGTAGCGGGTGTGACCGTCTCCAACGCTACCTTGCACAACATGGACGAGATCGCCCGCCTGGGCCTGCGCATCGGTGACACGGTGATCATCCGTCGTGCCGGTGACGTGATCCCGCAGGTGATGCAGGTGGTGCTCGAGCGCCGTCCTGAAGGTGCCCGCCCGGTCCAGGTGCCCAGTGAGTGTCCGGTGTGTGGCTCGCAGGTCGAGCGCACCCAGCTGGTCAAGCGCAGCAAGGGCAAGGAGACCACCAGCGAAGGCGCGGTGTATCGCTGCGTCGGGCGCCTGAGCTGCGCCGCCCAGCTCAAGCAGGCGATCATCCACTACGTGTCGCGCCGGGCCATGGACATCGACGGCCTGGGCGAGAAGAGCGTCGAGCAATTGGTCGACGAGAACCTGATCCGCTCGCCGGCCGATCTCTACCACCTGACCTTCGACCAGGTGGTAGCGCTGGAAGGCTTTGCCGAGGTGTCGAGCAACAAGCTGCTGGCGGCCATCGAAGCCAGCAAACGCCCGAGCCTGGCGCGTTTCATCTATGCATTGGGTATTCCCGATGTCGGCGAGGAGACCGCCAAGGTCCTGGCTCGATCCCTGGGTAGCCTGGCACGGGTGCAGGTGGCGTTGCCGCAGGTGCTGACCTACCTGCCGGATATCGGCCTTGAGGTTGCTCACGAGATTCACAACTTCTTCGAGGACGCGCACAACCGTGAGGTCATCGCGCAGTTGCTGGCCAGTGGCATGCAGTTGCAGGACGAGGGTGAGCTGGCCGCCGAGTTCGCCGCCAGCACCACGCTGGCCGGCATGCTCGCCAAGCTCGACATCCCCTCGGTCGGGCCGACCGGCGCCGAGAAGCTGGTGGACAAGCTGGGCACCTTGGAGCGGATCATCGCCGCCGACGGCATCGACCTGCGCCAGGCCCTGAACACCAAGCAGGCCGAAGGCGTGCGCGAGTTCTTCAAGGTCGAGGCCAACCAGCAGCTGGCACGCGCCATCGAAGCCCAATTGCTGGACTTCGGCATGCACTGGTCGTGCGAGAAGAAGTCTGCCGAAGGCTTGCCGCTGGCCGGCCAGACCTGGGTGCTGACCGGTACCCTGGAGCGCATGAGCCGCGACATCGCCAAGGAAAAGCTGGAAAGCCTGGGGGCCAAGGTGGCGGGCTCCGTGTCCGGCAAGACCCACTGCGTGGTCGCCGGGCCCGGCGCCGGTTCCAAGCTGGCCAAGGCCGGCGAGCTGGGCGTTGCGGTGATGGACGAGGAGGCCTTCGTGGGCTTCCTGGCGGAGCGTGGTATCAGCGTCTGAACCCACCGGCCTTATCGCGGGGCAAGCCCGCTCCCACGGGTGCTGATGCGTGGGAGCGGGCTTGCCCCGCGATAGATTTGCCACAAGTCCTTGAGAAATGATGGTTTTTTCACGATCAAAGGTTGTAACTTCGCCCCGGCGCTGTACAATGGCGCGGCTCGTCAGCTGACGAGCCGTCGTGGTGGCCCCATCGGTCCCCCCGCATTGATTACCCGTTAACCTGGTCAGGCCCGGAAGGGAGCAGCCATAGCGGGAACATCGAGTGCCGGGGTGTGGCTGGTGGGGCCGCCTCCATTTTGGGCGCAGGGATTTTCCGGCGTACCTGTCAGGCGTCGCCCTTCAGACGCGTTTCTTTACACCCTCGCACCGTTTTCCGCCTGCACGATCCCGCGCAGCGCCTTATCATGCATCCCATCGTGTCAGCCCATTCGGCCAGGAGATAGCGACCGTGGAACATGTCGACGACCTCACCCGCCAGAAGATCCGCGAGTGGCAGTTGCGCCGCCTGGAAATCAAGGACCAGATGGCTGCCAGCCCCGAGCGCGTGCTGGAGCTGTCGCAGGTCCTCGACCAGATGGAAGAAGAGCATGAGCGCATCCTCGAAGCAGCAACTGTGCCGGTGGCAGTGACGGCTGACGCGGCGGCCTTCGAGCTGCAGGTGCAGGTGTCGGCGCAGTCGGTGCGTGACTTGCGCAAGCTGCTGGAGCTGGCCCTGCATGAGCTCGATGGCGTACTCGATGCACCGCAGGCGGGTGCCAGCTATCCCGGCGACATGGCGGGGTCGTTGGGGGCCTACCGCTTCGAGCTGGTGGTGGGGCAGGCCGCTGAATCCGACAAACCTTGAGTGATCCCCGGACCCGTACCGACATGCAGCCCGAGCACTTCGACTTTTCCCATCCGGTGTACCTGCCGGTCACCGCAGAGGTGTGCCAAGGCTTGCTGCAGGCCGAGGGCGCGCCTGCGCTCGACGCCCTGGGCGAGCCGGAGCTGGCGGCGGTGCTGGTGATCCAGAATCTGGCCCAGGCGCAGGGGCCGGTCGATGCGCGGGCGGCGGAGAAGGTGTTGGGCAAACTGTTGGCGTGGGCGGTCGAGGGCGCGCACTCGCCTGGTGTAGGGTTGTTGTCCGAGGCCCGTCGGCTGTTCGATGCGCGCAAGCTCTATTTCGGCCTCGAGGTGATCAAGGGCTCCAAACTGCGGCTGCTCGATGCCGAACAGGTGCAGGCGCGGGAGTACCTGCTGGCGGACGGCAAGTGGGATTTCGACTATCGCATTCGCCTGCATCACAGTGACAACCCGTTCAGCCAGCGGGTGACCACCGGCTTCGATACCGAGCGTTGGCTGACCGTCGAGCAGGACAAGTTGCTCAAGGTCATCCAGGCCAATCTCGACGAGGACATCCATGTGCAGGGCTATGCCGGGATCGGCAAGAGCTACCTGCTCGGCGCGCTGATGGAATGCCTGCCCCGTGGCCGGGTACTGGCCCTGGCACGCACGCCGGCCAAGCTCGGTACCCTGCGTCGGCGCATGGGGCTGGATGTCCAGGCGAAGGTCGGCATGACCTTCGGCCAGTTCGCCCGGGCCCTGCTCAAGGATACCCGGCCGGTTTCCGCCCGAACGGCGCCGCGCGGTCCCGGCAAGCGCCGGCTGGCCGAAGAGCTGGGGATCGTCGGGCTGCGCGAGTACGACGCCGAGCATGCCCTGGATATCTGCCTGGAAGTGCTGCGCAACTATTGCGAGTCGCGGGACTACAGCCTGTCCAGCCGCCACCTGCCGCATTTTCGCCAGGCGCTGTCCGGCCTCGATGCCCAGGTGCTGCTCGAGTACGCCAGTCGCCTGTGGCGTTACCTGGAGGCGCAGCCGACCTGGGGCGCGCAGACCGGGTTCGAGGCGTTGCTAATGCTCAAGCGGGCCAGCCTGGGCGGCTGTAGCGTGCCCGGGCGTTTCAGCCACGTGATCATCGACGAGAGTCAGGACGTGCCGGCCTCGCTGCTGCAGCTCATCGAGCGTGGCCGCCAGGTGCTGATCACCCTGGGTGACGAATACCAGAAGGCCGCCGGCGAGGTGGTCAGGCGCGAGCGTCAGGTGCGGCAGAAGGACATGGCCTTCGCCGTGCGCTCCGGGCCCAGGGTGGAGCGCCTGATCAACCCGTTGATCGGTATGCACTCGAAGAAGTCCAAGGTCGCGTTCGAGGCGGCGCGGCATGTCGATGTCGGTATCGAGCACTTCCCCGAGGGTTTCATCCCGCCCGAGGGCTGCGTGGTGCTGACCGCCTCGCGCTGGGACACGATGCGCTGGGCCATGGAAATGGCCGAGTCCAACTGCCTGCTGAACTTCCCCGACTGGCCGGACATGCGCCGTTTCATGGTCACCGCGATCGGCCTGTTCAGGGCCGCGTTCTATGCGCCCGGACAGGACGCTGAAGGGCCGCATGCGTACTTCGCGCACCTGCTCGACTGGCAGCAGGTGCGTGAGTCCGAACGTTTCGATGCCGCGTTCCAATGGGTCGAGGCGCGGCTGGAGGCGGGGTTCAAACTCGCCGACCTGACTGGCCTGGATGCGCGCGTCGCCGCGCAGCCTGCCAGCCTCACGCTGTTGATGGCCGAGGAGGCCGGTGGCCTGGAGTTCGATCAGGTGCTGTTGACGCCGGAGCTGATGACCACCCAGCGCTTCAAGGACGCCTACGCCTTCGATGCGCGGATCTGCGCGGTGTACATCGCCCTGTCGCGTGCGCGTCGGCAGTTGTACCTGCCCTATGACGTGGAAGAGTGGATCAACTACCACAAGGGCCAGCCGTTCCGCGAGTTGCACGGCTACTGACCCCACCGTCGTATTCTGGTCTGGCGGGCCTTATCGCAGGGCAAGGCGACTGCCACGCTTGCCTTTGCTGGCTGACACCTGCATCAATCGCTGGAAAGTCGGGCATTGCAGGTGGTTCTCCTCGGGGCACACTGCCGCATGCCGCAGCCCTTTGCTCATCGCCTGCAGGCGCTTGATCCTCTGCTCGATCTCATCGGCCTTGGCCAGCAGCAGCGCTCGGTCGACCTGTTGCTCGTCCAGCATCGCCGCCACTTCGTCCAGCGAAAAGCCCGCCGCCTGGCCTAGTGCGATCAGGGCCAGGCGTTCGGGCGTATCCGCAGGGAATTGCCGGCGCTGGCCATGGCTGGCGAGCGATGTGAGCAGGCCCTTGTTCGCGTAGTAACGCAATGTCGACGCCGGCACTCCGGTACGTCTGGCGACATCGGCAATGTCCATCGTGGCTCCCTTGACTTGAAGTTGACTTCAACTTGCATGCTGCTCGGCATCGACCTCTCCGTCAATCTGCCAAGGGCTTTCGACATGACTGTTTCTTCTCTCGTGCTTTCCATTCTGTTTATCGGCATCGGCGCCACTCTGGTCATGGACCTGTGGACCCTGCTGCTCAGGCGCGCGGGCGTCACCACCCTGAACTACGCGATGGTCGGGCGCTGGGCGGGCCACCTGTTCGCGGGGCGCTGGCGGCATGCCGCAATCGGCAAGGCTGCGCCGGTCAGGTGGGAGCTGGCGTGGGGCTGGGTGCTCCACTACGCCACGGGGCTGGTGTTTGCGGCGCTGCTGGTGGCTGTTGCAGGGGAGGGGTGGTTGCAGGGGCCGACACTGTGGCCAGCCTTGCTGTTTGGAATCGTCTCGGTGCTTGTACCGTTGTGTGTGGTGCAGCCTGCGTTTGGGGCGGGGTATTTCGCCTGTCTTACACCGACGCCGCTCAGGAGCTGCCTGCGTAGCTTGGCCACGCATGGCGTGTTCGGTTTAGGCCTGTTCCTGAGTGCGGTAGTGTTGGCAGGCGTGCGGAGAGGGTTGACAGGTTGAACCGGAGTGTTCGGACCAATGGAGCCTGTCTCATGCTTGTCTTGGGTGAGGGCATCCAGGTGTCCGCCGCAATCCCTGCAGCGCCTATCAGATCGAGCGCCGCCCGCGCGGCGCATCGCGACGCAAGGCCGCTCCTACATTTGTTGCAACGTGCCGAACCTGTCAGGCCATGGTTGCCCGCCTTGGTGCATGTCTTGAGACAGGTGGAGCGGCAGTGGTGCCCACGCTGATACCGCGTCGTACCAACAAGGCGGACCCGGT
>NZ_JAOCDM010000098.1 GCF_029840925.1 Pseudomonas sp. GD03858
CATCAAAACCCACACTCTCGAAGCCGAAGCCGAAGCCGAAGCCGAAGCCGAAGCCGAAGCCGAAGCCGAATCCAAACTACCCACGAAAAGCCCGAACAAACACCCCCACAGCCTCCCGCACATGCTCCTCGGCCTCAGCCCCACTCAGCGCCTGCGCGCACCCCAGCAGCAACCGATAATCCGGCGCCCCCTTGACCAGGCAGAAAAAATGCTCCGCCGCCCGCAGTGGGTTGTCGATACGCAGCAACCCTCGCTGGTCGACGCCACGCAGCAATGCCTCCATGCCAGCCAGCACCCGCTTGGGCCCGGCCTCGTAGAAGTACTGCCCGAACCCCGGATCCTGGCTTCCCAGCGCGATGATCAGCCGACTCAGCTTGACCGCTTCGTCACTGCTGATCAGCGCCTGGAATCCCCGCGCAATGTTTAGCAACACATCTTCGACCAGCGCTCCCTCGGGGTACTCGAACATCAAGTCCGGCAGCTGGTTCTGGCAGGTAGCCATGACCGCCTCGCCGAACAGCGTCTGCTTGTCGGTGAAATGGCTATAGACCGTGAGCTTTGAAACACCTGCCGCCGCAGCGACCGCATCCATGCTGGTGTTGGCGTAGCCAAGGCTGAGAAACAGGTCCTTGGCGGCTTCGAGGATCGCCTCGCGCTTGGCCAGGTCCTTGGGCCGGCCTGGGCCGATGGGTGCGTCGTTGGACATGAGAGACCGCATTCTGTGTGAAAGGGACACATCTTACCGGGTCGCGAGGACGTCGGCTGTAGCGTACGTCGCAACGCAAATATGGGCTTTCTCTGAAACGTCCGCTTCCCCGGCCCGGTTCGCTGACTTAATATACTCGCCAGTATAAATATTCGATGCGCCCTCTGCCAAAGGTCTTCCATCATGTTGCGTCGTGCGTTGTCCCTCGCCTTGCCTGCCGCCATCGTGCTGCTCACCGCCTGCGGCCAGGAGGCCGCGCCTCCGACGGCGTTGCGCCCTGCGCTGGTGATCCAGCCCCAGCCCGCCGGGGCGTCCACCGACAGCTATCCCGGCGAGGTGCGCGCGCGCTTCGAGCCGGAACTGGCTTTCCGCATCGGTGGCAAGGTCAGCAAGCGCCTGGTGGAGGAGGGGCAGCGAGTCAAGGCTGAGCAGCCACTGGCCGAGCTCGACCCACAGGACGTGCGCCTGCAACTGGAGGCCAACCGTGCCCAACTGGCCGCCGCCGAAGCCAACCTGGCGCTGGTGCGTGCCGAGCGTGAGCGCTACCAGAAGCTGCTGGACCGGCAGATGGTCAGCCACTCCCAGTTCGACAATGCCGAAAATCTCTACCGCGCCGGCCTGGCCCGGCTGAAGCAGGCCAAGGCCGAATACGAAGTGGCCGGCAACCAGGCCGAATATGCCGTGCTGCGCGCACCTCAGGCCGGCGTGATCGCCAAGCGCCAGGTCGAAGTGGGGCAGGTGGTGGCGGCTGGCCAGACCGTGTTCATCCTGGCCGCCGACGGCGAGCGCGAGGTCGCCATTGGCCTGCCGGAACAGCAGTTCGCCCGCTTCGCGGTCGGGCAGACGGTCAGTGTCGAGCTGTGGTCGCATCCTGACGAGCGTTTCGAAGGCCGGATTCGCGAGCTATCGCCAGCGGCCGATCCGCGCTCGCGCACCTTCGCCGCGCGGATTGCCTTTACCTCCACGCGCAACCCCGCCGAACTGGGGCAGAGTGCGCGGGTGTTCATCGCCCACGGCGAACGCGCGCCGCTGGCGGTGCCGCTGTCGGCGGTCACCGCCGAGGCCGGCCAGGCGTATGTCTGGAGGGTCGGCAAGGACAACCGCCTCGAGCGGGTGATGGTGCGCCTCGGCGCCTACGGAGCCGACAGCGTGCCGGTGCTCGAAGGGCTGCACGCCAGCGACTGGGTGGTGGCCGCAGGCGGCCATGTGCTGCGCGAGGGACAACAGGTGCGGCCCGTGGACCGCAGCAACCGTGAAGTGAACCTGGCGGTCAAGGAGTAAGTCCCGATGGGTTTCAACCTTTCCGCATGGGCGCTGCGCAACCGCCAGATCGTGCTGTTCCTGATGATCCTGCTGGCGGCGATCGGCGCCATGTCGTACACCAAGCTTGGCCAGAGCGAGGATCCGCCCTTTACCTTCAAGGCCATGGTCATTCGCACCCTGTGGCCTGGGGCGACCGCCGAGGAGGTGTCGCGCCAGGTCACCGAGCGCATCGAAAAGAAGCTCATGGAGACTGGCGAGTACGAGAAGATCGTCTCGTTCTCCCGGCCGGGCGAGTCCCAGGTCACCTTCATGGCCCGCGACTCCCTGCATTCCAAGGACATTCCCGAGCTGTGGTACCAGATCCGCAAGAAGGTCGCGGACATCAAGCACACCCTGCCGCCCGAGGCGCAGGGGCCATTCTTCAACGATGAATTCGGCACCACCTTCGGCAACATCTATGCGTTGACCGGATCCGGCTTCGACTACGCGGTGCTCAAGGACTATGCCGACCGCATCCAGATCCAGCTGCAACGGGTCAAGGACGTGGGCAAGGTCGAGCTCATCGGGCTGCAGGACGAGAAAGTCTGGATCGAACTGTCCAACGTCAAGCTGGCCACCCTGGGCGTGCCGCTGGCAGCCGTGCAGCAAGCCTTGCGCGAGCAGAACGCAGTGAGTACCGCCGGTTTCTTCGAAACCCCCAGCGAGCGCCTGCAGTTGCGCGTCAGCGGGCGCTTCGACAGCGTCGAGCAGATCCGCCAGTTCCCCATCCGCGTGGGTGATCGCACGTTCCGCATCGGCGACGTCGCCGACGTTCATCGCGGCTTCAACGATCCGCCCGCGCCGCGCATGCGGTTCATGGGCGAGGACGCCATCGGGCTGGCCGTGTCGATGAAGGACGGCGGCGACATCCTGGTGCTGGGCAAGGCCCTGGAGGGCGAGTTCGCGCGCCTGGCCCAAGGGCTGCCGGCGGGCATGGAGCTGCGCAAGGTCTCCGACCAGCCGGCGGCGGTGAAGGCCGGCGTGGGCGAATTCGTGCAAGTGCTGGTCGAGGCGCTGGTCATCGTCCTGCTGGTGAGTTTCTTCTCCCTCGGCCTGCGTACCGGGCTGGTGGTGGCGTTGGCGATCCCGCTGGTGCTGGCCATGACCTTCGCCGCCATGCACTACTTCGGCATCGGCCTGCACAAGATCTCGCTGGGCGCGCTGGTGCTGGCACTGGGGCTGCTGGTGGACGACGCGATCATCGCGGTGGAGATGATGGCGATCAAGATGGAGCAGGGCTACGACCGGCTCAAGGCCGCCAGCTATGCCTGGTCGAGCACGGCCTTCCCAATGCTCACCGGCACCCTGATCACCGCAGCGGGCTTCCTGCCGATCGCCACGGCAGCGTCGAGCACCGGCGAGTACACCCGTTCGATCTTCCAGGTGGTGACCATTGCCCTGCTGACCTCGTGGGTGGCCGCCGTGGTGTTCGTGCCCTACCTGGGCGAGCGCCTGCTGCCGGACCTGGCCAAGCTGCATGCGGCGCGCGGGCATGCCCCCGACCCCTATGCCACCCCCTTCTACCAGCGCGTGAGGCGCGTGGTGGAGTGGTGCGTGCGGCGGCGCAAGACGGTGATCCTGCTGACCATCGCCGCGTTCATCGGCAGTATCGTGCTGTTCCGGTTCGTGCCACAGCAGTTCTTCCCGGCTTCCGGGCGTCCGGAGCTGATGGTCGACCTCAAGCTCGCCGAAGGCGCCTCGCTGAACAACACCGCCGAGCGCGTCGAGCGTCTGGAGGCACTGCTCAAGCAGCAGGAAGGCATCGACAACTATGTCGCCTATATCGGCACCGGTTCGCCGCGTTTCTACCTGCCACTGGACCAGCAACTGCC
This sequence comes from Pseudomonas sp. GD03858, assembly GCF_029840925.1. Classification (GTDB taxonomy): domain Bacteria; phylum Pseudomonadota; class Gammaproteobacteria; order Pseudomonadales; family Pseudomonadaceae; genus Aquipseudomonas. The sequence continues at coordinate 3,841 of NZ_JAOCDM010000098.1, forward strand.
GGCGGCGAGCTTTGCCCAGTTCGTGGTGCTGGCCAAGTCGCTGGAAGACCGTGAGCGTCTGCGCAGTTGGCTGATCGCGACGCTGGACGAGCAGTTCCCGGACCTGCGCGCGCGGGTCACGCGCCTGGAGAACGGACCGCCCGTGGGCTATCCGGTGCAGTTCCGCGTTACCGGCGAACATATCGAGAAGGTCCGCGCCCTGGCCCGCGAGGTGGCGGCGAAGGTGCGCGAGAACCCGCACGTGGTCAACGTCCACCTCGATTGGGAGGAGCCGAGCAAGGCGGTGTACCTGGACATCGATCAGGATCGCGCGCGGGCTCTTGGGGTGAGCACCGCGCAGCTGTCCAGCTTCCTGCAGAGCTCGCTGACCGGCAGCAGTGTCAGCCAGTACCGCGAGGACAACGAGCTGATCGAGATCCTCCTGCGCGGTACCGCCGAGGAGCGCCGCGAGCTGGGCAACCTGGGCAGCCTCGCGCTACCTACCGACAACGGCCAGAGCGTGGCCTTGTCGCAGGTGGCGACCCTGGAGTATGGCTTCGAGGAAGGCATCATCTGGCACCGCAACCGCCTGCCGACCGTCACTGTGCGCGCAGACATCTACGACAAGGAACAGCCCGCGACCCTGGTCAAGCAGATCCTGCCGACCCTGCAGCAGGTCAGGGAGCAGCTGCCGGATGGCTATCTGCTGGAAGTGGGGGGCACGGTCGAGGATTCCGAGCGTGGCCAGCGCTCGGTGAATGCCGGCATGCCGCTGTTCATCGTGGTGGTGCTGAGCCTGCTGATGATCCAGCTGCGCAGCTTCTCGCGCATGTTCATGGTGTTCCTCACCGCGCCCCTCGGCCTGATCGGCGTGACCTTGTTCCTGCTGGTGTTCCGCCAGCCGTTCGGTTTCGTCGCCATGCTCGGGACGATTGCCCTGGCGGGCATGATCATGCGCAACTCGGTGATCCTGGTGGACCAGATCGAGCAGGATATCGCGGCGGGGCTGGATCGCTGGCAGGCGATCATCGAGGCGACGGTGCGACGTTTCCGGCCTATCGTGCTGACCGCGCTGGCGGCGGTGCTGGCGATGATCCCGTTGTCCAGGAGCGTGTTCTACGGGCCGATGGCGGTGGCGATCATGGGTGGCTTGATCGTCGCCACGGTGCTGACCTTGCTGTTCCTGCCGGCGTTGTATGCGGCGTGGTTCAGGGTCAAGAAAAGCGACTAGCTATAAGCCGCAAGCCGCAAGAAGAGCGGGGCTACACTGGCCCCGCTTTTTCTTGTGGCTTGCCGCTTGCAGCTTGCAGCTTGCCGCTTGCCGCTTGCCGCTTGCCGCTTGCAGCTTGCCGCTGTGCGCTTCAAAGCGCGCCAAACACCTTCTTGGCCAGGCTGGTCGCGGCACCGGCCGGGTTCTGGCGAATGCTCTCTTCCTGCTTGGCGATCATCTCGAACAGCCCGTCCAGGGCTTTTTCGGTCACATAGTTCTCGATGTTCGCGCTCTTGGCGTCGAGCACGCCCAGGCCTGCGGCCTGCCCGGCGAAGTTGTTGTACTGCTGGGCCAGGCCGACCTTGTCGGTGGCCTGCTTGACGATCGGCAGGAACTTGGCGCGGATCTGCTCGCGGCTGCTCTTGTTCAGGTACTGGGTGGCCGAGTCCTGGCCGCCGCTGAGGATGCCCTTGGCATCGGTCACGGTCATCTTCTTCACTGCGTCCACCAGGATCGCCTGGGCTTGCGGCACCGCAGCCTCGGCGGCTTTGTTCATGCTGGTTTCCAGGGCTTCGACCTGTTCACCCTTGCCGAACATCTTCATGGCCTTGGCGGCTTTGCCGAGGTTGCCCGGCAGCTCGATGCGCACGTCGGGGTTGTTGCTGAAGCCGCCGGGGGCGCTCAGTTGCTTGACCGCGATCTGCGCGCCTTGGGTGAGGGCGTCCTTCAGGCCGCCGGAGGCGTCGCTCTGGGACAGGTCGCCGAGCGACAGGGCCAGGGCGTTGGCCGACAGCAGCAGGCCGGCGCAAAGGGTGGTGAAGCGCAGGGAGGTACGGATCATGGGGATTTCCTTATGGGCAGAATGTAACGGGGCTCAGCGGACCGGGTCGACCTTGATCCGCACCGGCTGCGCATCGCTGCCATCGAGCTTGACGCCATGGTGCTCGGTGTTGATGAACAGCAGCTTGCCGTCCAGTTCGATGCGTGCGCTCACCGCGTAGCGGTGACCGGGTTTGATCTGGGCCGGGTCGTAGCTGAGGTGGAACGGCAGCGGCACGTTGCCTTTGACCGGGCCGGCCTGGCTGGCCAGGGTCACGGCGGGGGCATCCATCAGCGACACGTCCTGCAGGCTCACACTGAGGGTGGCGGCTGGCGGCAGGGCGATGCGCTGCAGGTAGAAGACTTCGCCATCCAGGCTGGCCTGGTTCGATGGGGTGTTGCTGGAACAGGCCGCGAGCAGGGATGCGCAACACAGCATGAAGAGCTTTTTCATGGAATCTCCGGTGTACGTTGGGCTGGCTTGTGGCCAACCCCGGGGACTTTAGCGGATTTTCGCCCGGCGTGCGGCCCATCGCACCCACAGGGCGAGTGACACTCGGATCCTGTGGATGCGGGCTTGACCGCGAGGGGCTGCGCGGCAGTCCTTGTCAGCGCAAGGCATTGTTACGCGGTCGCCAAAGGCTCCGGCGTTTCATCGCGGTGCAACGCCACTTGGCGGATCGACAGGCGCAACTCCGCCGACAGCACGCGCTTGGCCACGCCCTCGGCCAGCTCGGCGAGCTTGTCGTGATAGCCCAGCTTGCCGTTGCCATCGGGCTGCAGCACGTCTTCGCGCACCAGGGTCTGGATGAAGTGGCGGAACAGCGTCTTGTCGAAGAACTCCGGAGCGTTCAGCCCATGCAGGATCGACAGGCGCTGGGCCATCATCACGCACAGTTCCTCCAGCTCTTCGGCGCTCAAGGTGTGCTGGCCGCTGTTGAGCAGCAGCGAGGTGGCCATGTAGAAGCGCTGCAGGGTCTGCGTGATGGTGCGGGCCAGCAGTGTCAGCAGGACGAACTGCCGCGAGCTGGGCGCCGGGCGCATATAGGTGTCCTGTTCCTTGCGCAGCAGCCCCTGCTCGACCAGTGCCTCCAGCCATTGGTCGATCACCTCGTCCAGCTGTTCGGGCGTCCAGCGCAGGAACAGCTCGGCCTGCAGGTACGGATACAGCGCCCGTACATACTGGCCCAGCAGTTCGCGGCTCATGCGCGAGCTGCTGAGGAAGAAGCTGGCCAGCAGCCCGGGCAGGGCGAAGATGTGCAGCACGTTGTTGCGGTAATAGGTCATCAGCACCGCGTTGGCTTCGTCCAGGTAGAGGATGCGGCCCAACGCGTCCTTCTGCTCGGCCAGCAGATCCATGCCCAGTACATGCTTGATCAGTGCCTGGCCATCGCCTTCGGGCAGCGTCGTGTGCGGCGAGTAGGGCACTTGGCGGAGCAAGGCCAGGTACAGATCGAGCACCCGGGTCAGCGCGCGTTCGTCCAAGGCCAGACGGCTGGTGGACAGCAGTGCCAGCGCCACCAGGTTGACCGGGTTGATGGCTGCCGCCTCGTTCAGATGGCGGGCGACGGTCTCGCCCAGGCGCGTTGTCGTGTCATTGAGCCAGGCCGGGCGGAACTGCGGCGCCAGGTCTTGCTCGCGCCAGCCGGGTTGCTGCTGATCGAGGAAGGCGTTGAGGCGGATCGGTTCGCCAAAGTTGACGTAGACCTGGCCGAAACGTTGCTTCAGCGCGCCGATGACCTTGAAGATGTCGAAGATCGACTCCTTCTTCTTGCTCGCACCACGCAGTTCGCCCAGGTAGGTGCGGCCTTCCAGCACCCGCTCGTAACCGATGTACACCGGCACGAACACGATTGGCGTGCGCGAGGAGCGCAGGAAACTGCGCAGGGTGATCGCCAGCATGCCGGTGCGCGGCTGCAGCATGCGCCCGGTGCGCGAACGCCCGCCTTCGACGAAGTACTCGACCGGGAAACCCTTGGTGAACAGGGTATGCAGGTACTCGTTGAAGACCGCGGTGTACAACGGGTTGCCCTTGAACGTGCGGCGCATGAAGAAGGCACCGCCGCGGCGCAGCAGGCCGCCGATCACCGGCATGTTGAGGTTGATGCCAGCGGCGATGTGTGGCGGCGTCAGACCATTGCGGAACAGCAGGTAGGACAGCAGCAGGTAATCGATATGGCTGCGGTGGCAGGGCACGTAGATCACTTCATGGCCTGGGGCGATGCCCTGGACCTGCTCGATATGGTTGACCTTGATGCCGTCGTAGATCTTGTTCCAGAACCAGCTGAGCACCACTTCGAGGAAGCGGATCGCGGTGTAGGTGTAGTCCGAGGCGATCTCGTTGCCGTAGTGCAGTGCCTTGGCCTCGGCCTTGGCGTATGGGATCTTCTCGCGCTCGGCCTCGTCGCTGATGGCCTGGCGTACCAGCGGGTCGTGCACCAGGCCCTTGACCAGGTTGCGCCGGTGCGAGATGTCCGGGCCGATCACGGCGGTCTTCAGGTTGCGAAAATGCACGCGCATGATGCGCTGGGCCATGCGCACGGTGCGTTCCTGGCCCTTGTTGTGCTCGACCAGCTCGCGCAGGTGAATGGGGGCGGAGAACTGAACGCGTGTCTTGCGCCCGAGGATCAGCACGCTCAGCAGGCGGCGCAGGCGTCCGGTAACCGCCCAGCTGTCGGCGAACAGCAGCTTCCAGGGGCTCGATTCACTGGCCGGCGTCTGGCCCCAGAACACGCTGACCGGAATGATCTGGGCGTCCTCTTCGGCATGCTGGCTGATCGCCGCGACCAGGCGTTCCAGCGTCGGCGGCGCGCCGCGCTTGTCGTGGCGACCGAGCCAGTCCGGGTCGGGCGTCAGGTAGAAGAAGGCCGCGGGTTCCTGCAGCGGGCCGACGACCACGGGCAACACCGGGCGTGGCAGCCCGGCCTTGGTGCATTCGTGGTCGATGACCGCCAGGTCGGTGAGCGACGGCGAGGACAGGGCATAGAACACCGGCCGGCTGCGGTCGAGCTTGAGCGTCAGCGAGGATTGATTGATGGTTTCGGAGCGCACCCACAGGTAGAGAACGCGACGCAGGGCGCCGAAGATAAGGCGGCGCAGGGGGGAACGGGTCATGGGGGTGGGGCCCTGGTGAAGTTTCGGTGTTTTGCAGGCGGGTAGTCTGCCGTATCTGCGTAAGTTCAGCAAAAATCGGCAAAAATTCCCCCTGTCATGAATTTTTTTTGTTCCCTGTCATATACTCGGCCTGCCGCTTGCAGGATATTTCGGCAAGCTGCGTTAGGCGCGGGCGGTGAGCCCGTGTCGGCAAGGCGATCTTCAAAATAAAAATCCGGAGTAGTTCAGATGTCGTCTCGTGAGACTGGGAATGTGAAGTGGTTCAACGATGCCAAGGGTTACGGCTTCATTCAGCGCGAAGGTGGTGCGGACGTGTTCGTCCACTATCGGGCTATCCGCGGTGAGGGGCATCGCACCCTGGTCGAGGGGCAACAGGTTGAATACGCCCTCGTGCAAGGCCAGAAAGGCCTGCAGGCCGAGGACGTCGTCGGTCTCTGACCGCTGCCTCAAGCGGTAAGCTTCAAGCTGCAAGCTGTCCGTGGAGCTTGCAGCCTGATGCGATCGAACTTGTAGCTTGTAGCTTCAGTTCGTACGCCAGGTGATTTCCTGCTCACCCTCGGCGCTGATGCGGATCCAGCGATCGGCATCCTCCTCCCCATCTTCCTCGGTCCAGCTCCCCGGCGCGCAACGCACTTCGACGTCGAGTGCGGCGAATGCCGCGCGGGCGCAGGCGATGTCGTCGGCCCACGGCGTCTGGTCGCTTTCCAGGTACAGACTGTTCCATTTCCCTACAGCTTTCGGTAACCAGGTGACCGGGATGTTACCGGCGGTGCATTTGAACGTCTGGCCTTTCTGCTTCCATTCGCTGCACGGGCCCAGGGCCTGGGTGAGCCAGGCGGCGATCTGCTTGTGATCGACGTCTTCGTCCTTGAGGTAGATCTCGATATCGGGTTGACGCATGGGGGCTCCAGTGTGCTCAGTCTTGGCGCACGAAATAGTCATAACGCATGGAAACCGTGACCTCGAACGGCTCGGGCTGCTCGATCACCCGTGCGCGTTTCTCGGCGCTGGCACGCCAGCCGTGCGGCGTCATCGCCAGCAGATCGGCGCGGGCCTTGGCGTCGGCCAGGCTCAGGCGAAATTCGAGGACCTCGCCGTGTGCGTGGGCCATGCCTTCGGGTACCAGGGCCAGGTGCTTGTCGTCGGCGTACGGGCGCACTTCATCGTAGAGCACCTCGCGCAGCTCCATCAGGTGGCCGCTGGTCGGGCCGACCCGCATCAGGCCGCCGCCTGGGGCGAGCAGGCGCTTGGCCTCCTGCCAGTCGAGCGGGCTGAACACGCTGGCGATGAAGTCGCAGCTGGCATCGGCCATGGGCACGCGGGCCATGCTGGCCACCATCCAGGTCACCTCGGGAGCGCGGCGGCAGGCACGCTTGACCGCCTCGCGGGAGATGTCCAGGGCGTAGCCGTCGGCCGCCGGCAGCGCCTGGGCAAGCTGCGCGGTGTAGTAGCCTTCGCCGCAGCCGATATCCAGCCAGGCCTGTGGCTGGCGCTCGACGGCGAGCTCGGCCAGGCGACGCGCCACGGGCGCGTAGTGGCCGGCGTCGAGGAAATCGCGACGGGCCTCGACCATGGCCTGGTTGTCGCCGGGGTCGCGGCTGTTCTTGTGCTGCACCGGCAGCAGGTTCAGGTAACCCTGGCGGGCGCGGTCGAAGCGGTGGCCGGCCGGGCAGGCCACGCCGTTGTCGAGGCGCGTCAGGGGCGCCTGGCAAAGAGGGCAGGCAAGCATCAGGCGAGCAACCGCACCAGGGTCTGGTAGTAGATCTCGGTCAGCAGGTCGAGGTCGCTGGCCAGGATGCGCTCGTCCACCTGGTGGATGGTGGCGTTGACCGGGCCGAGTTCGACCACCTGGGTGCCCATGGTGGCGATGAAGCGGCCGTCGGAGGTGCCGCCGCTGGTGGATGGTCGCGTTTCGCGGCCGGTGACCGCCTTGATGCTCGAGGACACCGCGTCGAGCAGTTCGCCCGGCTCGGTGAGGAACGGCAGGCCCGACAGCGCCCAGTCGATCGACCATTGCAGCTGGTGCTTGTCGAGGATCGCGGCGACGCGCTGCTGCAGGTCTTTGACCGTCGACTCGGTGGAGAAGCGGAAGTTGAACAGCGCGACCAGATCGCCTGGCACTACGTTGGTGGCGCCGGTACCGGAGTTGAGGTTGGAGATCTGGAAGCTGGTCGGCGGGAAGAACGCATTGCCTTCGTCCCAGTGCTCGGCTGCCAATTCCGCCAGGGCCGGCGCGGCGAGGTGGATCGGGTTGCGGGCCAGGTGCGGGTAGGCCACGTGGCCTTGCTTGCCACGCACGGTCAACTTGGCGCCGAGCGAGCCACGACGGCCATTCTTGACCACGTCGCCGAGCAGCGTGGTGCTCGACGGCTCACCGACGATGCACCAGTCCAGGCGCTCGTTGCGTGCTTTCAAGCGCTCGACCACCGCCTTGGTGCCGTGGTGGGCCGGGCCCTCTTCGTCGCTGGTGATGAGGAAGGCGACCTTGCCACGGTGGTTCGGATGGTCCTGCACGAAGCGCTCGCAGGCCACCACCATCGATGCCAGGCTGCCCTTCATGTCGGCGGCGCCGCGGCCGCAGAGCATGCCGTCGGCATCGATCAGCGCCTCGAACGGCTCATGCTGCCACTGCTGCACGGGGCCGGTGGGGACCACGTCGGTGTGGCCGGCGAAGCACAGCACCGGACCGTCCTGGCTGCCGTGGGTGGCCCAGAAGTTATCGACGTCTTCGAAGCGCATCGGCTCGAGCTGGAAGCCGACGGCGCCCAGACGGTTCATCATCTGGGTCTGGCAGTCGGCGTCGAGCGGGGTGACCGAGGGGCGGCGGATCAGGTCGCAGGCCAGTTGCAGGGTGGGCGAAAGCTCGGCAGGGGCCGTCATTGAAGGACTCCGGGGCAAGGCAAGGCAGGAAATCTGAGGGGCGTTATCTTATATCAAACTGACAGGCCAATGGGGCCGCTGTGCGGCCCTTTCGCGACATAAGGCCGCTCCTACACAGGTACGCGATCCCCTGTAGGAGCGGCCTTGCCGAAGCGTCGGACCGGTCGGAAAGGGGCGCGCAGCGCCCCCGGCATTCTCAAGCCTGTTGCGTTTCGGCGGCCTTTTCAGCGGGCTTGGGCAACGACGACAGCAACGCCATCACCAGCGCCGCCAGGTACGGCAAGGACTGCACCAGCAGCATCGCCACCCAGAAACGCATGTCCGAACTCGGCAGCCCCTGCACCAGGTAGATCCCCAGCGCCGCGCCCCACAGCAGCAACATGATGAACAGCTCTTCGCGGGCTTCGGAAATCGCCACCAGCAGGCCATGGCTGTCGGCGTTCTTCGGTGTGCGGAAGAACGGCATGCTGCTGGTGAAGAACCCGTACAGCACCGCCTTGGCGATGGTGTGCGACAGCGCCAGCCCCGCCAACGCGGCGGCGAAGGCATCCTTCAGGTCGACCCCCACCGCGCGGCGATAGAGGAAGACGATCTTGCCGACCTTGAAGAAGAACAGCGCCAGCGGCGGAATGGCGAACATCATCAGTGGCGGGTCGACCCGGTGCGGCACGATGATCATCGCCGCCGACCACAGCAGTGCGCCGACAGTGAAGAAGATGTTCATGCCGTCGGCGATCCATGGCAGCCAACCGGCCAGGAAGTGGTAGCGCTGGCCACGGGTCAGCTCGCTGCCCTTGCCGCGCAGCAGGGCGCCGGCGTGGTGCTTGATGATCTGGATGGCGCCGTAGGCCCAGCGGAAGCGCTGTTTCTTGAAGTCGATGAAGGTGTCGGGCATCAGGCCCTTGCCGTAGCTGTTGTGGGCATAGGCCGCCGACAGGCCTTTCTCGAACACGCGCAGGCCCAGCTCGGCGTCTTCGCAGATGCACCACTCGGCCCAGCCCAGCTCCTCGAGCACGCTGCGCCTGGTCATGGTCATGGTGCCGTGCTGGATGATCGCGTCACGGTCGTTGCGGGTGACCATGCCGATATGGAAGAAGCCCTTGTACTCGCTGTAGCACAGCTTCTTGAAGGCGCTCTCGTGCTGGTCGCGATAGTCCTGCGGCGATTGCACCACGGCGATCTTCGGGTCGGCGAAGTGCGGCACCATGTGCTTGAGCCAGTTGCGGTCGACGCAGTAGTCCGAGTCGATCACCGCGATCACTTCGGCATCCTTGGCCGTATGCGGGATCAGATAGTTCAGCGCGCCGCCCTTGAAGCCGGCCAGGGGCGCCACATGGAAGAACCTGAAGCGCTCGCCGAGCTTCTCGCAGTGGGCCTTGAGCGGCTCCCACACGGCGGGGTCCTTGGTGTTGTTGTCGATCACCAGCACCTCGAAATCCGGGTAGTCCAGCGCGGCGAGGGCGTCGAGGGTCTGCTTGACCATCTCCGGCGGCTCGTTGTAGCACGGCACATGCACCGAAACCTTGGGGCGATAGGCGCTGTCGCCCTGCACGGGCAGGAACTCCCTTCGTCGCTTGTGGATCCACACGGCCTCGGCCAGTTCATGGGCTTCGGTCAGCAGCACGATGAACACCCCGAGAGCGCCCAGCGCCAGCAGCACGCCCACCGTCAGGCTGAACCAGGTGCTGTACTGCTGGCTGTAGTCGTAGGCGATCCACACCAGCACCGACCCGCACAGGAAGGTGATGAAGGTGAGGAAGGTGCGCCCGCGCTGGCGCAGGGCCGAGCCGTCGATCAGCAGGATGGCCAGGGCGATCATCGCCAGCACCACCGAGGCCACGGCCAGGGCGCGCCATTGCGGGATCGCCACGATCGGTCCTTCGAAGTTGAATTTCTGTTGGCGCTCGGCGTTGTAAACGCCCCAGTAGGCGCCCACCGAGCCTTCGTCGCTGGCCTTCCACGGTTGGTCGTAGGCTTCGATGACGAAGTAGTTGTAGCCGCGACGGTTGAGGGTATTGACCAGGGTGCGCAGGTAGATCGCCTGGTCAGCCTGGGTGGCGTCGGCGCCGCCGCGCATGCGGCCGTTGCTCGGCCAGCCGACTTCCGAGAGCAGCAGGGGCTTGCGCGGGAACTGCTTGCGCAGCTCGCGGGCACGATCCAGGACGAACTGCACCGAGTCCTGCATCGGCACGAACTCCCAGTACGGCAGGATGTGCGCGGCGACCAGGTCGACGTGCCTGGCCAGTTCCGGGTGGTCTTTCCAGATATGCCACTGTTCGCTGGTGGTCACCGGCACCTTGACCGCGGCGCGAACCCGGTCGAGGTAGCCGATCAGTTGCTCGGGGGTGACTTCCTCGCGGAACAGGGCTTCGTTGCCGACCACCACGCGTACCACGCTGCGCGAGGTGTTGGCCAGGCCGATGGCCTTCTCGATTTCGCGCTCGTTGCGCTCCAGGTCGTTGCTGATCCAGATGCCCAGGGTGACGCGCAGGCCCAGTTCCTCGGCCAGGCGTGGTACCTCGGCCTGGGTGCCTTCGACGGTGTAGATGCGGATGTTGTCGGTCAGCTTGTTCAACTGCTCGAGGTCCTGGCGGATCTCGTCCTCGCTGGGGTACTGGCCCTTCTGCGGGCTCTGGCCCAGGCGGAAGGGCGAGTAGGAAAAGCCGGAGATCTGCTCTGGCCAGGCGGGCGCGGAGACCGGGCGGTTGATCAGCGCCCAGAACCCGGTGAACAGCGCGGCGATGGCCAGGACCACTACCAGGTTGAGACCGAATTTGCGTGATGACATAGGTGTGCGTGATTCCGAAGAGGGGAGCGGGGTGGGGCCGTCGGGGTGTGAGTCCTACACTACCGGGGGTGCCGTCCATTGGATTTACGGACGAAGATGAAGTTCTGCGTCCGCTCTTTGTCGTCCATATCCGAGTGTTCGATAGGACATTAAAGCAGGGTTGGTACGCCTGTTTCCAACGACAGCCCTTATTCACGCCGCTTGGCCTATAATGCGCGCCGGTTTTTTCGAGGTAGAGCCATGAGCACAGAAGATCCACGCTTTGCCGGCGTCGCCCGGCTGTACGGTGACGACGGCCTGCAGCGCCTGCGCCAGGCCCATGTGGCCATCGTCGGCATCGGCGGCGTCGGCTCGTGGGCAGCCGAGGCCATGGCCCGCAGCGGCGTGGGCGAGATCACTCTGTTCGACCTCGACGATGTCTGCGTGAGCAATACCAATCGCCAGGCCCACGCGCTGGAAGGGCAGGTCGGGCGACCCAAGGTCGAGGTGATGGCCGAGCGCCTGCGGGCGATCAACCCGGCCTGCACGGTGCATGCGGTGGCCGACTTCGTCACCCGCGACACCATGGCCGAGCACATCACCGAGCAGCTGGACTGTGTGATCGACTGCATCGACAGCGTGATGGCCAAGGCCGCGCTGATCGCCTGGTGCCGGCGACGCAAGATCGCCGTCGTCACCACCGGAGGCGCGGGCGGGCAGATCGACCCGACCCAGATCCAGATCGGCGACCTGAACAAGACCTTCAACGATCCGCTGGCCTCGCGGGTGCGTTCGACCTTGCGTCGGGATTACAACTTCTCGCGCAATACCAGCCGCAACTACGGCGTGCCGTGCGTGTTCTCCAGCGAGCAGCTGCGCTACCCCAAGGGGGATGGCAGCGTGTGTCTGCAGAAGAGCTTTGTCGGTGAAGGCGTGCGGCTGGACTGTGCCGGTGGATTCGGCGCGGTGATGATGGTGACCGCGACCTTTGGCATGGTCGCGGCGAGCAAGGCCGTGGAGAAACTGGTGGCCGGGGCCAGGCGTCCGTCTGAGCGGGTCAGGCCTGAATGATCGAGTAGATCGCTATGGCCTGCTTCGCGGGCCTGTGGGAGCGGGTTTACCCGCGAAGCAGGCAGCGCCGATTTATCGATTGGAGGCGAGCTCAGCCATCCGCTGTAGCACGGCATGCAAGCCATTGCTGCGCGATGGCGACAACTGGCGCTCCAACCCAAGGCGGCCGAACCAGTCGCCCAGGTCCACCACCGCCAGCTCGTCGCGGTCCAGCCCCTGGACCCTGACCAGCAGTAGCGCCAGCAACCCGCGCAACAATCGCGCATCACTGGTTGCCTTGAACAGCCATTGGCCGTTCTCCTGGGTGGCGACAAGCCACACCAGGCTTTCACAGCCATGCACGCGGTTGGCATCGGTTTTTTCGCTGTCGTCCAGCGACACCAACCGATCGCCCCATTGCATCAGCAGGCGAGCACGCTGCTCCCAGCCACGGGCCTGTTCGAAACTCTCCAGCGCCTGGCTGGCTTCGCTCGACAGGCTCATCGCAGCAGCTCCAGGCCCTGATCGAGGGCCTCGAAGAAGCGCTGCAGGTCGTCACTGTCGCTGTACAACCCCAGCGACACGCGGATCGCGCCATCGAGTCCCAGCCCTTTGAGCAGAGGCATGGCGCAGTGATGCCCAGCGCGCACGGCGACACCCTGCTCGGTCAGCAAATGGGCGATATCGGCGTTGTGTATACCTTCGACGACGAAACTGGCCAGTGCCGCCTGGGGCGAGCCGAGCACGCGAATGCCCTCGCGATCCAGCAATCCTCGCAGCAGATGCCGATGCAGGCTTGCCTCATGGTTGGCCACGGCATTGGCATCCAGGCTGGCCAGGTAGTCCAGGGTAGCGCCTAGGCCGATGACCCCGGCGATCGGCGGCGTGCCGGCCTCGAAGCCCAACGGTGCCGGGCGGAAGCTGGCGTCCTGGTAGTCCGCCAACTGCACCATCTCGCCGCCATACTGCCAGTGGCGCAACAGTGCCAGCGCCTGCTGACGGCCATACAGCACGCCCACGCCGTCCGGGCCGTAGAGCTTGTGGCTGGAGAACACATAGAAGTCGCAGTCCAGTTGCCGCACATCGTGACGACCGTGGACTACGCCTTGGGCGCCATCGACCACGCTCAGCGCGCCCTGGGCGCGGGCGTGGGCCAGCAACGGCGCCAGCGGTTGCCAGGTCCCCAGCACGTTGGACAGCTGGCTGATCGCCAGCAAGCGGGTGCGCGGGCCGATCAGTTGCAGGGCCTGTTCCAGGTCGACATGCCCCTGGTCGTTCACCGGCAGGATCACCAGGCGCAGCTGACGTCGGTGCGCCAGCTGTTGCCAGGGCAGCAGATTGGCGTGGTGCTCCAGGGCGCTGACGGCGATTTCGTCGCCGGGCTCGAAGCGGTGTTCCAGGCCATAGGCCAGCAGGTTCAGTGCCGAGGTGGCCCCGTGGGTAAAGACGATCTGCCGTGCATGCTCGGCGTTGAGCCAGGCGGCGACCTTGTCACGGCTGCTTTCGAAGGCCTGGGTGGCCAGGGCTCCCGGCAGGTGTTGGGCACGGTGCACGTTGGCTGCGCCATGGCCATAGTAGTGGCTCAGGGCATCGAGCAGGGCCTGGGGCTTCTGGGTGGTGGCGGCGCTGTCCAGGTAGGTCTGGCGCTGCCGTTGCAGGGCGGCGATGGCGGGGAAATCGGCACGCCAGGGGGAGGGTTGGAACATGTTCGCGGGGCCTGGAATGAAAAATCGGGTCTGCCCGTAAGAGCAGACCCGATCTTATCACTTCGAACCTGAGTAGGTTCTCAGTTGTGCGCGTGCAGCGCCTCGTTCAGCTCGATGGCCGACTTGTGGGTCTTGCACTCCACGGCGCCATTGAGCGAGTTGCGACGGAACAGCAGGTCGGTCTGGCCGGCCAGGTCGCGGGCCTTGACCACTTTGACCAGCTGGTTGTTCTCGTCCAGCAGGTTCACCTTGGTACCCGCGGTGATGTACAGGCCGGCTTCGACGGTGTTGCGGTCGCCCAGCGGGATGCCGATGCCGGCGTTGGCGCCGATCAGGCAGCCTTCGCCGACCTTGATGACGATGTTGCCGCCACCGGACAGGGTGCCCATGGTCGAGCAGCCGCCGCCCAGGTCCGAGCCCTTGCCGACGAACACGCCGGCCGAGACACGGCCTTCGATCATCCCTGGGCCTTCGGTGCCGGCGTTAAAGTTGACGAAGCCTTCGTGCATGATGGTGGTGCCTTCGCCGATGTAGGCGCCCAGGCGCACACGGGCGGTGTCGGCGATGCGCACGCCGGCCGGGACCACGTAGTCGGTCATCTTCGGGAACTTGTCCACCGAGAACACTTCCAGCAGCTCGCCCTTCAGACGCGCTTCCAGTTGCCGCTCGGCCAGTTCGGCCAGATCGACGGCACCCTGGTTGGTCCAGGCGACATTGGGCAGCAGCGGGAAGATACCGGCCAGCGATACGCCGTGCGGCTTGACCAGGCGGTGCGACAGCAGATGCAGCTTGAGATAGGCCTCCGGGGTCGATGCCAAGGCACCGTCTTCGGCCAGCAGGGTGGCGACCAGCGGCTTGTGGCTCTCGGCCAGGCGAGTCAGCAGGGCGGCCTGGGCAGCATCGACGCCCTTGAGGGCGTCGGCCAGTTGGGCGGCCTGGGCGGTAGTGAAGGCGATGGCCTGGTTGCCCCCTTCGTAGCCAAGGACTGGCGCGACGGCCGCGATCAGTTCGGCGGACGGCTTGAGCACCGGCAGCGCGTAGAAGACTTCCAGCCAGGCGCCCTGGCGGTTCTGGGTGCCGACACCGAAGGCCAGGCTGAACAGCGATTGAGACATGCGATTACCTCATGCGAAAAGGGGGTGGAGCGTAATGCGGGATCAGGCCAGCGCGGCGGCGTACGAGTCGGGCTTGAAACCGACCAGGGTACGATCACCAAGGTCGAGCACCGGGCGCTTGATCATCGACGGTTGGGCGAGCATCAGCTCGACGGCCTTGGCCTGGTCGAGGTCGGCCTTGCTGGCGTCGTCGAGCTTGCGGAAGGTGGTCCCGGCGCGATTGAGCACGACTTCCCAGCCGTGCTCATCGCACCAGCGGTTCAGGCTGTCACGGTCGATGCCTTGGGTCTTGTAGTCGTGGAACTCGAAACCGATGGCCTTTTCTTCAAGCCAGGTACGGGCCTTTTTCATGGTGTCGCAGGCTTTGATGCCGTAGAGAGTGTAAGCCATTGAATGCCTGGGGCTGCCGGGATCGACCAGGCATCCCCGATACTCCTTGAAGATTGGGTGGGGCCGATTATGCGGCATCGATGGGGCCGGCGCCACGGCTGCGGGCCGGAAGGCATGGGAGGATGTGTGTCACGGCGTCTCGCGTAGCATTGTGTTACATATTCCCGGGCAGGCTGCGACTATCGTGCAGCGGTCCAGGGTAGCCGGCGACCGCTAACATATTGTTTCAATAACGATGTTGCACCCCGCTGTTTGTCGAATCACTCAGGAAACTTGCCGATGCAGTCAGCCTATACCGTTCTTATCCTGCTGATGCTGGTGAGCGTGTCGAAATTGGTGGGGCGTGTGCTGCCGCTGCCGCTGCCACTGTTGCAGATTGCTGCCGGCGCCTTGCTCGCCTGGCCTACCTTGGGCTTGCATGTCGCACTGGATCCCGAACTGTTCCTGTTCCTGTTCCTGCCGCCCTTGCTGTTCGCCGATGGCTGGCGCATGCCCAAGCGCGAGCTGTGGCGCATCCGTGGCCCGGTGGTGGCGCTGGCGGTGGGGTTGGTCCTGTTCACCGTGGTTGGCGCCGGCTACTTCATCCACTGGCTGCTGCCGAGCATACCGCTGC
This sequence comes from Pseudomonas sp. GD03858, assembly GCF_029840925.1. Taxonomy (GTDB): domain Bacteria; phylum Pseudomonadota; class Gammaproteobacteria; order Pseudomonadales; family Pseudomonadaceae; genus Aquipseudomonas. Next base: position 19,484 of record NZ_JAOCDM010000098.1, read on the forward strand.
CGGTGGCTTTCGCCCTGGCCGCGGTCCTGTCGCCCACCGACGCCGTGGCCGTGTCGGCCATCACCCAGGACCGTCTGCCCACTCCCCTGATGCACATGCTGCAGGGCGAGGCCTTGATGAACGATGCGTCGGGCCTGGTGACCTTCAAGTTCGCCTTGGCGGCGGCGATCACCGGCGCGTTCTCGCTGACCCAGGCCAGCCTGACCTTCGTGCTGGTCGCCCTCGGCGGCCTGGCGGTGGGGGTGGCGCTGAGCTGGTTGGTCGGACGCCTGCGCATGTGGATGATCACGCGCGGCTGGGATGATCCAGCGACTCATGTCGTGTTCATGCTGTTGCTGCCGTTTGCCGCCTACGTGCTGGCCGAGCGACTGGGGGTGTCGGGCATCCTCTCGGCGGTGGCGGCGGGCATGATGCAGAGCTGGCTCGACCTGCTGCCGCGCCAGACCAGCACGCGCCTGCTCAACCGCAGTGTCTGGTCGTTGCTGGAGTTCGCCTTCAATGGCCTGATTTTCCTCCTGCTGGGGTTGCAGCTGCCGGACATCATCAAGGCTGTGGTCAGCGATGAAATGACCGTCTGGCCGACACTGGCGTGGCGCTGCCTGGATGTGGTGGCGATCTTCGCTGCCCTGGTGTTGCTGCGCTTCGTCTGGGTGCAGAGCATCTGGCGGGCAATCGGAGCGGTGCGTCGCTGGCGTGGCAAGCCCGCGCTGGTGCTGATGCCGACCGCGCGTTCCTGCTGGTTGCTGACCCTGGGCGGCGTGCGTGGCGCGGTGACCCTGGCCGGCGTCATGTCGGTGCCCTTGCTGATCGGGGCGGGCAAGGCGTTTCCTGAGCGGGATCTGCTGATCTTCATTGCCGCGGGGGTGATCCTGTTGTCGCTGGTCAGCGCCTGCATCGCCCTGCCGATCCTGTTGCGTGGCGTGACCAAGAGCCCGGACGAGCGCTTGCGCCAGGAAGTGCAGGAGGCCTGGCGGCGTACCGCGGAGGCGGCGATCCATGCGCTGGAGGCCGAGGACGTGACCGACGCCGGCGCCCCCCAGGACGCCGCGCAGGCCACGCTGGCCACCGAGCTCAAGGCGCGCTTGATGGCCGAATACCGGGACGAGCTCGACAGTTACAACGACACCGCCGAGGCCCGGGCCCTGGCCGAACAGATGGACCTGCTGGAGCGACGGTTGCGCTTGCGCGCGCTGCGTGCCCAGCGTCTGGAGCTGTACGAGTTGCACCGCCAGCACCTGGTGGGCGACGAGGTGGTGCGCCAGGTGCTGGGGGAGCTGGACTTGAGCGAGGCCAACCTGGGCGCGGTCAAGTGAGGTCGGGCGAACCCTTGCCTGGGTAGATCATGCGCATGAACTGCTTGTCCTTGGCGCTCAATTCATGGTTCCGGCCCGAGGCGCAATCGCCAAGCGTGTGCGCCTGCCTGATGGGGTAGTGCATGATCGACCGACGATCGTAGCGCAGGGTGATGCGCGGCTCGTAGGTGATGGGGTCGTAGTTTTGCCTGATCAGCCGCTCCAGCGTCTTGTCGAACGCGTGCCACGCGCGCTCCTGATCGCTGAATCGAGCGGCGATGTGGCGACGCAGTGCCGCCCTGTCCCAGGGAATGTTCGCATCGGGGTGCTGATGCTCGTGGAACAGGCCAAGAGCATGCCCGAACTCGTGCAGCACCGTGCTGTGGAAGTCGGGGTCAGTGAGTTTTATCCCCAGGATCATGGTTTCGCCGTCCGCCAGCATCCGGTGCCTGCCGTAATCGCTCTGGTTGAGCGTTTTTTCGGCATCGGTGCGGATGACGATTTCGGCATCCAGCTGGTCGTTGTCGGTCAGTACGAAGGACAGGTTGGCATGGTCGAGCCACTGCGAGGCAATCGTGAAGATCTGCTGCTTGAGTGCCTCGTCCGGCGCGCCCAGGAACGAGAGGCGCAGTGTCTGCCCGGTAGTCCAGAAGGCTTCGGGCAGGCCGATCGAGCGTTTGTTGCGGCCATTGACGACATTGTGCAGCCTGCCCTGCAGTGCCAGGCGTAGGTGGTGCACGGTTCTTTCCAGCAAAGGATCGTTCATGTTGCCCATCTCCAGAGTCAAGGAGGGGCA
>NZ_JAOCDM010000099.1 GCF_029840925.1 Pseudomonas sp. GD03858
CTCCCATGCCCGAAATCCTCGGCCACAACTTCATCGCCGGCCAACGCAGCGCCGTTGGCCCGCAACGCCTGCAGAGCCTGGACGCCAGCACCGGCCAGGCGCTGCCCCACAGCTTCGCCCAGGCCACCGAAGGCGAAGTCGACCGGGCCGCCCGCGCCGCCGCCGACGCCTTCGGCGAATTCCGCCAGCTCCCCCCGGCACGCCGCGCCGAGTTCCTCGAGGCCATCGCCGCCGAACTGGACGAGCTCGATGACAGCTTCATCGCCATCGTCTGCCGCGAAACAGCCTTGCCCAGCGCCCGTATCCAGGGTGAACGCGGCCGCACCAGTGGCCAGATGCACCTGTTCGCCCAGGTGCTGCGTCGTGGCGACTACCTTGGCGCGCGCATCGACCTGGCCCAACCCGAACGCCAGCCCCTGCCACGGGTGGACATCCGCCAGATGCGCATCGGCGTCGGCCCGGTGGCCGTGTTCGGCGCCAGCAACTTCCCATTGGCCTTCTCCACCGCCGGCGGCGACACCGCCGCGGCACTGGCCGCCGGCTGCCCGGTGGTGTTCAAGGCCCACAGTGGTCACATGGCCACCGCCGATCTGGTCGCCTGCGCCATCCTGCGCGCCGCCGAACGCACCGGCATGCCCAAGGGCGTTTTCAACATGGTCTTCGGCGCGGGTGTCGGTGAGTGGCTGGTCAAACACCCGGCCATCCAGGCGGTCGGCTTCACCGGTTCGCTCAAGGGCGGCGACGCCCTGTGCCGCATGGCCGCCGAACGCCCACAGCCGATCCCGGTGTTCGCCGAGATGTCGAGCATCAACCCGGTGATCATCCTGCCGGGCGCCCTGGCCAAGCGCGGCGAGGCAATCGCCCGCGAGCTGGCCGGCTCCGTGTGCCTGGGCGCCGGGCAGTTCTGCACCAACCCGGGGATGCTGATCGGCCTGCGATCGCCAGGCTTCAGCCAGCTGCTGAGCGACCTGGGCCGGCACCTGGATCAACAGGCAGGCCAGACCCTGCTCAACGCCGGCGGCCTGCGCAGCTACGTCGGTGGCCTGGAACACTTGCAGGCCCATGCAGGCATCCAGCACCTGGCCGGCCAGCCGCAACAGGGCAAGCAGGCGCGCGCCCAGCTGTTCAAGGCAGACGCCCGCCTGCTGGTGGAGGCCGACCCGCTGCTGCAGGAGGAAGTGTTCGGCCCGGCCACGGTGGCCGTCGAGGTCAGCGACCACAAGCAACTGCGCGCCGCCTTGCTCGGCCTGCGTGGCCAGCTGACCGCCACGCTGATCGGCGAGCCGGAGGATCTGGAAGCCTTTGCCTGGCTGGTGCCGCTGCTGGAGGAGAAGGTCGGGCGGATCCTGGTCAATGGCTACCCGACCGGGGTCGAGGTATGCGACGCCATGGTCCACGGCGGGCCTTACCCGGCCACCTCCGATGCCCGTGGCACCTCGGTCGGCACCCTGGCCATCGATCGCTTCCTGCGGCCGGTGTGCTACCAGAACTACCCGCAGGCGCTGCTGCCGGAGGCGTTGCGCGATGGCAACCCGCTGGGGCTGCGGCGGTTGGTGAATGGGCAGTGGAGTGACGGGGCGATCTAAGAGCCCTTTGATGCAAGAGCCCTGCGCATGCAGGGCTTTTTTATGGTGCCTGCGTCTGCCTCTTCGCGGGTAAACCCGCTCCCACAGGGTGAAGAACCTGTGGGAGCGGGTTTACCCGCGAAGGGGCCATTACCGATCAGACGCCCTGCGCCTCGGCCTCTTGATGGGCCTGGCGCAAGCGCTCGCGGCTGTTGCTCAGGTGCATGCGCATGGCCATCTTCGCGCCCTCGCTGTCACCTCGGGCGATGGCCTCGTAGATCGCCTCGTGCTCATGCATCAGCCGGCTCATGTAGTGCGCCTGGTCGTCATGGGCCAGGCGCGCCGAATTGAGCCGGGTGCGCGGGATGATGCTGGTGCCCAGGTGGTTGATGATGTCGGCGAAATAGTGGTTGCCGCTGGCCTGGGCGATGCGCAGGTGAAACTGGAAGTCCGCCGACACGGCATCCGAGGCATGGGCCGCGCCTTCGTTGAGCTCATCCAGCGCGGCGCGCATGCCGGCCAGCTCCTCATCGCTGCGGCGCTGGGCGGCCAGGCCGGCGGCTTCGATCTCCAGGGCGATGCGCAGCTCCAGCACCGCCAGCACCTCGCGCAGGGTGACGATGGTCGCCGGGTCGATCCTGAAGCCCCCAGTGCTCGGCGCGTCCAGCACGAAGGTGCCGATGCCGTGGCGAGTCTCGACCTGGCCTGCGGCCTGCAGCCGCGAGATGGCCTCGCGCACCACGGTGCGACTGACGCCCTCCTCGGCCATGATCTGCGACTCGGTGGGCAGCTTGTCGCCGCGCTTGAGCTGGCCTGCGCGGATGCGTTCGGTCAGCACCGTGACCAGTTCCTGGGCCAGACTGCGCGGCTTGCGCCGGGTCCGTGCCTGTACCTGCTGCTCTGTCATGCCCTGTATGTCTGGTTGTGAAAGACAGGCGTGATGATAGCGCAAGCGGTTGTACGATCACACACGTGCGCCGGGGTTTTCATGTGTCTGGCGCGCAGCTGACGGAGGCTGGCCCATGACCCGCCGGTACAGGCTGGAAAACGCGCTGGGGCTTTCATAGCCCAGGTCCAGGGCGATGCGGGTCACCGCCTCGCCCGCCGCCAGCCGGGTCACCGCCGCCATCAGGCAGGCCTGCTGGCGCCACTGGCCGAACGACAACCCGGTCTGTTCGCGAAAGCGCCGGCTGAACGTGCGCGGGCTCCAGTTCAAACGTCGCGCCCAGGACTCGGCCCTGGCATGCACCAGCGGTTGCGCCAGGAAGGCCTGGCATAGACTGGCCAGCCGCGGCTCGCTCGGCATCGGCGCGAACAACGGCAAGCGCTCGGCATTGCCCAGCTCGTGCAGGACAAGCCCCAGCAACAGGCCATCGCGCCCTGACTCGTCATGCAAGGCAGGCACCTCGGCGCTGGCCAGCAGCAGCTGATGCAGCAATGGCCCGACCCGCAATGCCTCGCACGCGTCGCCCGGCCTGGGCAGCGCGCTCGGCTCGATGTACAGGCTGCGTGTGCTGACGCCGCGCATGCGCACCTGATGCGGCTTGCCGGGCGGAATCCACACCCCGCTGCCGGGCGGAATGACCCAGGCGCCATCGTCCGTCAGCACCTCCATCAGACCGCTCATCCCATACAGGAACTGCGCCCGGCGATGGACGTGCCTGGGCAGCAGGGTATCGGGCGGGTAATCGGTGGCGATGGCCAATACCGCGCGCGGCGTGGCATCGACCTGGGACAACGGCATATTGCGCATGGCGGCTAGGCTCTGGCCGAAATGCGATGATTATTGGCCAACTCGCGAATGCCAGCCAAGGGGCATCCCCCTACGCTGCAGGACCTCCCCCTGGCCCGAGGTCAAACCACCATGTTCTATCCCCTGCTCGGCCTGTTCGGCCTGTGCGCCGGCATCACCACCCTGCTGTTCGGCTTCGGTGGCGGCTTCTTCGCCGTGCCGCTGCTGTATGCCCTGCTGCTGACCAGCCATGGCGCGGGTACTGAGGTGGCGCAGCATGCGATGCAGATCGCCGTGGCCACCTCCGCCACGCTGATGATCTTCAGCAGCGCCCTGGCCACCTGGCGTCATCACCGCGCCGGCAGCCTGCGCTGGGACCTGGTGCGTCCACTGGCGCCGGCCATTGCCATGGGCGCGCTGCTTGGCGCCTGGGCAGCGCCGTACGTGGCCAGCGCCTGGCTGCGCTGGCTGTTCATCGCCTACCTGCTGCTGAGCCTGCTGGACGCCTGGCTGCGTCCGGGCTTCCTGCGCGCAGGCGAACAGCGCCTGGACGCACCGGGCAATGCCGGCACACGCCTGATCGGCCTGCCCATCGGCGCACTGGCGGCGCTGCTCGGCGTGGGCGGCAGCGTCATGACCGTGCCGCTGATGCGCCGCCGCGGCGCCAGCATGCGTGCCGCCACCGCCATGGCCAACCCGTTGTCATTGCCCATGGCGCTGGCCGCCACGCTGGTCTATGCCGTGGTGCCAGCCAGTCGGCTCGACCTTGGCCCGGGCATACTCGGCTTCATCGACCTGCGCGCGGCCTTGGTGATGGCCGTGGGCGCCTGGCTCGGCATGCACCTGGGCGCGCCACTGCTGGGGCGCATTCCCGACAGCGTGCATGCCCGGGCCTACCTGGCGCTGCTGGCCTGCGTGCTGGTGGTGATGCTGGTCAATGGCGGCTGAGACTGGCGAATAGCCATGGCAACGCTGTAGGCTGCGCCCTGCACTCACCAAGGAAGGCAACTGCATGAAGACGTTCGATCGCCTGCTGCTCGCCAGCGGCCTGCTGATTCCGCTCTGGCTGCTACTGGGGGTTGCCCTGACCGCCATGGCCTACCCCGGCTACGACCACCTGCAACAGGCCATGAGCCAGCTCGGCGCGGTCGATGCGCCCACTCATGGGCTGTCGCCCTGGGTCAACAACTTCCCCCTGGCGCTGCTGTTCGCCTTGTTCGCCTGGGGCCTGGCGCGACGCTGGCGGCAGTCGGGGTGGGCGCGGTTCAGCGCACTGCTGGTGCTGTTGCACGGGCTGGGCAGCCTGGGAACCGGCTGGTTCCCCTGCGACCGGGGCTGCGCGCCAGTGGCGCCATCCTTCTCGCAACAGATGCACAACCTCAGCGGCCTGCTGATGTTTCTTTCGCTGACGTTGGCCTGCGTGGTGTGGATCGGGCTGGGCAAACGCCTGGCGCGTTCCGCGAGGCTGGCCGGCTGGTCACTGCTGTGCGCCGTGCTGTCGGTGGTCACCGTGGTACTGATGGCGAAGGCGGCACAGAGCGGTGAACTGTTCGGTCTGTACCAGCGCCTGAACTACGGCATCTGCGTGCTGTGGATAGCGACCCTGGCCGCGCAATCGCTGCGCACGCGCCAGCACGGCGACCTGCGAATGGCCATCGCCTGACGGCAAATTGCTGGCCCCCAAGCACGGAAAGCGAGGGCAAACTTCGTTTTCCTTCAGATGCTTAGGACAGCAATATGCGGGTAATTCTAGCAACCGTGGCCGGCTGCCTGCTGGCCGCCGTCACCTCCGCGGCCCAAGCCCGGCCCCTGAGCCAGAACGATCGCCAGGTCTGCGGCTGGGGCGCGCAGATCGCTGCCGAGGCGCAGCAGGCCAAGCTCTCCGGAGTAACGTTGTATGCCACGCGCAAGAAGCTGCAGGTGCGCAAGTTCGCCAAGCCATGGATGCGCATGACGGCGTTCGGGATTACCGAGCAGACGTACAACAGCCGCTCGCGATTGCAGCCGACGGCGATCAAGCAGACGTACTACGAGCAATGCGCTCAGCACGCATCTTCAAAAAGATAAATTCTATTTAAATCAATTAATTGGGATTTATTGTTAGATTTATTTATCAAGAAAACCAAAGCGATTTCGAGATTGCGCTATCACTCAGGCAGTAGCGTGGGAGCGAAGGTTCGCCGCGCCCACGCTCCCCTGCAACTCGATCAGGGCTCTGCAATCCCCGTGGTATCGCCAATCAGCGACTCAGCCTTGAGCGGCATCGGCGCCACCTTGCGCAACGCTGCCACCTGCCCCGCATCCACCGCTGCCGCCTGGTTACCCCAGCTGCCGCGAATGAAGTTGACCACGTCCGCCACCTGCTGATCCGACAACCGCCAGCCGAACCCCGGCATGCTGAACGTCGAAGGCGCCGTCGCCGTGGCCGGCAGGGTCGCCCCCTCCAGCACGATATGAATCAGCGAAGTGGCGTCCGCCCCCTGCACCACCGGGTTGCCGGCCAGCGCCGGGAACACCCGGGCATAGCCCTTGCCATCGGTACGGTGGCAGGCCCCGCAGTTGTCGACATAGAGCGCCGCGCCGGTCTTGCCGTCGTTGCCCCGCCACAGCGCTTCGGCGACCGTGCGATCCTCCTGGAACGGCTGGTCGTCCGGGTTCACCGGCGGCAAGCTCTTGAGGTAGCGGGCAATGGCCGTCAGGTCGGCGTCGCTCATGTACTGCATGCTGTGCTCGACCACGTCGCTCATGCCGCCGAATACCGCCGTGCGCTCGTTGCGTCCGGTTTTCAGGAAGGCGACGATCTGCGCCTCGTCCCAACTGCCCAGGCCATCCTTGTGATCGCCGCGCAGGCTCTTGGCGATCCAGCCTTCCAATGGCGCGCTGCCGGCCAGGAAGGATTCGCCATCGCCGGCATCCAGGGCTTTTTCCTGCATGGTCAACGCCCGTGGCGTATGGCAGGCGCCGCAGTGGCCCAGGCCCTCGACCAGGTAGGCGCCACGCGCCACCACCGGGTCGCGCCCGGCAGCCTCGAACGGCCGCACCGGCGGCGCGAACAGCCCGCGCCAGAACGCCAGCGGCCAGCGCATGCTCAACGGCCAGGGAATGTCACTGTCCTTGTTGCGCTGCTCCACCGGTTGCACACCGTGCATGAAGTAGGCGTACAGCGCCCGCATGTCCTGATCGCTGACCCGCGCATAGGACGGATACGGCATGGCCGGGTACAGCGTGCCACCGTCCTTGCCGATGCCTTGGCGCACCGCGCGCTCGAAGTCCTCGTAGCTGTACTGGCCGATGCCGGTCGCATGAGGGGTGATATTGGTCGAATACAGGGTGCCGATGGGCGTCTCCATGGGCAGCCCACCGGCGAACGGCTTGCCGCCCTTGGCAGTGTGGCAGGCCACGCAGTCGCCCGCCCGGGCCAGGTATTCGCCCTGTTTGACCTGCGCCGGATCCACCGTTTCGGCGGCTTGCAGCAGCGTGCTGGCACCCAGGCCGAGCATGGCGATGAGCAATGTCTTCATGTTGGCCTTCCTCATGCCTGCACCAGTGGGCCGGGGTTCTTCAGGTAGCGCTCGCGGATCGCCCGCGCCGACCAATAGGTCAGCGCCGCCACCAGCCCGGTGGGGTTGTAGCCCAGGCCCTGGGGGAAGGCCGAGGCGCCGGGCACGAACACGTTGTGCACGTCCCAGCACTGCAGGTAGCGGTTGAGCGCGCTGGTTTTCGGGTCGGTGCCCATGATCGCGCCGCCATTGAGGTGGGTGGTCTGGTAGGTGGACGCGTCGAAGTGCTGGCCGAACGCCTTTTGCCCCACGCTGATCGCCTTGGGCCCCATGGCTTCGGCGATCTTGCCCATGCGCTCGACCATGAAGCGGTTCATCTTCACGTCGTTGTCCTTCCAGTCGAAGGTCATGCGCAGCAAAGGCAGGCCGTAGGCGTCCTTGTACACCGGGTCCAGGTCCAGGTAGTTGTCACGGTAGGACTGGTGCGCGCCATGGGCGTCCATCGACAGCATGTGTCGGTAGCTGTCGGCCACCGCGGCCTTCCAGCCACTGCCCCACTTCGCCGTGCCCGGCGGCACCTTGGTCCCGGAAATGGGCTTGGCCCCGGCCTGGTTGAGCCAGAACGGCGAGCCGCCGACGAAGCCGTGCGGGCCATGGTCGAAGTTGTCGGCGTTGAAGTCGTCCACCGCCACGCCATTGCCACCGGCGCCGATGAAGGGGTTGGTGTGGTGGCTGTCACGGTCGAAGAACGCGGTCACGGTGGAGATGTTCTGGTAGGCGAAGTTGCGCCCGACCACCCCTTCGTTGCTGACCGGATCGTAGGGCTTGCCGATGCCCGAGAGCAGCATCAGGCGCACGTTGTTGTACTGGAAGGCGCCGAGGATCACCAGGTCGGCGGGCTGCTGCACCTCGCGGCCCTGGCTGTCGACATAGGTCACACCGGTAGCCAGGCGCTTGTCCGCGCTCAGGTTGACCCGCAGCACATGGGCGTTGTTGCGCAGCTCGAAGTTCGGCACCTGGCGCAGGGCCGGGAGGATGTTCACGTTAGGCGAGGCCTTGGAGTACATGTAGCAGGCATAGCCACTGCAGTAGCCGCAGAAGTTGCACGGCCCCATCTGCGCGCCGTAGGGGTTGGTGTACGGCCCGGAAGTGTTGGCCGATGGCAGGTTGTAGGGGTGATAACCGACGTCGCGGGCAGCCTTCTCGAACAGCTGCGCCGACACCGTGTTCTTCTGCGCCACCAGCGGGAAGTCGCTGGAGCGGTCGGCGGCGAACGGGTTGCCGCCCTTGCCACGGCCCACCACCTGGCCATTGATCGACCAGGCCGTGCCGGAGGTGCCGAAGACCTTCTCGGCGAAATCGAAGTACGGCTCCAGCTCTTCATAGCTGACGCCGAAGTCCTGGATGGTCATGCCCTCGGGAATGAACCGCTTGCCATAGCGCTCCTCATAGTGGCTGCGCAGGCGCAGCTCCACCGGGTCGACGCGAAAATGCACGCCCGACCAATGCAGCCCCGCCCCGCCCGTGCCGGTGCCGGGCAGGAAGGCGCCGAACTGGCGATACGGCACGGCCACGTCGTTGACGCTGTGGCGCAAGGTCACGGTCTCGCGGGAGATGTCCATGAACAGCTTCTTGCGCGAGTTGTAGGTCAGCTCGTCCATGGTCTGCGGGTAGACGCCGTCCGGGTAGGTGTCGCGGGCCGGGCCGCGCTCCAGGGCCAGCACCTGCAGCCCGGCCTCGGTCAGCTCCTTGGCCATGATCGCCCCGGCCCAGCCGAACCCGACGATGACCACATCGACTTTCTTCATCACTTGGCTCATGGCTCAACCTCGCTCGCCGCTGATCGACACTGGTGGGAAGGGATAGCGCTCGTCGCGCTCCACCCAGTCCATGAAGTCGGCACGGGCTCCGGGGAAGCCGACCAGTTTCCAGCCGGCCAGCCCCTGGTTGCCACCGTGCAGGGGATCGCTGAAGAAGCCTTCTCGGGTGTTGAGCCAGAGCATGCCGAGGAAGGTGGCCGCCGGCACCGAGGCAAAGTCTGGCTTACCGCCGTCCAGGGCCTCGAGCACCTGCTGCTGTTGTTCAAGGCCGAGCTGGGCGAACGCCTTGCCGAACTGCGCCTGGCACCAGGCGTCGGTTTCGGCAATGCCCAACCGGTAGATCTCCTGGGGACTGAGCTTGAGCTGGTAGCCCAGCTCGCTGGGCGCGTCGGGGCGGAATGGCCCCTGCATGTACCACAGCCCACCGCTGCCGTAGCGGGTGTTGAGCTGACGGTCGATGAACTCGGGTACGCCGGCATCGGCCGCACCGGGGCCGAGGGCATCGGTGGGGATCAGCACGGCCACGGCGGCGCCGATGAAGGCCCACTCCTCCTGGGTGAAGAAGCTTGGCTGGTAGGCACGCGCCGGGGCCGGTCGGGCCGGTTCGGCGGGTGCCGGGGTGGCGCTGTCGGCGAGCACTGCGCCGCTTAGCCCTGTGCTGGCGAGGGTCGCCACCGGGATCAGGGTCAGGGATTGGCGCAGGAACGCCCGGCGCGCCGGTTGCACGGAGGCGGGTTGGTCCTTGGACATGAGGATGTCTCTCTGTTGATCAGGTCATACGGAAATCGTCGCCCTCTTCACCGATGAAGATCCCGGGGCCACAGGCCGAGACAGCGCTGTCTCGGCGGAGCGGCCTTGTTTTGCCGAAGGGTCGCGGCGCGACCCCGGGATATCGAAACGGGCAAGGGCTGTTGTTGTGGCAAGCACGGGGCGAGCGCAGTGTTCGCCCCGCTCATGGGGTTCGCCGCGACCAGGCAAGCGGGTTGACCAGGTTCTGCGGTCGCTCGCCGGCCAAGGCGGCCAGCAGGTTTTCAACTGCGCAACGGGCCATGGCCTCGCGGGTCTCCTCGGTGGCCGAGCCGATGTGCGGTGTCACCACCAGGTTGTCCAGTTGCAACAAGGGTGAATCGGCGGGTAACGGCTCGCGCACGAACACGTCCAGGCCGGCGCCGCGAATGCGCCGCTCGGCCAGAGCCTGGAACAACGCAGCCTCGTCCAGCACCCGGCCACGGGAGATGTTCACCAGGATCGCCGAGGGCTTCATCAGCGCCAGTTGCGCCTGCCCGATCAGGTGCTCGGTCTCGGCGGTCAATGGCAGGCACAGGCAGACGAAATCCGACTCGGCCAGCAATGCCTCCAGGCTGCGGTGGCTGGCCGCGAAGCGCGCCTCCACCTCGGGCCGCGGCTGGCGGGTGTGGTACAGCACGCGCATGCCGAAACCAGCATGGGCACGGCGGGCCAGGGCTTCGCCGATACGTCCCATGCCGACGATGCCCAGGGTCTTGCCCTGCACATCGCAGCCGAACTGCGCCGGCCCGATCCCCGCCCGCCAGTGGCCGGCACGGATCCAGCCATCGAGCTCCACCACGCGCCGGGCACAGGCCAGGATCAGGGCGAAGCCGGTGTCGGCGGTGGTCTCGGTGAGCACGTCGGGGGTGTTGGTCAGCAGCACGCCACGCTGGTCAAGGGCGTCGATGTCGTAGTTGTCGACGCCGACCGAGACGCTGGAGACCACCTCCAGCTGCGGCGCCAGGTCGAGCAGAGAGGCATCCAGGCGCAGGCTGGCGCCGAGCAGCCCATGGGCACCCGGCAGCGCCGCGCGCAGGCGAGCCAGGCCATCGGCGCTGGGCGCCTCGACCAGGGTCACCTCGGCATGCGCCTGCAAGCGGGCCATGAGCTCATCGGACAGGCGTTTGTAGAGCACGATGCGTTTTTTCATTGCGCGATACCTATCGGCTGGGCGCCAGGCATTGCCGGCGCGCCTGTTGCAAAGGGTTGAGGACAGCGGTCAGGGCCACGGCCGCCAGCAGCGCGCCGCACATGAACAGGTAGGACGCTCCGGGGCCGCCGGTCACGCCGTTGAGGTAGCCCACCAGCCAGGAGCCGGAGAACGAACCCAGCGCGCCCATGCTGTTGATCAGCGCCATGGCGCCACCGGCGACGTTGGCCGGCAGCAGTTCGGGCACGATGGCGAAGAACGGTCCGTAAGGCGCGTACATGCAAGCGCCGGCGATCACCAGCAAGGCGTAGGACCACCAGAAGTGCTCGGTGCCAAGGCTGTAGGAGCCGTAGAACGCCAGCGCGGCGATCAAAAGCGGCGGCCAGACGAAGCGCTTGCGCTTCTGCAGCCGGTCCGAAGCCCAGGACACCCCGAGCATGGCCACCACCGCGCCGAGGTAGGGCACCGCCGACAGCCAGCCGGCCGTGACGATATCCAGCGCCGCCGCCTGCTTGAGGATCGACGGCAGCCAGAGGACGAAACCGTACACGCCGATGCTCCAGCAGAAGTACTGCAGCGACAGGATGATCACCGTCGGCGAGCGAAACGCCTCTCGGTAGTTCTTCACCGGCTTGATGCCCTGTTGCTCGGCATCCAGCGCCTCGCGCAGCGCTTGCTTTTCCCGGGCCTCCAGCCACTTGGCCTGCTCCGGGCGATCATCCACCAGGCGCCACCAGATGAACGCCCAGAGGATCGCCGGCGCGCCCTCGATGATGAACATCCAGCGCCAGTCGAACTGCTGCACCAGGTAGCCCGAGACCACCGACATCCACAGGATGGTCACCGGGTTGCCGAGGATCAGGAAGGTGTTGGCCCGCGAGCGCTCGGCGCGGGTGAACCAATGGCAGAGGTAGATGAGCATGGCTGGCATCACCGCAGCCTCGACCACGCCCAGCAGGAAGCGGATGACGATCAGCAGATAGATGTCGTACACCACTCCGGTCAGCGTGGCCAGCCCGCCCCAGAGGATCAGGCTGGCGAAGATGAGCTTCTTGACGCTGCGCTTCTGCGCATAGATCGCGCCCGGCACCTGGAAGAAGAAATAGCCAAGGAAGAACAGCGCACCGAGCAGCGACGACAGCGCCGGGGTGATCTTCAGGTCGTCGGCCATGCCCGAGGCCGCGGCGAAGCCGTAGTTGGCCCGGTCGAGGTAGGCCAGGCTGTAGGTGATGAAGACGATGGGCATGATGTACCACCAGCGTCTGGGGGCGAGTCGGTCGATCTGCATTGGGGTTCTCCTGGTCTTGTTGTTCTTGTCACATCAGGTGCCGGACGGGCCGGCGGTTCAACGGAGGTTGAGCGCAGCGTTTTCGTGACGGTCCAGCTCATGGCGTTGCGGCAGGCCTTCCATGTCGCCCCGGCTCTGCACCGCGCGGCTGCCGCACCAGTTGCCACGGGCCACCGCGCCACGCAGCGGCAGGCCTTCGAGCAAGGCGCTGATGACGCCGACGGCGAAGGCATCGCCCGCGCCCACGGTATCCACCACTTGCGCCACCGGCTGGCCGGGGACCACGCCGTGCTCGCCGTGGGCATCGCGCCAGTAGGCACCTTCGGCGCCGAGCTTGATGGCCACGCAGCGCACACCCTGCTCCAGATAGAACTCGGCGATGGCCTGCGGCGACTGGCGACCGGTCAGCAGGCGACCTTCCTCCAGTCCCGGCAGCACCCAGTCGGCCTTGGCCGCCAGGGCATTGATCTCGCGCACCATGGTCTGGCGATCCGGCCACAGCGAAGGCCGCAGGTTGGGATCGAAGGAAATGCTCCGGCCATTGGCGCGCATGCCGTCGAGCAGTTGATGGCAGAGGTCGCGGCAACCGCTCGACAGCGCCGGCGGGATACCGGTGGCATGCAGGTGCCGGGCCTGCAGCAAGGCGGGCCGTAGTTGCGCGGGTGACAGCCGGCTGGCTGCCGAGCCACGGCGGAAGTACTCGACCCTGGGGTCGCGACCATCATCGCAGCGCTCCTTGAGCTGAAAGCCCGTGGGGTGCTCGGCATCGATCTCGACGCTCGAGCAGTCCAGGCCTTCCTGGCGCAGGGTGTCGAGCACGAAGGCACCGAGCGAGTCGTTGCCGACCCGGCTCAGCCACTGCACGCGCAAGCCCAGGCGCGCCAAGCCGATGGCCACGTTGCTGTCGGCGCCGGCAATGCGTTTGCCGAAGCCTTCGACGGTGGCCAGGTCGCCCGGCTGCGCCGCCACGAACATGGCCATGGTTTCACCGAAGCACAGCACGTCACGCTCAGCCATGGCACACCTGCCCTTCCAGCTGCGCCAGTTGCGCGACCTGTTGCGCCGTGAATGCCAGCAGGTCTTCAGCGACCAGCGGGTACTCGATGGCGCGCGGCAGGCCGGGGGCGAAATGCGTCATCAGCTCGCGCCACTGCGCCAGGTCGAGGTCCTGCGGCGGCACCGCCACCAGTCGCCCGTCGGCACGTCGCGCCACCGCCTTGCAGTGCACGTAGCGCACCCAGCGGCCCAGCAATTGCGCGGCCAGCAGCGGCGACTCGTCGTGCCAGTACCAGTTGCCGATGTCGAAGGTCATGCTCGGCGCCACGCCCTGTTCCTGCGCCTCGCGGAAGAATCGCGCCAGGGTCTGCAGGCGACCGCCGTGGTTCGTCTGGTCGTTTTCCACATACAGCGCCGCCTTGTGCTGCAACAACGGCGCCAGGGCCTGCAGGTCGCAGCCGTCCTGGTAGTGCCCCAGCGATACCTTCAGGGCCACCGCGCCGATTGCGTCCGCCAGGCGCAGGCGCTGGGCGATGGCCGGTTCCAGGCTGCCATCCTCGCGCCATAGCTCCAGCGGCGAGGAATACAGGCTCTGCAAGCCATGCTCAGCGGCCAGGCTGGCCAGGGTGGCGGCATCGGGCACGGTGTCGAACAGTTCCTCGCGCCATTCCACCCGCTGTGCACCGGCAGCGGCCAGCAATGGCAGGTAGCTGGCCTGGCCATGGTGCCTCACGGCATCGGCGCCGAAACTCGACAAGCTGATGGAGACAGTGTGCGTACGCATCGCGGTGATCCTTGTTGTTGTAGATGAAACCGGTTTCATTTTTAGCCAAGCCGAACCGCGTTCCGAACGCGGTCATCGTTGCAATCGGGTAGAACCTCGCGCGATCAGCTCGGCGCGCAAATCCAGGCGTCGAGCCGGCGAATGGTTGCCTTGCAGGCGCTCCAGCAGGCACTGGAACGCCGCGGCACCGATACGTTCGGTGGGCTGGGCCAACGCGCTGATGCCACTGCCCACCAAGGGGTACCAGTCCAGCTCGTCGAGCGCGAGCAGACCGACGTCCTGGAACAGCGCACCGCCTCGCGCGTGCAGCGCGCGCACCACTTCGAGGGTGGCGACGCCGTTGCAGGTGAACAGCGCCTGCGGGCCGTGCCCTGCCCCGGCGATGAAGCCGGAAAGCTGCTCGTGCAGCCGTGCGCCCACCTCCAGCACTTGCCCACGCACGCCCCTGCGGCGGGCGATGGAGGCCTGGAACGCATCGACGCGCTCCTGGCGGGAGCTGGTGCCGTCGAGCGGCTCGGTCACGGCCAGGATGTCGCGATAGCCGCCAAGCACCAGGTGGTCGAGTGCCTGCTCGACGGCGTCGCCGTTGTCCAGGCCCACCAGGTCGACCGCCAGCCCGGCCAACTGCCGGTCGACCAGCACCATCGGCAGTTCGCGGGCCAGGTTGGCCAGCTCATCGGCGCGATGGCCCAGGGTGTTCACGATCAGCCCATCGACGTTGTACGACTGCAGGGCCTGCAGATGGCTGCGCTCCTGGTCGTCGTCGCGATCGGTGTTGCACACCACCAGGCTGTAGCCATGCCGGCGGCAGGCCATCTCGACGCCGTGCATCACCGCGATGGAATAGGGGTTGCGAATATCCGCCAACAGCATCCCGATCAACCCCGTGCGGCCGCGCTTGAGCGCGCTGGCCATGCGGTTGGGACGATAGCCGAGGCGTTCGACCACCGCCTCGATGCGCTGGGCGGTCGCTTCGGCGAGCAGTTGCCGGTCCTCGCCCATGAAGCGCGAAACCGTTGCCTTGGAGACGCCTGCCGCCTTGGCGACCTCGCTGATGGTGACCCGTGCGCGTGCGGGAGCTGCTGCTTTGTCCACCCCTGTGCCCTTCTTGTTTGCCTTCGTGCAGGGTTGATGAAAACGGTTTCAATGAAATCAGGGATGCTGCGGGGCGTCAAGTGACGCCCGTTCTGCCAAAGCAGGTGAATGAACGGCCAGGGTGCTGCACCACCGCAGCCAGAGCGTTATGGTAAGGCCCAGGGATTGTCCGGCGCTGCCTGGGAGAAGGTCATGACCACACTGTTTCGCCTCAGTTTGCTGCTACTGATCATCGGCATGGTGCTGGGTGACATCGTGCTGGCCAGCCTGGGCTTGGTCGGTTTGTGCGCAGGTGCCGTCTACCTCGATGTCCGCCAGGACAGCCAGGCGCAACCCGAGGCCGGCGAGTCGCAATTTACGGCATAGCGCGCCACATGTCCCCGGGGCCTGGGCAGCCGCTGTCACCAGCATCTGCTCGACCTGCTTACAGGCTGACGCCCAGCGCCTGGCGCAACTGTTCGCCACGGCTATCGTCCGCCGCGCTGACCAGCGCGAAGTTGTAGTCGCCGTGGGACCAGTAGCGGGCCTGCAACTGGCCATCGGTGCGCTGCCCAGTGGGCATGCGCTCGAAATGCTCGCCGGGCGAGCGCAGGAACAGGCTGATGCGCTGTCCCTGGCGGTCCTGGAACACCAGCAGCGCCGCCGGCCCCGCCTCGTTGCTCAGCAGCCTGGCGCCCACCGGCTGAAAACCGTAGCTGGCCAGGTCCGGCAACTGTCCCACGCGATTGAAGTGACGCCCGAGCCAGGCCTGCAGGCGCGCCGGGTCGCTGGCCTGGATATCCAGCGAGGTCGCCTCGGCGAACAGACGGTGCGCCTGCACCGCATCGGCCATCGGCAGGTTGCCGGCCACCAGGGTCGCCTCCCGCGCCTGCCAGCCACCCAGCCCGCCAAGGCCCAGGGCGACCAGCAGCACGGCCGCCGAAGCCAGGCGACGCTGGCGACGCTGACGCAACTGACGCCGCAGCGGGGCAAGGTCGAGCTGCGGGTCGCTGGGCCGTTCGCCAAAGTCCGCCAGCGCCGCGCGCAGGCGCCGGGCATCGCTGCGCCATGCCTCGATCCGCGCCGCCTGCTGCGGATTGGCGGCCAGCCATGCCTCGACTTCGGCGCGGCGCGCAGGCTCCAGCCGCTCGTCGACATAGGCATGCAGCTCGTGCTCGGTGGGAATCAGGCGCGTCATTTCAGTCTCCGCAGGGCCGGGGGCGTCGGCTGGCCTTCGGTCAGGTCTCGCAGGGTGGCACGGGCACGCGACAGGCGCGACATCACCGTGCCGATGGGAATGCCCAGGGTTTGCGCCGCTTCCTTGTAGCTCAAGCCCTCGACGCTGACCAGCAACAGCAGCGCGCGCTGCTCGGCCGACAAGCGAGCGAAGGCCTGCAGGTCGGCCTGGGCCTGGACGATGCTCTCGACCTCGCCACCGACCGGCTCCTCGGCCTGCGCCCGACCGAACCAACCCAGCCAGCGCGCGTGCAGGCGCTCACGCCGTTTGCCGTCGAGAAACAGTCGATAAAGGATGGTGAACAGCCAGGGCCGCAGGCTGTCGACGTCGCGCTGCTGGCCACGCCGGCTCAGCGCCCGCTCGGCGGTGGCCTGGACCAGGTCGTCGGCGCTGCCAGGCTCACGGGTGAGCCACAGGGCGAAGCGGCGCAGGCGTTGCAGCAGCTCGCGCCATTGTTGGTCGTCCAGATCGTGCATGGTCGGGTTCCGGGCCCCATCGGGCTGTCAGTGTAAAGGGCAGACGACCCAGCACGAAATCTATTCCCCGGCGGGAATAAATCGTTTGCCACCCCGTCGTACCGGCTCATTCCACCTGACCGGAGCGTCCCCATGACCACTCCCCTGCACGGCTGCGCCAAGGCCCTGCGCTTGGCCGCCATCGGCGCCACCCTCGCCGCCCTGGGCGCGGGCTTCGCCTATGCCGCCGGCTGGATCGGCGCGCCACGGCTGACCCCGCAGCGCATCATCGACACCTTCGAGGCCCAGGCCGGGCATCACCCCGGTTATCGAAAGAACCATGCCAAGGGCCTGTGCGTCAGCGGTTACTTCCAGGGCAGTGGGCAGGCCGCGTCGCTGTCCAGCGCCCGGGTCTTCAGCCAGGCCCACGTGCCGGTGATCGGTCGTTTCGCCATCGGCGGCGCCAACCCGTTCGCCCCGGACACCGCCATACCAGTGCGCAGCCTGGCCATCCAGTTGAGCAGCGATGACGGGCAGGTCTGGCGCACCGGCATGAACAACCCGCCAGTGCTGGCGGTGAGCACGCCCGAGGCATTCTACGAGCAGGTGCTGGCGGGGGCGCCCGATCCGGCCACCGGCAAGCCGGACCCGGCGAAACTGCAAGCGTTCTTCGCCCGCCACCCGGAGAGCGCGGCGTTTCGCCAGTGGGCGGCCAGCTACAAGGCCAGCGACAGTTTCGCCAGCACCGCCTACAACAGCATCAACGCCTTTCGCCTGATCGATGCCGACGGCAAGGCCCAGCCGGTGCGCTGGACCCTGGAGCCGCAAACGCCCTTCGCCGCCCTGCCCGCCCAGGTCGATGACAAGCAGTTCCTTCAACACGACCTGCAACAGCGCCTGGCCCAGGGCCCGCTGCGCTGGACCTTGCGCCTGACCCTGGCCGAAGCGGGCGATCCGGTGGACGATCCGGCCCGCCCCTGGCCGGCCGGGCGACCCAGCATCGACGCCGGCACCCTGGTGCTGGAACGGGTCGACGGCCCCGAGCAAGGCGCCTGCCGCGACCTCAACTTCGATCCATTGATCCTGCCCCATGGCATCGAACCCTCCGCCGACCCGATCCTCGCCGCCCGCTCGGCCGCCTACTCGGTGTCCTTCAATCGCCGCAGCCACGAAACCCTGACCGAAGGAGCCCGCCCATGACCGCCACCGCCTTCCACCCCCTGGCCCGGCTGCTGCACTGGCTGATGGCCGTGCTGATCCTGGCCATGCTGTTCATCGGCGTGGCCATGGTCGGCGACCTGTCACCCCGCCATCCGCTGCTGGTCGAGCTGCACAAGGCCACCGGCCTGGCCCTGCTGGCGCTGGTGCTCGTGCGCATCGCCCTGCGCCTGAGCCTGGCGCATCCAGCGCTGCCCGCCGACCTGCCACGCCTGCATCGGCTGGCCGCCGGCGCCTCGCACCTGCTGCTGTACGGCCTGATGCTGGCCATGCCGCTGCTCGGCTGGGCCATGCTCTCGGCCGGTGGCTACCCGCGCCCCTTGCAACTGCCCGCCATCGCCCCCCACGACCTGGCGCTGTACGCCGTGCTGCGCCAGGCCCACGGCTGGCTGGGCTACCTGTTGTTCGCCACGGTGCTGGCGCATCTGGGCGCGGCCCTGATGCACGCACTGGTGCGCCGCGACGGCGTCTTGCGTAGCATGTGGCCAGGCCCGTTGCGCCGCAGTGAATGAGCACTGCCGGGGTCGACAAATGTAAATAATTATTACTAACATCGTCGCTCATTTCGTCGAACTGCCCTGGACTGCCCCATGAACGTCGCAAAGGACCCTGCCACCTTCACCCCGGCCAGCACCCTGGACCTGCGTCCACTGATGCTGGTCAACATGGCCTGCACCATGTCGATGATGGCCTTCGTCGCCCTGATCGGCCCGATCGCCCGCCTGCTGGGCATGGCCACCTGGCAGGCCGGCGCGGCGGTGACCGTGGCCGGCGTGGTCTGGGTCCTGCTCGCGCGGCCCTGGGGGCGCCTGGCCGACCGCTATGGCCGACGCCGCGTGCTGCTGCTGGGCAGCGGCGGTTTCACCCTGGCCTACTGGCTGTTGTGCCTGTTCATCGATGGCGCGCTGCGCTGGCTGCCAGGCGCGACCCTGGCCTTCTTCGGGCTGATGCTGGCGCGGGGCATGATCGGCGCCTTCTATGCCGCGCTGCCGGTGGGCGGCAACGCGCTGATCGCCGACCACATCGAACCCCAGCGCCGGGCCCGGGCCATGGCCTCGCTGGGCGCCGCCAACGCCGTCGGCCTGGTGCTCGGCCCAGCGGTGGCCGCGCTGCTGTCGCGCTACAGCCTGAGCATGCCGTTCTATGCGATGTCGCTGCTGCCGGCCACGGCCTTCGTCGTGCTGCTGTTCAAGCTCAAGCCACAGCCCTTGGCCCAGGCGCACGCGCCGAACCCGGTGCGACTGTCCGACCCGCGCCTGCGCCGGCCCCTGCTGGTGGCCTTCAGCGCCATGCTCAGCGTGACCGTGTCGCAGATCGCCGTCGGCTTCTTCGCCATCGACCGCCTGCATCTGGAGTCGACCGCCGCCGCCCAGGCCGCCGGCATCGCCCTGACCACCGTGGGTGTGGCGCTGATGCTGGCCCAGGTGTTCCTGCGCCGGCTCGAATGGCCGCCGCTGAAGATGATCCGCGTCGGCGCCAGTGTCTCGGGGCTGGGCTTCGCCGCTGCCGCCCTGGCCACCAGCGCGCCCTGGCTGTGGGGCGCGTTCTTCGTCGCCGCGTTCGGCATGGGCTTCGTGTTCCCGGCGTTTTCCGCCTTGGCGGCCAACGCCATGCACGCCTCCGAGCAAGGCGCCACGGCCGGCTCCATCGGCGCGGCCCAGGGCATGGGCGCGGTGGTCGGGCCGCTGGCCGGGACCCTGGTCTATGCCCTCGACCCACGCTTGCCGTTCCTGGCCGTGGGCGCCCTGTTGCTGGTGGTCGGCCTGTGGCCGGCGCCCGCTGACCAGCGGCACTGAGAGCTACAGCGCGCAACCTGTGCAGAGTGTGCTTTAATGCGTCGCCCATTATTTTTGACACCTCTGCAAACAAGGCGGCTATGGACACGGGGACACGACTCAAGCTGGTGCGTGAACGCAACAACCTCTCCCAACGGGAACTGGCCCGCCGCAGCGGCCTGACCAATTCGACGATCTCGCAGATCGAGCAGAACCGGGTCAGCCCTTCGGTCAGTTCCCTCAAGAAACTGCTCGAAGGGATTCCCATGTCCCTGGCGGAATTCTTCAGCTTTGACGAGCCCGTGCGCGAGGAACGCTACGTGTTCCGCGGCGGCGAGCAGCCCGACCTGGGGCGCAACGGCCTGCGCATGCTGTTGATCGGCGCCAGTGTCGAAGGCCGGCAGATGCGCATGCTGCGCGAGCTGTACGCGCCGGGCGCCGACTCCGGCGAGCCGATCGTGCATGCCGAAGGCGAGGAATGCGGCCTGGTCACCCGGGGCACCATGGAGCTGTGGGTCGATGGCCAGGTCAGCGTGCTCAACGCGGGCGATGGTTACTACATCCCCACTACGCTGCCCCACACTTTCAAGAACATCGGCCCCGATGAGGCCGAGATCATCAGCGCCAACACCCCGGCGAATTTCTGATCCCATGCCCGACGTCTCCAGTCGCGAGGCGTACCAGTGCCTGCGTGACGCCGCCCTTGGCGTGCGGCCGCTGGTGACGGTCGCCCGCCTGGCCGGCGGGCAGGTCGAGGTGCTGGTCGACGGCTGGCGCTTGACCCTGGTGCTGGACGGCGAAGGCCTGGCCCACTGCAGCCACTGCCAATGCCCGGATGGACGCCGGGGCACGCTGGACGACTGGCACCGTTACGGCACCAATCCGGTCGATCATCTGAGCATCTGGGAACGCGGACAAATAGAGCGGCTGCTGGCCTGAGGCACGCCCTGGCGTCTCCCGGTCATGCCTGTCGAGCCAGTGCTTGCTCGACAAAATCCAGCCGGTCCTGGCCGAAGAACATCTGCCCGTCGACAAAGAACGTCGGCGCCCCGAACACACCACGTTCGACCGCCTCCTCGGTAGCTTTGCGCAAGGCGTCCTTGACCTCGGGCCGGGCGGCCAGCGCCTGGAACACCTCGGCCTCGAAACCACCCGCAGCCAGGGTTTCACCCAGCAACGCAGGGTCTCCCAGATTGCGCCCGTGCACGAACAACCCTTCGAACAGCACCTTCAACAACGCCTCGAACCGCTCTTCGGCAAACAACTGGACGCCGATCAGCCCGCGCATCAGGTTCAGGGTGTTGACCGGAAACCCTGGCGGCAGGGTCAGGGGCACGCGATAGCGATCGGCATAGCGCTTGAGGTCGATGCGCATATAGCGCCCCTTGGCCGGCACCATCACCGGCGAAGCATTGCCGGTGGCCTGGAACACCCCGCCCAGTAGGATCGGTTTGTACACCAACCGCGCCCCGTGACGCGCGCATAGGGCGGGTAGCTGGGTCGAGGCCAGGTAAGTGGCGGGGCTGCCCAGGTCCAGGAAGAACTCGACGGTCTTGTTCATGATTCGCTCCTTGTATGAGGGTGAGACTTACCAGCGCTCCATCCACGGGCGCAGGTCCAGTTCGAAGGTCCAGGCATCCCGTGGCTGGGCATGCAGGAACCAGTAGCTGTCGGCGATGTGCGCGGGGTCGAGGATG